>DATLUX010000488.1:0-5994 GCA_035577805.1 Verrucomicrobiia bacterium
GTATGACGGTCTGCTGACCCAAATGGGGCGCCAGCTCCGGCTCGAGGATGCGTTGGACACATTCTGGCTGGCCACGGAACGGCTCGGACCGTGCCAGCGCTTTGTCGCATCCATCCGCGACGTGGTCCTCGCGCAAAAAACCCAAGCGTTGGTCATTTTCGTGGATGAGATCGACACCGTGCGGAGTCTGCCATTCTCGACTGACGAATTTTTCGCCGCGATTCGTGAGTGCTACAACCGCCGCGGACAGGACCCGGCATTCGTGCGGGTGACATTCTGCTTGCTGGGGGTGGCCACACCGTCGGATCTGATTCGGGACACTCGGACGACGCCGTTCAACATCGGACGCAGAATTGAGCTGCACGACTTCACGGAGGATGAGTCGGCACCGCTGGCGCAGGGGCTGCAGCATGCACTATCGCGGGAACCTCGCGACGGCTTGGAAAGCAGAACGGGGGCGGCCCCTTCCGGAATTCGCGAGGCGAAACGATTGTTGAATCGGGTGCTGTACTGGACCGGGGGACATCCGTACCTGACGCAACGTCTGTGCCGGGTAGTGGCGGACGCCCCAGGGGTAAAGGCTGCTTCGGACGTGGATCGGATCGGGAAAGATCTGTTCTTCACGCATCGGGCCAAGGAACGCGATGACAACCTGCTCTTCGTCCGCGAACGACTGCTCCGGAGTGAGGCGGACCTGACGACGTTGCTCGAGTTGTATTCAAAGGTCCGCCGGGGTCAACCGGTGGACGACGAGGAGACGAGCCGCCCGGGTAGCATCCTGCGGCTTTCGGGAATCGTGAAATCGGTGCAGGGCCGGCTGAAGCCGCGGAATCGCATTTATTCGCGCGTCTTCGACCGCCGTTGGGTGGAGGCGCAGATGCCGGACGCGGAAGCGCGACGACAACGAGCGGCGTTCTACCGCGGCGTGATCCGGACGAGCGCCTTTGCGGCCGTGGTGGTCACCGCGCTGGCGATCGCGGTTTTGATTGCCGCGCGGCAAGCGAGCAACGCCCGACGAGCTCTGGCCCGCGCCTACTACTCCCAGGCCCAAGCCGGACGCGCTAGCGGAATGGCCGGACAACGGTATCAAAGCCTGGACGCACTACGGCAAGCGCTCGCCTCTCACACCAGCCGGGCCGATCTGCGCGACGAAGCCATTGCTTGCCTGGCGTTGATCGATCTGGCCGAAGAAACAAACGCGGTGCCCTCCCTGCCGCGCACCAATGCGATCGACGTCATTCTCAACCCGTCCATCGCCGCCATGGCGCTGCCCGACGGCGGAATCACGGTGCGGCGGTGGCCCGGCGACACACAAATGGCCGAACTGCCAGGCTTCGGTTGCCCGGTTCGGTTTCTACGCTTTGGCCTTGGAACAAACCTGCTCGCGGCCAGCTACGTTGGAGACAACAGCAATCGATTCGTCCTGTGGGACTGGCCGCAAGGGCGAATCCTCTTTGAAGCACCACCGTCCGAATCCGTGGAGCCCGAAGCGATCGATTTCACTGCCGACCGGCGCAGATTGGCCGTTGGATCCACGAACGGGTCCATTCGCATCTATACTCTGCCTGGCGGAGAGTTGATGCAGGAGTTGCAGTCGCGATTGGATTCGGGCGAGCCACGTCCGATACGGACGGTGCGGTTCAATCCCTCGGGCGACTGGCTCGCCGTCAGCAGTCCGGATGATCACTATGTGGAACTCTGGTCCTACACTCCGTCGAACCGTCTGGCTCGCTTATTTCATAGCGATGCGGTTTTGGATTTGTCGTGGCATCCGCGCGGCCATACGCTCGCGACCGCCTGCGGTGATGCCCGTGTTTACCTTTGGTCAACCAACGACCTTGAAAACCCCAAGCGTTACGCCAACGCCCCTAAACTGTCGGGGCACGAAGGCCCGGTCACGACCGTCGCCTTCAATCACCGCGGGACCTTGCTGGCCTCGTTGGGCGGCGATGAGACCCTTCGGCTTTGGGTGCCCGCAACGGGACGTGAAGTGACCCGGAGTCTGTCTGGCAGCACATTCAACCGGCTGTGCTTCAGTGCTGATGATAGCCACTTACTCGGGCTGGGAGATCCCGCGGGAGTGGCCCGCGTCTGGAAAGTCCTCGGCCAGGAACTGACGATTCTGCGCTTGCAGGCCGGCAGCGGAGATGAAGTGCGAACGCTCGACTTCAGCCCCGACCACCGCTGGCTCCTGGCTGCGACAGGCCGGCAGATCACTCTGTGGCAGGCAGCGTCAGGTTTGGAGCTGGGTGCAATTCCAATGGCTAACTCGAGGAGTGCCTGGTTCACGGGCGATAGCGGGCACATCCTGGCCAGCAGCGACAGCGGCCTGTTCCGGTGGTCCGTCGCCGAATCGCCTGGGCCTCCGGGCACGCCCGCACACATACGGGCCGGCGCGGTCGAGCGACTGTTTGCCAAGGAACGCCTGGAGGCGCTGGGCATGATGAGTTTGACCTCGAATCGAATCAAGGCGGCTGTGACGCGGCAGGATGCAGTCATTTTACTCCCAACCGACCCGCCGCCTCCCGAAACGTCAGGCGCGTTACAGCATTATCACCTTGGAGCCTATTACCCGCATCTGGCGCTGCATCCACAGGGGAATTGGCTTGCGGCTCACTTGGGGGTTTCCAACGTGCTTTATCTTTGGAATCTGGCCGAGTTCCGCGACGATGACACGCCGGCTTGGATCCCCGGCAGCAAGTATTTCGCGTTCAGTCCGGACGGCCATTGGCTGGCGACTTGTTCTCAAGGCAGCTATCAGTGCTATCGCGTAGGCGATTGGGCGAAGCCGGCCTTCACCATTCCTCGCCGATTCGCTTCTGAGCAGCATGCCCCGGTGGCCTTTGCCCAGGACGGACGCATGCTGGCGGTGGCGTCGTCGCGATATTCGATTCAGCTCTATCGGCTACCGTCCAGCAATTCCAGGCAACCGGAGTTGACCGCTACCCTCGAGAGCCCAGACCACTTGCCGCTGGAGGTGCTGGCCTTCAGCAGTGATGGCCGCCAACTCGCCGCGGCCACGGATCGGCACCTGGTGGAGCTGTGGAATTTAACGTTGCTCCGGCAAGGGCTGGACGCTCTGAACCTGCCTTCGCGATGGCCCGATCAGCAAGGAGCCAACTTCGACTGAAAGTCCGACCCAATTTGACCGTACAAACGACATCATGAGCGAACACCCTTCCCCTCAACCTTCGGAGCGTATGCCCGATCCGAGGAGTCGCCTCGCCTTCCAGCCGGGCCATTATCCACAGGTCAATGGCCAACCGCCTCCCGCCCAGGGCTCAAGCAACCGCAACGACCGCATCAAGCTCGAGTTCCTGGCCGTCTACTGCGAGCTGAACGGTGCGCACGCCGGGCTGCAGGCTTTGCGTAATGCGCCGGATTTCGCGAGGCGCCGGGACGAGGAAACGCGTTTATTGCTGGACACCGAGCGCCTCCTGATTCTGCGCGACGAATTGGAGGATGAATATGCGCCCGTGGGCGTCATTGTGGAACCGGTAGTGAAGGGAGGTTTCACGGTGAATCTGAAGATGAGTTTCGGCAACGAGGACGCCGCGGGCCGCCGTCGAAACGATTGCTACACGATCACTGCTTACGTGCCCATTCCAACACCGCCGGATGACATCAAGTTGGAGAAGCTGGCATTCCGGATTGAGGGCCCGCTGATTCCTTCGCCTTGGACGGAGGCTGTAGCTGATTCCGCCCCGCCTTCATGAAAAAAATAATCCTGGCCAACGACCAGTCACCTGGGGACGTGGTGATGCTGACCGCGGCGGTCCGGGATCTTCATCTTTGTTATCCCAATCAGTTCCTGACGGACGTGCGCACCGACTGTCCAGAGTTGTGGGAGAACAACCCGTGGATCACGCCATTGGACCGCCGCGACCCGGAGGTCCAGGTGTTGCCCTGCCACTATCCACTGATCCAGCAGGCCAACCTGCATCCAGTCCATTTCGTGAGCGGCTTCATTGATTACCTGAACCAGCAATTGAGACTGCAAATTCGACCCACGCGCCTGGCAGGAGACATCCATCTTTCCGAGGCCGAGCGACGCGGCCTTGGCCCGGTGCAGAAGCATTTCGGGACCGATGCCCCGTATTGGATCATCGTCGCGGGAGGAAAGTTCGATTTCACCATTAAATGGTGGCACTTCCGACGTTGGCAAGCCGTGGTTGACCAGTTGCGCCACCGCATGCTGTTCGTTCAGGTGGGCGACGCCCTTCATTATCATCCGTCTCTTCGCGGTGTGCTTGACCTGCGCGGGAAAACTTCGCTGCGTGATTTGATTCGCCTGGTTTATCACGCAGATGGAGTGCTTTGCCCGGTGACGCTCTTGATGCACCTGGCCGCGGCCGTGGAAACCAAACCCGGGCGCCCGGCGGACCGTCCTTGCGTGGTGGTGGCCGGAGGACGCGAGCCGCCGAGCTGGGAAGCTTACCCTGGACATCGATTCTTACATACGATCGGGCAATTGCCCTGCTGCGCACGCGGCGGTTGCTGGCGTTCCCGCAGCGTTCCCCTGGGCGATGGCGACGAAAAGGATCAACCGCAGAATCTGTGTGTCGACACGGTCCGGAATCTCCCGCGCTGTATGGACCTGATTACACCCGAATTGGTGGCGCAAGCATGCTGCTCTTACCTCGGGGAAGGCCGGGAGCTTCGTGCGCCGGATGCGCGCGAGTCGGAATCTGCAGCCGATGCAATCCCCATCCAGGAGACAATTTTGCTGAACCACTAAAACCAAAACAAACAAACAAAAGGAGCCTACTATGCCAGTATCAACCCCAACGACGTTCACGCCCGAGGCACTAAGGGTTGTTCCGCCCTTCAACTGGGTGCCGCCGGAATGGGGCGCCCAAAAGCCCATACTGGAGGACTACGGAGAGCTTCCAGACGACCTCGTCCCACCAACGCTTAACTGCATCATTCCGCTGGCTGAGCCGCTGGAGACATTGCGGGACCTCGGCAAGAATTATGCCTCCGTTCTCACGAACGTCACCGCCCAGCGGGAACTGGAAACCGACCTAGATCAGGAGGAGGGAACTGAGCTCAAGAAGCTGCCCCACCCGGGGTCCGACTTTAGCCACGAGGAAGGTAACGAAGCGCTGACTGAAGGGGCCGCTGGCCGTGGGAATATCAGCGGAGCGGAGGGTGCCAACCCCAAAGGAATGCCGCGGTTGAAGCTCGTGTTCGAGCACGCGCTGTGCAAGGTCACGACGTATCTTGGACAGCTCAATGCGGCGCTGGACGCCAACGACAAGGAGGATTACACAGCCGCGCGCAATGCGTACTTGGAGCTGTTGCGAGATCTCGATGACCACGAACCGCAGAAGCAAATCCCTGGGGAAAGCGGCTATGGGCGGAGCCTGAAATGGTTCTATGTGACGCCCTACA
Organism: Verrucomicrobiia bacterium; assembly: GCA_035577805.1. Taxonomy (GTDB): domain Bacteria; phylum Verrucomicrobiota; class Verrucomicrobiia; order Limisphaerales; family JADJPG01; genus DATLUX01. The sequence continues at coordinate 5,395 of DATLUX010000488.1, forward strand.
TCACAGGAGGGAAGATCCAAGGCGCCAGTGTGGAAGGAAAATGGAACCCGCACTTCAGCTCGTCGGGCATTCCGATTCCACATTAATGAACGCACGCTGCATCCGGCTGCGCGCCAACGGATGGCTCCTTGCCACGGGGGCAATCCTGCTCCTGTCCGTTTGGCGCGGGCCGGCCCAGCAGCGCTCGAAACCCGCGCCCCCGCGCAGCGCCAGCCCGGCCGATCGCGTGGCTTGCGAAAAGCAGCTGAACATCATCTTCGGCGCCATCCAGGAATACCGCCAGCAACACGGAAACGAACTGCCCGATAAGCTGTCGGTCTTGGTTCCGGAATTCATCCACGATCCAAACTTGCTGGTCTGTCCCTTCGTGCGCACCCGCGGGGGATTGCGCGTCTGGAAGAAAAGCTTCGCTGATCTCGCCCACGACCCGTTTACGTCCTACAGCTACGAATTTCCACCGCTGCTGATGGATCACACTCAATGGCGTGGGCTGCCCAAAAAGACCATCCGGGAATTCAAGCAACGGCAGGTGGAAGCATTCGGTCCGGTGGTGCCGCTGGTGCGTTGCCATGATCACACCGTGTTCCCGAATCTGGCGGT
>DATLUX010000489.1:0-19870 GCA_035577805.1 Verrucomicrobiia bacterium
ATTGTTCCATGGGGATGCGCTCCACGGGCAGCCCCAGTTCGCCGGCGATGAATTCCCGGTGGACCGGGTTGTTAAAATCGCGGCCGCCCAACAAGCTCGTGATGTTGGCAAACAAACGCGAACCCATGGCATTGCATTGTCCGGTGATGCTGTTAGGGCCGGTGCCGGGCCGTCCGATGTTTCCTGTCATCAACGCCAGGTTGATGATCGCTTGGGCGGTGCGAGTGGCCTCATGGCCCTGGTTGACGCCCATCGTCCACCAATAACTCACCCGCTCGCGGCTGACGATGAGATCGATCAGCTGATCGAACAGGGCGCGTGAAATGCCCGCGGCGGTACAAGCCCGCTCCGGAGTGAAGCCGCCTCCGTGCAGGAATTCGGCGAAGAGCTGAAACCCGGTGGTATGAGCCTCGATAAACCGGGAGTTGATCGCACCGCGCTGGAGCAGCGCCCGGGCGACGGCATAGAGCAGGATCAAGTCCGACTTCGGGGCCAACGGCACGTGCAGGGACGCGTTCATCGCCGTCTCCGTGCAGCGTGGATCCAGCACGATGATAATGGGCCGGCGGCGGTTCATGAGCACGCGTTGCCAAAGAATCGGGTGAGCGATGCATGGGTTGGCCCCGACAAATACCAGGCAATCTGATTCCTCGAAATCGGTGTAGGCAAAGGGCGGCGCATCGAAGCCGAAGCTTTGTTTGTAAGCCACATGACTTGTGGCCATGCACTGGCGTGTGTTCGAGTCTCCATGCAGGCCGCCCATGCCGAACTTGAATAACGCCCCGAGCAACGCCATTTCTTCCGTGCAGATCTGGCCGGTACTCAAAAAGGCGATGCTATGCGGGCCATGCCGCGCCTGGATTCCCTTCATGCGGCGGACGAATTCGTCCGCGGCCTGCTGCCAGGTGATCGGTCGGGCAACGCCGGCGGCCGATTCCCGCCATAACGGCACCGTGGCGCGGTCCGAAGCCTCCAGCGGCGTGAGCGCTTCCCAACCTTTCGGACAGGCCAAGCCCAGGTTCACCGGAAACTCAGGATCGGCCGTGAGGTTGATCGCTTCGCCGTTGCGCAAATGGACCTTCAACCCGCATCCCGTGGAACAGAACCCGCAGACCACCGTGGTGGTAGCGTCGGGCTTCAGCCGCACGGGGACCTGGCCCAAACCAAAAGCACCAGGCTCCCGCACCAAATCCGCCGTCAACGGACCGGTCCACTGGCGCAGCAATGTGTTTCCCGGCGGCTTGCTCATGGCAGGCCCGGCATTTTGTCCGGAGCAACCGAAGTAAAAAACAGCAGCCGCTCAGCCAGTTCGCCCAGCAACCCGGCGAGCAGTCCGACTCCGGCCCAGGCCTGGTCCGCGCTCCCAACCGCCACCGCGAACACCAACAATCCGCCGGTGCCGATCAGCAGCAACCGGAGCGCAAGCAGGCCGCGCAGAGGTCCCCCTTGCAGAACCGCGGTTCGGCGCAGGGCCGTCCACTGATCTGCATCCGAGTCGGCGTGTTTCAACACGGAAAGTTCTGTACCCACTTTGAGCAGCGCGATGACAACCAGCGCGACCGCAATGGCGGGGGCGCTTCGAAGCCAGAATGCGACCGCGCCGCCGGCCAGCAAGTTTGTGCCAAGGAAGCGCGGCAAAGTCAGACCCACCCTCCAAAACGTGCGGCCCGTTTTCGCGTAAACCATGGTTTGCGTCCACACCATGACCGTGGCCAAAGCGCCCAGCGCCCAAATCAAGCCCGCTGGCGCAGCCGCAGAGGAGATCGGCCAAGCCCAGTCGTGCCGGTTCCAGACCAGGGCGAGCGCGGCCAGGCCCGTCGCGGCGAAGGCATTCAGCGCCACGGCTTCACGACTTAGCCAACTCGTGCGCCAGCCCAGCCAGATGCGCCAGGCTTTGCGCGGTTGGCCGAGATGAAACACGCTTGCCCCCAACCCGGCGCAGACCAACGCCAGCGAGCTCGCTGCTATTTGGGGTGATCCCAGCTGAAGTGCTGCCACCAAGGCGCCGGCGCCGCATTGGGTGAACACCAACATCAAGACCAACGGCCAATGCGAAGGCGCTGGGCGCGGCTGACCATGATCAGCTGCCAACAGATCGTGGCCAGGTCTGGCGGACACATATCGCGTCGTGGGCAGAGTCAGCAAAGGATCAGGGGAGTCCGCCAGCCATGCGCGAGGTGGCGGGTCGGCGGCTGCGTGCTCCGCCGCAGACCGGCGCTGGGAAGTTGGGCTGCCGGATGGCCGGCTCGTCTGGGCGTTTGCTGGATGCCCGTCGTCTGCCAAGGCAGCAAGTTCAGAACGCCAGCCGGCCGTCTCCACGAGCGTGATCCGGATTGCCGCGCTTGGACAGGCCTGCACGCACGCGGGAGCTTCCTGCGCCGCCAGCCGGCCATGGCAAAGATCGCATTTGCGGACAATGCCGCGTTTGGCCGAATACTTTGGCACCTCGTACGGGCACATCATCAGGCAGTAACTGCACCCAATACATTGATCGTCCAGATGCCGCACGATGCCTGTGCCTGGATCCTTGTCGTAGGCCAGGACAGGACATCCCAATAAACAAGCTGGCTCCAAACAATGATGGCAAGCTGTCGTCACAGTCTGTTGGATGGACTGCAACGCACTGCGCACTGGGGACTGAGCACTGAGAACTGAGGACTGCGCACTGCGCACTCCCACAAGCAAGCCCACCTCGCGCCAGGTCTCGTCTTCGTCCAGACCGTTGAGGGCATGACAGGCCGTCACACAGCCTTTGCATCCCGAGCATCGATCCAGGTCAACCTCGAAGGCGTATTGTTCGCCGGGCCGTGGCGCGTGCAGAGGAATGAGTTGCCGATAAGGGTGGGCCGCCGGCGTGGTGGCCGGGCGATCGTGCCACTGGGAGAACTGCTCGACCGCGGTGAGTTGCTGTTGCTGGAGAAGGAACGAGTCGACCAAGGTTGTGAGCGATCCCGTGGAATCAGGAGCCGATTCGGCTGGCGGCGGCGGTGGAAGCATGCGCAGGCTTGAAGCGGCCGCTACACCGTAGTGACCAAGACGGGCCCTAGCGGCGGTCGCAGCCGGCGAGGCGGACTGGAGCCGCGTGGGTTAGTAGACATCCCGCAGGTAACGCTTTTGAATTTTGAGTTGGCGGACATATTCGGACGCTTGTTCGGGGGTTTTGCCGCCGGCCTGTTCAATGACCTCATGCAACGCCGCATCCACGTCCTTGGCCATGCGCGACGCATCGCCGCAAACGTAGAAGGACGCGCCTTCCTCCAACCAGGCAAACAACGTGCCGGCCTGCTCCCGCAGGCGATGTTGCACGTAAACCTTCTCGGCGTCGTCTCGCGACCAGGCCAGATCCAAACGGTTGAGTAGCCCATCGTGTTGGTATGACTCGATCTCCTCCTGATAAAGAAAATCGGTGTTGAACTTTTGATCGCCAAAAAATAGCCAGTTCCGCCCAGAGGCGCCGGTCGTGCGGCGTTCTTCCAGGAAGGCACGGAAGGGGGCGATCCCGGTGCCCGGGCCGACCATGATGAGCGGGGCGTCCGGCGCGGGCAGGCGAAAGGCCTGATTGATGTGAACGAACACGGGCACCGGCGTGTCGAGCTGGACGCGATCGGCCAGGAAAGTCGAACAGACTCCACGCCGCGCGCGCCCCAGGCTTTCGTAACGCACCGCGTTGACCGTCAAATGAACTTCGTCCGGATGGGCCATGAGGCACGAGCTGATCGAATACAGCCTGGGCTGGAGTTTACGGAGCAACTTCACGAAAGCGGCGGCTCCCAAGCGACCCCGCGGCTCGGCCAGGAGCAGGTCGATGATCTCGCGCCCGCGAAGAAACTCGGTCAGCTGACCGTTGGCATCGGGCGCCGCCGCGCGCTTCAAGCATTCATCGTGGGTGTGAGCTGCGCAGGCTTCCAGGAGCGCCTTGGGAATGCGCGTGATCTCATAGTGAAGGGTCAGCGCTTCCCGGAGCGACACGCTGCTCCCGGCCGGGCTCGGCACCGATTCATCGCCGGACAGACCCAGGGCGTGCAACATTTCTTCCACCAGGCCGGGGTCGTTCCTGGGCACGATTCCAAGCGCATCGCCCACTTCGTAGCGCAATCCGGATCCGGCGAGCGCGATCTCAAAATGCCGCACATCCTTGGCGGAGCCCGCGCGGCTCAGACGACGGTTGGTCTTGAGACGGGCCGGAAACGGATGTTCCTTGGAGCGCGTTCCAGACGTTGCGGCGGGCGCGGCGGGACTGCGTTCAGTGGCCGCCGTGGCCCCTCCGAAGACGGTAATGGCATGGCCTGGCAGGGAGTCGGCGGGTGACAACGAAGGCGATGGCGCGGAGGCGAAGGCGGCCATCGCGCCTGCCATCCATTGGGCAAACGCTTCTTCATAATCCACGTCGCAGTCGACGCGCGGAAAAACCCGTCTCGCGCCGAGTTTCTCCAGACGCCCGTCCAGGGCGCGGCCAAAGCCGCAGAACCGCGCATAACTTGAATCGCCCAGAGCGCAGACGCTGAACTGAACTTTGGACAGGCCTGGGGCCGTCTCGGCCGCGAGGCAGTCCCAGAACGCTCTGGCGTTATCCGGTGGTTCACCATCCCCAAAGGTGCTGGTGACAATCAACGCGTGCGAAACCGTCGCCAGTTCGGTTGGGGAATAGTTGAGCAGATCATGAATGGTCGGCGCGAAACCGCGTTGGCCGGATTCTTTGGCCAGACGCTTGGCCAGCCGCTCGCAGTTGCCGGTTTGGGAGCCGACGAGAATTGAAAGCGGTTGCAGAGCGGGGGAACGCGGGGCGGCCGCAGGCTCGCCACCGCCGGCCGGCGCGCGTGAAAACAATCCGGCCAGGAAACCGTTGAGGTACGCGCGCTGTTCGGCCGTAAACGGCGCCGTGTCAGGAATGACCGGGACCAACGTCATGGCAGTCAGCCGCTGAATATTTCCTGCAGTTCTCGAACCTCGAAGCGGCGGGTGAAGTCAGCAAACGATTCTCCGGAGCGCCGTTGGCCCAGGTAGACTCGCAGCACCCGCTCGAGCAAGGCGGGGATTTCACCGAATGGAATTCCGGTGAACACTTGCTTGGCGACGCCTTGGGTGTGGCCGTAACCGCCGCCAAAGACGATGTTGTAACCTTCGACCGACGCGCCGGCAACGTTGACCGTTACTCCCTGCAGGCCGATGTCGCCCAGGTAATGCTGGGCGCAGGAATTGGGACAACCGGTGAGATGAATGTTGAGGGGCTGATCCAGTTGCAGGCGCTGGTTCAAGTGTTGCCCCAAGGCGACGGCTTGCCCTTTGGTGTCGGTGCTGGACCATTTGCAGCCCTTGTTGCCGGTGCACGCCACCAGCCCGCCCATGATGTTTGAGGCATCGTGATGTAATCCCATCCGGACCAATTGGCGCTTCACCGTCTCGACAAATCCGTCCGGCACGTCGGGGATAAGCAAATTCTGCCAGGGCGTCAGACGCACCCTGCCGCTGCCGTAATTCTGCGCCAACTCCGCCAGGCGACGCATCTGGCGGGTGGTCAGGATGCCCACCGGGATGACCACGCCGATCCAGTTTCGGCCGGATTGTTTTTGTCGATAGACTCCGATGTGTCCGTGGCGCACTGAGGGTGGCCGCGAGCCGCAGAGCTGCCGGTCCACTTGCAGCAAGGGAAACGCCAGTTTCTTTTGCGTTTCTTCGATGAATTTCGACACACCCCACCGGTCGACCAGGTACTTCAGACGCGCTTTCTTGCGATCCGTGCGGTCACCGTGTTCGCTGAAAACCCGCAGCATGGCAGCGGCCACCGCGACACTTTCCCCCGGGCGCATCACCAGGCCGGCGTCGCGAGCGAACTGTTTGTGACCAGTGATGCCGCAAAGTTCGATCCGCAAATAGACCCCGGCCGGAACGCAAACCCGGGCGCCATCGCGCAGGGACACGCCGTCGATCTCGGCCGATGAACCCGTTTCCGTCCCTGGAATGCGCACCGCCATGAACCCGATGTCGTTGGTGTCGGCCACCGTGTCGACGGTGCCGCCGCCTTCGAAGGCGACGTTGAATTTGCGGGGAAGATCGTAAAGGTCCCGATGGTTCAAAATGTAGTGATGCAACGCGTGCGCAAAGGGGCGCACATCGAGCAATTCTTGCGGATCCAATCCCGCCGTGGGGGACGCCGTGATGTTGCGCACGTTGTCCACGCCGGCCCCGCGCGACGTCAACCCCAGTGACGCCAGCTTCGTGAGCACCTGGATCAGGTCCTTGGGCTGGATTTCCCGAATCTGCAAATTCGATCGCGTCGTGATCGCAGCCAGCCCATTGCCCCAGCTGTCGGACAGATCGGCCAGGCCCCGCAGTTGGGCGCCGCTCAACTCTCCGGCGGGTATCCGGCACCGCAGCATGAATGAGTTCTGCGCGGGAGCCACATGAAACAACCCATGAAAACGGAACCGGAACTGATCCGCTTCATCGGGAAATTTGTTCTGCTCCGCGTGTTCGAGGAGGCGATCCCAGGCATCCAACCCGTGCAACTCGCGTTTCCACCGTTCCTGCTTCGTGCACTCCTCGAGCGGCGTGCCGTGAATGGTCTCTGGGCCCGGCGCCGCCAGGTTGACTCCCCCGGCCGCCGGATCGGCCGTGAACAAGCCGCCGGACCCGGCCGCGTCCTCCGGCGTCAGACCGACATAAGGATAAGGATGCGGATGCAGTTGGCGCTGGGCGATCCCCGCGAAGAGGCCGGCCAGATATTCCTTCTGCTCCACGTTAAACGTCATGCCGCTCCCTGCAAGGCAGTCGATGTGCCATCCCGTCGCCCGGGTCGCTGAATGATTTTCAGCGATCGATTGACGGAATTTCAGGCTGCTCCTGCGCCCCCTGCCGGAGCGACGCGCCCGGCCAAGGAACGGAGTCCGTGACGAACGTCCGGACTGGCTCTTTTCCCTGGTTGCGATGTCCGGTCCCTGTTGCCAATTGCGCAGCGTGGCCAACTCCGCTCAGGTCGCGCGCACATGGGACGATCAGGGGCGGCGGATCCTTCTGCCGGGCATCCTCAGCCTTTCCCGGCATCGAGTTCGCTCTGCAAGCGTTCTACCTCCCGAATTAACCGCAGGAACTTCCGGCCAAAGGGCGTCAGGTGATATTCGACCCGCGGCGGAATCTCCGGGTAAGAGATTCGCTCGAACAGCCCGCTGCGCGTGAAGTGGCGCAGCCGGTCGCTCAAGACCTTGGCGCTAATTCCTTGAATGTGGCGCTCCAACGCGCCCGGGCGCGTCACGCCCGAGGCCACGGCCCGCAACACGCTAAAAGTCCAGCGACAACCGATCACGTCTTCCAACAGCATCTCGACGCGTCCTGATTGGAGTTTGGGCATGATGGCCAAAAGATTTTTGTCGTTCGCCTTCATAAATTTACACCGAATTGTGCCCACCCCACTCATTTGTGCCCACTTTCGTCCGGGAGAAAATCCGGCGATGCTCCGAGGAGCGTCACGGCGATTGGGCCGGGCGCACAACCTAAAACAGCATCGCGAAGGAAACACAAAATGAAAAACGCCGTCATCATCAAGATTCCGGGCGTGCCGCCGGTGGCCAGCATCCGCCGGCTCTTCCACGACGGGTGGCAGGTCACGACATTCTGAAGAACTGAACTGAACCAAGAGAAACTGAGCCATGGCTGAACATTATCTTAACTTTGTGGCCACGGAATCCGTGCGTCGCGCGCAGGAACACTACTATGGGCGACGGGCTCCGGCGGCGATCACGGCGGAGCCCGATCCGTTGACGGAAGAAGAAATGGAATTCGTTCGGTCGCGCGACAGCTTCTACCTGGGCACCGTCACTGAATCCGGCTGGCCCTACCTGCAACATCGGGGCGGCCAACCGGGTTTCGTTCGAGTGCTCAGCCCCACTCAATTGGCGTTCGCGGATTATCACGGAAACCGTCAGCTGTTGACTGCCGGAAATCTCGCGGCCAACAACCGGGTCTCCTTGCTGCTGATGGACTATCCACAACGGACGCGGCTTAAGATCCTGGGGCGTGCTCGGGTCGAAGAGGCTCGCCAGCACCCATCGCTCGTCGCGCAATTAGCCGAACCGGAGCTCCAGAAGATCGTGGAGCGCATTGTTTTCATCGACGTGGTCTCGTTCGATTGGAATTGTCCCAAACACATTACGCCGCGCTATACCGCGGCCGAAGTGGACGCGGTGATAAAACCGCTCCAGCAACGCATCGCCCAATTGGAGGCGGAGTTGGCGGCTCGCCGCTGATCCTCAGTGCCACTGCGGCACCCGTACGCTTTTTCCTACTCCCTCTCCCCTCAACCCCCTCAACGGGGGTACGTGTTTAGCGTCCCCGGAGCGCGGGCTTCAGCCCGCTTCAAGTTGGGAATCGGAGCAAGCGCTTGCAGCTCCCACCGCGGCCGACCCGCCGGACATTGAAGCGGCGTAAACGCCGCGCTCCCTCGCGCGCTAAACGGGTACCAACGGGGAGAGGGTGAGGGGTGAGAAGGCCAAGCGTTTCGAGTTCCCGAAGGTCAGGTTAATGGGAGAGGGTGGCCCCGCGACTGCGGGGCTGGGTGGGGGATTGATGACTGGTCATTGATGATTAGTGATATTAGTGATTGTTGATCATGCCGACGCGAATGCACTGATACCGATGGGGTGTATTTAGACACTGCCCCCGCACAGGGCAGCTCGGGGCGCGGTCCCGCGTGTGCGGGACCGCTTCATCGTCCGTCGGCTCGAGGACCAAGGAACTGTCCAACAGCCCGCCCCGAGCCCGTCGAGGGGCTTCCTCCGATCCCATCTCGAAGTGGCCTAAAGGCCGCGATCCCGGGGCAGTAACCGAATGCGCCTATACCGATGCTTCCGGGGATGAAAAGCTTGCCTTGGTGCATGCGCTCATGGTTTCATCGAGCATCCGAGCACGGATACAAGTTTCTTCATCTGGATCAAGGTAGGCTGAGAACCGGGCGTCATATGCAGCGCACAACGAGATTCATGGGGTGGCCGGGTCTTGCAGGCGGTTTGTTTGGGGTCTGGCTCGGGCTGGGGTTATCGGCGGCGAGTTCAACCCAGGCTGCCTCCGGGATCTTACGCGTGCATGACGGTTACTTTTGGGACCCGGGCACCGGCCAATATTTTATCCCGCGCGGCATCGCCTACCAAACCTGGAACCCGCCGGTGGGCGCCGATCAAAGCTTCGAACAACTGGAGTATGACCTGATCGAGTTCAAGAAGATGTACGCGAACTCCGTCCGCTGCGAGATGGTGTGGAACCAGGTGGAACGCAGCGAAGGCGTGTTCGATTTTTCCAAACCCGACTTTCTGGTGGCGAAAGCCGAGGAACTGGGGCTGCGTCTTTTTGTGCTGGTGGGGTTTCAGTATGCGCCCGATTGGTTCACCAATCACGTGGGATGGCATGCGGTTAATGATCAAGGCAGCAATTCTGTCGTGCTCAACTACGAACATCCCGAGGTGCGCCAGGTTTATTCGAATTACATCTCGCGCGTGACCAGCCGTTACCAGCACAGTCCGGCCATCGGCGGTTGGATACTGGGCAATGAATATGCCTATTTCGATCTCTGGAATCCCGATCATCGTTACCTGGGTTTCGATGATTACTCGCTGGCGAGCTTTCAGGCGTTTGTGTCGGCCTTCTATGGAGGCGACCTGTCCGCCCTGAACAAGACGTGGAAAACCAACTACACCAGCTTCGACGGCATCGCCATGCCCCGCGTTTATCCGGCGGATCGCAACAACCCGAGCTACCATGATCTCATTCAATGGCGCGAACGGAGCATCGGCGATTATGTGGCGGTGGGAGCCGTGGCCGCGCGCAAAGCTGACCCCAACCACCTGCGAAGCTATTCCATGATCGGCGGGTTATTTATCGGCTACGACGAAAACTACACCTGCGAAGATGCCAAAACGATCGTGAGCCGTTGCGCGGCGGCCGGCGCGCCCCTGGACTTCTGGTCGATCAACAATTACGCGTGGGCCACCTTATCGGCTGAGCTGCGTTCGGGCGATTTCGGCGTCGCCAAACATCAAGCCCAGTCGGGTCTGCCGGTGATGGTGTCCGAAACTGGGCACAGCACGACGGACAACCTGTTGGAGGGCGCCGCCGAACGACAGGCCCTGGCCGTGCCCGGCCAGATGTGGGAAGCGCTTTTGTCCGGGGCCATGGGCACTCATCTGTTCACCTGGAACGATCGCGATTTGTTCGGAGACGTTTTTATTCGCGAGCGCGGATTCGGGATCGTGAAGCAAGATCGCACGGCCAAAACCAACCACGCCTACGGCAACCTGGTGGAAGCGTTTCGGCGCATGGAAAACCTCGGGATCGAGCATTTGCTTGGGGCCTCGGTCGATCCGCCGTTGGACATCCAATTCTTTTGGAGCCGGAGTTCGTTGATGGGCTGGCCCCGGGCCAACCAGGAGAACGCCATGTTGTGGGGTGCCCTGAAGCGGCTGGGCTACCAGGTCGGGATTCTCGATGACGACCAGTTTGCCGCGGGCAGTTATACGAATGCCCCCGCTTTGCTCCTGTCCCGTTGTTTTCAGCTGGAACCCGGAGATCTGGATCGCATTGCCACCGATGTCATCCCCCGCGGCATCCGCGTTCATGCCAACGGAGATCTGCCCGGCCAGTTTAATACTTACCATCAGCCGAATCCTAATTGGATCGATTGGATGAGCTCCGTCTTCGGGCTCAATGTCAGCGGCGCCGTCCCCGGCTGGGATGCAGGCGTATCGCAGCCGGTGTTTCCCGACACGAGCTATCGGCCGATCCGCTTTAGCGCGCTAAACCCGCTGGGGCTACTCACCAACGGGTATACTGAGACCGTTCAGACCTGGAAAATCTGGCACGGGATCACGGCCAATTCCGGCATCACCGTGGCCACCCACACCGGCCTCAATGGCACGCAGCCGCCGCGGCCTGCCCTTCAGATCAAAACCGTCGGGAACAGCCGCACGGCCATCAACACCTTCCCGATCGGCGATACCTCGATTTTTCATGACCGTCCACCCACCCGCGATTGGGACGTGCGTTATGACTGGCTGCGCACGATCTACAGCAACCACTTTGGTCTCGCTCCAGCCGTGGCGTTGAGCGGACCCGGCGCCGCCTACGTGCTGCCGGATTATCGCGTGTGCCGCAACGGCAGCATCCTGCTCTCATTGCTTAACGAACATACCAACCAGGCTACTGTCACGGTCACTGCCCATTCCTTGCTCGACGGGCGCATCGTTGAGAACCTGACCCAAGGCGGCATCCTCGAGACCAACTCCGACGGCGTCGTGACCTTATCATTGGCGGGAGACGAATATGTTGTGCTTTACGCGTATGCGCGCCAAGGCGCCTCGGACGCTTCCTTGATCAACAGCAACCCGAACAAGATCTGGCTGCAATCCGGCCCCGTCGCGGTGTGGCCGCGGGAGACTCCCTACCAGGTCGCCATCGGCTATGATGTGCGCGACCCGGGTTTGAGCCTCGGGCTGGCTTTGGAACAAACCCAACCGCGTGCCCAGACTCTCACACGGATCGGGCCGACGGCGGTCAACGGCACAGGCACACTGTCTGTGCCATTGACGGTGCCGGATCCGGACTTGAACGATCCGATCGGGGTCTCCTCACTGGATGGAGGTCAATTCGTGCTGCGAGCCTGGCTTGAGACCGGCGGGCAGCTCTTGAGCGAGACCATTCTTCCCGTGCGGCTGTTGTGGGCTGTGCGTCCAACCGTGCTGCCCAACGTAGTGACACCCGGTGCCACTTACCAAGTCCCCGTGGAATGGCAGGAACTGCCTTCTTATGAACCCTCGCAGGTTCCCTGGTTGCTCAGTCGCGCGGACCTGTGGGACCCGGTCCTCAGTGAGTTCGAGCATTACGATGTCGTCCTCGAATTGGAGGCGGGCGGGCAGACGGTGGCATCCGAGCACTATTTGACCAGTCGCGCTACTGACCGCCACACGTTCACCGTCCGTGTGCCGGCCAACGCGAGCGCGCCCTTCTCCTGGTCCGCTTACCTGCGTCCTGCTCCGAATGCTTCCCCGGATGTGCACGACGGCTTTGAAGAACGTGGCCCGGGAGCGAACCCCGCCTTTCTGGCGCCGTGGACCGCGTTTATTTATCCGTATCCGAGTTCGGTGCAGTATCTGGATAGCGGGGTCCAGGGTGAAAGCTACGGAGCGGGGAGTCGTTCCGCCTTTTTGGTGGTGACCAATCCGGCTACGCGCGGCGATTTCTCGGGGTTCTATCTCGAATATGTGTTCGGCCAGAATTGGTCATTGCCGACGGATTTTGCACAATGGACCAATTTCACTTTTGGCTTTGATTTCCGCGAAAGCGGCGGGCACGCGTGCGTGTTGGAGTTGCAGGTGGGGGATGACTTGGGCGGGGCGCTGCACTTCACGAAGGCGTATCAACCCGGGCCGAGCGGGTGGGACACCATCCAGGCGTCCTTGGCCCAGTTCACGGTCATGCGAGGCGCGCCGTTCACCGATTACTTCAACCTGGCGCGGGTCCACAAGCTGGTCGTGAACGTGCAGATGATCGACACCGACGCGCTCTACGTGGGATCGTTTGACAACATTCGATTCGACGGTCCGGAGCGGCCGGCGCCGGCCAGCGCGTCGCAGGATTTGATCGACAGCTTTGAAGATCGGTTACGAGGCGAGGGCACGCTCTTTGCCCCATGGGTGAGCTATGTCTATCCGCCCTTCACCAACGTGATTTATCTGAACGGTGGAGTTCATGACCAGGCCTCCGACGGATCCCAAGCCGTGTTTCTGGCGGTCCAGAATCCGCCCCGGCCCCCGACCCCGGCCACCTTCGGGCTGGCCTACGACGTTCCCAGCCCTTGGGCGCTGCCATCGGATCGAAAGCGCTGGACCAACTACGTGTTCTCTTATGACTTCAAGGAGGCCAGCCGGCTCCGTTGCCAGTTGGAAATGCAGGTTAAGTCCGGACCAAACAATTGGATCCAGTTTGTAAAAACCTATTCGCCCCGCGCCGACGGCTGGGATACGGTGCGCTCTTCGCTCGACAAATTCAGCACGCCCAGCGGCGTGGGCGCGTTCGATCCTGCCAATGTGCAAACCATCGTGCTGAACATCCGCATGCTGGCCGCGGATGTTACCTTCGTCGGCTCCTTCGACAATGTCCGTCTGGAAACACCCAAGGTGCCGTTGCCGCCGGAACTCGGGTTCGGAATTTACCAAAGCACCAACGATACGGTCCGGATCCGGAGCATCACCCCGGACGGCGCCGGGGCGCTTAAGATCTCGTGGAGCGGCGGGGGCCGGTTGCAAAGCGCCAACGAAGTCGTCGGCCCCTGGAGCAACTTGCCCGCAGGCAGCAACACTGTGACCGTGGCACCTTCGGCGCCAAGGAAATTCTATCGTCTCGTGCCGTGATGGCAGGGGGAGTGACAAGCAGGCGCAGACTTGCTTCCAAATGGACCCGAAGCGGAATCGTAATCGGCGCCGCGTCTGGACCAAGCTCGGCTTCGCGGATTCGAGCCAGGCGCGGCCGGCCTTGTCTCTGCGTTTGTAGCCGAACCGTATCGACAGGCGCCACCTCACTCCTATCGGGGCGAAAATAATACGTCCCCCTCTCCCAAAAATAGTTCTTGCCCCAATTGGATTAAAACTGTAATCCAGCCCTGGATTATCTTTGTAATCATTATTGAGGATGAAAACTGCACCGAGGCTGACCGAAACGGAGTGGGAAATCATGCGCGTGATCTGGGAACGGCATCCAATCACGGCCACCGATATCGTCAAGGCGCTCGTGGCGGCCGATCCGACCTGGCACCCGAAAACCACCCGGGCCTTTCTGAATCGGCTGGTGCAAAAGAAAGCGCTCGATTACGAGCCGGAGGGCCGCGTCTACGTTTATCAACCGCTGGTCAGCGAACAGGAATGCGTCGCAGCCGCCAGCGAATCTTTTCTGGCGCGGGTCTTTGGCGGATCGCTTCAGCCCATGCTGGCCTACTTCGTTCAGCAACGGCGCATCACCAAAAAGGATCTGCAGGAGCTGCATGATCTATTGGAGGGGCAGGCCACCAAAGCCCCCGCCAAAAAAAGGAGGCAATCATGAACACGACCTACACCATGGCGCTGCGTTTTCTGGAAGGATTAGGTCGAGTGTCCGCCCAGGGCGCCGTGCTCATCTGCATGGTGCTTCTGGCCCAATGGATGTTTCGCCGCTGGCTGACGCCGCATTGGCGATGCGCTTTATGGCTGCTGGTGGTGGGACGATTGATTCTGCCGGTCTCGTTGCCAACGAGAGTGAGCGTGTTTAATTTCACGCCGGCGGCGCGCGGCGCGTCCAGTGGAGTGGCCAATGCGAGCGGCCTCCCCTCAACCGAGGCCCCCGACCAATCATTCGTCTCATCGGCCCCCGCTCCTGCTCCATCCTACATTCATGGCGAGTCGAGCGTGAGCGCGCCGAACGCGGCCGAGCGGCCGGACAAAACCCCAGAGCGGATTTCATCGACGAAGAACGCTCCGGTCGCCGGGTCTGCTCCGGTGGTGACAAGCTCCCGGCGATTTTCGTGGTCAATCGCGATGTTCGCGTTGTGGCTGATCGGTGCGGGGATGTTGGCGGGGCATGTCCTGGTAAGTTCGATTCGCGTGACCCGCCGCGTGCGCAAGGTGCCCTCGGTGACGGATCCGGCGGTGCTGTCGGTCCTGGAACAATGCCGTGTCCGCATGCGCGTGAGGACGCCGTTGAGGTTGGTGGAAGGCGCGAGCATACACAGCCCGGCGCTGCACGGAGTGTTCCGGCCGCGGCTGTTGTTACCGGCTGGGTTCACTCAAACATTTTCCGCGGCTGAGCTGCATTTTATTTTCCTGCACGAACTGGCCCATGTGAAGCGGCGTGATGTGTTGGTGAATTGGATCGTGACCGTGCTGCAGATTGTGCATTGGTTCAATCCACTGGTCTGGGTGGGATTTATGCGTTGGCGGGCTGATCGCGAATTGGCGTGTGACGCGTTGGCGCTCGAAACCGCCGGGGAAGGCCGCAATCAGGAGTACGGGAGAACCATCCTGCGCTTGCTGGAACGGATTACGCACCAGGCGGCCGCCCCGGGGTTGGTGGGCATCATGGAGGACAAACGTCAGATGAAGGAGCGGATCGGAATGATTGCCGCGTTCGTGCCGGCTCGTCGCTGGTCGCTGCTCGCGGTGGTGCTGCTGGGAGGCCTTGCCGTGGCTGGGTTGACCGACGCGCAGGACAACGCCAAGGGATCGAGAGCGGGTAAACCAGTTGAGCAAACCGCCTCTGCGCCCTCGCAACCCACGCAGTCGGTTTCGTCTACAGCCGGGCTGCCGAAAGTCTCCGTCACCAATGGGTCTTCCATGAAAGTGCTGGTGCTGGATGCTGAGCACGGCCAGCCGTTGGCCAATGCAGAGATTTTGGCTCCAGACTTCCGCGCATTTTTCGGCGGCTCCAGTTCGCCGCCGCGGTGGACCACGGACCAGAACGGGGTCGCCATGATTCGCCTGGGCGAAGTTCCTTCCGCGCACCTTCAACAACAGTCCTGGTTCAGTATTTCGGTTCAATGCCGCGGCTACGCACCGCGGGGGTTGAGTTGGGCGGCGGACAACAAAGATGTTCGTCCCGGAATGCCGTCCGAGGTCACGGTTCGGCTTGCTCGCGGATTGACCGCCGGAGGCGTGGTGCGAGATGAGCAAGGCACACCCCTCCGCGGCGTGCGGGTGAAGATTTTCGGGAGCGGTTACTGGCGCGGGCTGCGCCAGGAATTTCCGCAGTTCTGGGCCGATTCCGTGGTGACCGACTCGGCCGGCCGTTGGTCGATCGAAGATTTTCCGCGTGATCTGGATCTGATCAGGATCGAGATATTTCGGCCCGACGGCTCGAGCCAGCGATTCGTTCAGGAAGGCGAATCCGATCCGCGCGAGATCGGAGCGCCGGTTCGGTTGGCAGATCTGCGAGCGGGCAAGGCTGCCCTTGTGTTCCGAAGCGGTTTGCGCGTTCGCGGCCGCGTTTTGGAGCCGAACGGCGCGCCACTGTCGCAAGTGCTGATCAAGACCGGTTACGGCATGGGAAATCCGAAAAGCGCTGGAGAGACGCGGACGGACGCGGCGGGACGGTTCGAATTTCAGCATCTGTCGGCGGGTCAATTGATTCTCACCGCGTATCCGACCAATTTTGCCATCACCAGCCTGGTCGTAGATGTCGCCACGAATATTCCCGAGGTGCGTCTGGTAGTGGCGCCGATGCGTCCGCTCCGGGTCCGAGTGGAGGACGGGAGAGGACAAGCGGTTGGCGGCGCCAAACTGGGGGTGGAGAAGTACCGGTCGGAAGCGCAAGCATTGGATTTCGAAGCAACGGTTGACGACAACGGTGCCTTCATCTGGAGCAACGCGCCGGTTGCCCCCTTTGCCTTGGTCGCCATCGGAAAGCTGCCCTTTCACGAGAAAATGCTGATCACCTCCGAACAGCGCGACGTGACCTTCAAGCTGCGTGAAGGGATGGATCAGGAAATTATCATCAACGGGCGAGTCAAAAATGCTCGCACCAAAGCTGGGGTGAAGCTCGAGTCGGTCCAATATCAAACCGGCGATCACGAAGGCTTCCAGTGGCCGGGCGAAGTGTCGGAAGGAGGCTTTCAGCTGAAAGTGCCGGCGGCCCGCTTTCGGCCGGGTGGTTCCTATCCAAGTTTTCAACTGGAGTTGCGAGCGAAGGGTTATGCGACTCTTATTACGCCCTGGCGCGATTTCGATTTGGGGGATTGGGACGCGGACTTCGTTATGCAGCCGGCCGATGATGTGCGCAAAGTCGTTCTGCGACCCAATGGCGAGCCAGCGGCTCGGGCGAAAGTGTGGATTCAGGTGAATCCTTATGAGACCGTGTTTTGCAACGGTCCTGACCGCTATGCAGGAGATCGCTTGAGCAAGGAGCAGGCGGACGATGCCGGCGCGTTTGTCTTGCCGAGTGTCCCTGAGGATCTTGCTTTGGTGGTCACGCATGTCGATGGATTCCTCGCCACGACTTACGGAGAGGTCGGCCGGGCTCGTGAGGTGCGCCTGCAACCATGGGGCACTGTGCGGGGACGCGTCCTGGTTGATGGGCAAACCAAGGCTGGGCTGTACGTGATGTTGCAGTGCCTCTTATGGTCGCCGCAGATGGGGTGGCACTTGAACTATCACGCCAGCACCGCGCGCGATGGCGGGTTTGTCTTCACCAATGTGCCGGCGGGCGAATACAAGTTATGCCGATGGTTAACTCCGCCCGGCCAAACTGGCCGTTCGATCACAGAAAGTCATCCGATGCCCATCACGGTGAAAGCGGGTGAAGTACTCGAGGTACAATATGGTGGAGGCGGCCGCGCCGTCATTGGACAGGCCATTTCCGACAAGGTGGATCAAACCGTGGATTGGCTGAGTGACGATCACCTGCTGGTGCTCAAACAGCCGCCTGCGCCTGCCCCGGTGAACATCGACCAATTCGCGACCGCCTCCGCCTATCGAAAAGCCTACGACGCGACTTTTGGCACCGTGAAACTTCAAGAGGCACGCGCCGCTCGACTCTATCAGCTCGAATTTGAACGGGACGGTTCCTTTCGCGCTGAAGACGTTCCCCCTGGGACCTATGACCTGCGCATCCGCCTCACCAACCCGGGCCAACCCGGAGAACGTCAATTCGCGACCCGGGCCGAGGATGAACTTGGTTCGTTGGTGCGCGAAGTGATTGTGCCACCCGGCACTACCGCGCTCGATCTCGGCAGCCTGATGGTGCCAATCAAGGACGACCCCACGCTGAAACGAGCGGCCCGCGTGTCCTTGGAAGCGCAGACCCTCGACGGTCAACCGATTAGTCTCCACCAATACCAAGGCAAATACACCTTGATTGCATTTTGGGCTTCGTGGTCCGAACGCAGCGCCGAGCAATTCGCCGAATGGAATAAACTCCAAAACGAATGGGCTCGCGAGGAACGCATCGCGTTTCTCAGCATTAACCTCGATGACGATGCCGCCACGGCCCGCCAGGCCAGCGCAGCGTTGCAACCCGGCTGGCGCCTCGCCCGCCTCGAGGGCCCACCCCGGACCATGGTCACCGAGGCCTTCAATGTCGAAACCTTGCCCGCTCTCTTCCTCATCGATCCGGATGGCCGCTTGGTCGGACGCAACCTGGAAGGCTCCCGCGTCCGCGCTACCGTCGAACGCGCTCTGAAAAAGTAAACGCCTCTCCTCACCTGGAAGCATTATGAAAACCCTGACCGGTTATCTGATTCTGGCTGGATTCGTCGCCATTCCCTGCTCCTGGTCGGCCCGCGTCGCCGCGGAAACGCGCCCCGATCTTTCCGGGCGCGTCACGCGTAGTGACGGCACGCCTTTGCCCAAGGCCACCGTGTTCATCTATACGGCCGGCCCCAAAAAAGGTACCGCGAGCACCTGTCCATCCTGTTATCCGGACTGCCGCAAGAACGCTCAGACAGATGCGCAAGGCCGTTTCACGATCGAAGCGCTCGACCCGACCTTGAGGTTTCGTGTGCTGATTGTCGCCAGTGGCCATCAGCCGGAATTCCTGACCAAAGTCGATCCCGGCGCCGGTCCGGTCGATGCCGTCCTCAAACCGCTGGACCTGATCTTGTTGAAATCCAAATCCAACATCACCGGCATGGTGCTTGACCCCGCCGGCAAACCGTTGGTTGGCGTGGTGATCGGCCCTGAAGGCGTCGAACGCGGCACCACCACGCAATGGGGCGGCACCGACGACTTTGTTGATCCGGTCGGCGTTTCCGATGATCACGGCCGGTTTTCGTTGCGCTGCCAGGAAAACGTGAATGCGGTCCTCGCCCTGGCGGACGGGCGAGGGGTGGCCAAACGTTGGGTGACTCTTCGGCCGGGCCGCGATCATCTCATCCGCATGCAGGAAGGCGTCACCGTTACCGGACGAATTGTCCGCAATGGCCAGCCCTTCAAAAATGCTGCCGTCGGCCTCGTCACTACCGATCGGACTTGTGGAAAATATCTGCATGATTTCGAGGCGAGCTCCGATGCCAACGGCTTTTTCGCGCTGCTGAATGTCGCGCCGGATAACGACTACTATTTGTTCACCAAGATGGATTCGCTTCAGGACCAGGGAGCGTTGCCCGTCAAAGCCATCAAAAGCGGCACCAACGGCTCGGTGCTTCAGCTCGGCGACCTTGCTCTGACTGCTGGCTATCGGTTAGCCGGCAAGGTCTCGCTCACAGATGGACAACCCGTCCCGCCGGATACGCGCTTGTTTCTCGGCCGGGAACGGGCCTGGGACCATACGGAGACTCCGCTCGACCCCGATGGCCGATTCGAGTTTCGCGGTATCCCGGATGAGTCGGTCTCCTTGACCGTCAAGATTAAGGGCTACACCTTTTCCACCCGTGATCCCAACTTTGACTGGGCCAATGGCGGCATCGCCGGTCGCGTGAATAAGAACATTGATAACCTCGCGGTGCTGATGGATCCAGGCGAGCCCCGGTCTTATGGCGATGAGGAGATTCCACCTGGCGCCGACCGCCACCCGGCCAAAAAACCGTTCCGTAGCGCGAAACCGTGAGGGAAAGTGAAGCGGTCCCGTAACGCGGGAAGCGGTTCGCAGATTGGCCAGAACCAGACGCACGCCTCCAACCCCGGCAACGTCGTTCAACTCCAGAAGCAACAGCACATCGTTACCGACCCAGGCGGCCGAACTGGTCTTAATTTCTGAGCTCGCCCGCGTGTCCTCTCCGTTATGGTTCAGCCGTTGTCTTCGCCGGCGGAGCCGTCCGCAGACCGGTGTCGGCCGCGACGAGCAAGCGCTCGGCGTACGCGTAGCTCCTTTGGTCCACGTAGGTCTGGATATCAGTGAAGGCCGCGTAATGTTGGGCAACGTCCGCGGGCGG
>DATLUX010000490.1:0-21576 GCA_035577805.1 Verrucomicrobiia bacterium
GCCACAGTCCCATAAACTCCCGGCTGATCTGCGGCCAATTGCAGAACGTGACCACAAACGCCAACGCAATCATCGCGGCCGACAACGTCACGAACCCCGGCGTCATCAAGCAGCGCACTTTGGTGATCAGCCAGTCGAAGAGGCGATCCGGATCAAATGCCTTAAATCGCAGATAGAACAGGTTGCCGCGCACCGTGCCAGAAGGCCGAGCAACCGGGGCCGCGGCGTTGCGGGTGTCGACCACCAAACCGAGGCCGCGGAGCCGTTCGATAAACCGCTCCAGTGTTTCCGTCGAGACCGTGCTGGCGAACTTTTCCTCAAGCCGGCATTGCAGCTCTTCCAGGGAAATCGTGCCGTCAAGCTGACGAGCGATGAAGTGTTCGATCTCGCGCAAACGGAAGAAGCGGCCCGTCACAGGATCTTTGATGACAAAAGCTCTATCCTCTGTCGCCTGATGCGGGCTGACGAGCAAATCACTCCTCCAAGCTAGTGAACTGGCTGACATGGGCGAAATCGATGGCGAAATCGATGGTCGGCGGGAAGGGCACGGGACAATCCCGCACCCTTCCCACCACTGGACTCTTAGTTTTCTGGGTTGGCGCTGCCGGACGGATTGTTCTTCGCAGCGCACTGGTTGCCGGGTTGGCCGTCGTAGCCTCCGGTGCCGTTGACACTGGGAGCAATCCGCTCCTCCAGTTCTTCGACGTGGAGTTGTTCTACGTGGTGTTGTATTTGGTCGAGGTTGGGTTGTTTTTCGTTAGTCATACTATCTCACTACCTTTCTTGATGACGGGTTGGAGTGTTGGGGATGTGTTGTTTTGTTCGACATACCGTTGGAGTTCAACGGTATGTCGTTTGAGTTGGTGCTTGCTTGCGGATTAGGCAGGGGCTAAGCGCCAGCCGGCCCTTCCGGAATCGCACCGTTGGGAACCGCGTTGTGGTCGTTGTTGTTGTTCGGATTGTCAGGATTATTATGCAGCGCCCCGACCGTTGTCGGCGCGACGCGCTCCTCCAGTTCTTCTACATGCAACAGGATTTGGTCTTTCATCTGGTCTCACCTTCTTTCTTGTTTTTAGTGGTTTTGGACTTTGACCGTCACGCCAGCAAGGCCGCCGCGGCGACCTTGCCCGTCAACCAGTCAGTTTCCGTGCGAGTCACGAGTGTTGCTGCCCGGCTGCGGCGAGCTCCCGTTGGACACCTCGTTGCCGGGATTCCCGTTGCTCTCGCCCGGAACACCGTTGACGCTGTCCGGCGCGATGCGCTCCTCCAGCTCTTCTACATTCAGCACTACCTGCGGTTTCACACTTTGCATTGGTTTACCTTTCTCGTTTGTTCACCGGTCTCCGCGTCAAGGACAGATAAGCCGGCCGGTGACAGGCGGCTCATCGAGCCATAGCCGTCTCCTGAAGACGGCGATTGATTCACGACCTTGGCTCTCAGCGGCCGGTTGACACGGCTCCGCCGGTGCCTTCGTTGCCCGGATTGTTCGTGTTGTTAAGAGGCGGATTGTTGTTGCCCGGATTGCCAGTGGCGCTCGGAGCAATCCGCTCCTCCAGTTCTTCCACTTCGAGTTCCTTCACTTTCAGTTGTTCTTTCATTCTGTTTCACCTCCTTTCTGTTTTAGGATGAAATCGGTGGGCGAGGAAGGGCTTTCAGACGGGCGGACGGAGACGAGGGCGCCGTGGCGATTAATCGAGCGAACTAACGCGACTACTGCATCCTCCTTGCTCAAAGGCACGGTACCTCCGTCCACTGCCGTCGGGGTTCCCCAAGGCCCCTTTGCAGGCTGCCAGGGCGATTTTGATCTCAATGCGTGCAACGGGTGAACCCTTCAAATAGCTGGACTCGGGGCAACCGCCACAGCCGCGCGTGTTGGTCTGCCCACCAGGGATCGGTGGTCATCACGGTGGTCGCGCCGCAGCGACTGGCGTGGCGGGCCAACTCCGTGGTGTAGTTGCCATTCGGAAACGCGAACGTGGGGGACCACCTCACCAAACTGCACCACTTTCACGACCCCAATCGTGAAGCGAACGGCTTCAAGTTTCCGCTCCAAGACGAAGCGCGCAAACAGGTAGTTCGGGAAGACGGATTCGGTGCTCCAGACCGGGCCGCGTCGAGTCGAGCGCAAGAGCCGGAGTCGGGGATTGAACACGCCGACGTCAGGGATCAGGCGTAGGTGCGCCGTGGCAATGTGTTCATGTTTCAGATGTGTCCGGACGCGGAACCATGCCGGTTCGGAAACACACAGCGACAGCTCCGCCAATGCTGAGGAAATCATTCCTGGCCTTTCTTTCATATCGGCCTGTTTGTGGCCCCGCCATCCCACACTCACTCGCTCATCCCGAGCCTTACTTTGTGGCTCCTGGCGAGCAGCGGTCGTAACAACGAATACAGCCGTCCTGCAAGGACCCGGGGCGTGTTTTACGAACTGAACCTCGGGACGCCCATTCACTCGATTGCGTCGCCCCGCGGTGTCCAATGTCTGAGCGGACTGGAAAGCGGAGCACCTCCATGTGCTGCCCAGCCTTCCGCCAGGAGCGACCTGCTGCTTGCGCAAGCCGATTACCCTCTGGTGTGTCTCGCAGTGGAAAAACATATTCGTTTCTTCTCGCCGTTCGTTTGGTTCCATCTGTTGTTGTACGGGTGATACTCCTATCGCCTCAGACCAATGGGAATGGGGTGGAATCCAACTTCGATTTAAGACGAGAGAGGTAGCCGCCTAAGAAACGTGCCTACGAGGCCTGCGGTCGAATCCGATCCTCACCTAGCCGAAGGATCCGTGTCTTGAATCTGGCCCAGGGAACCAGCAACGAGGAACCAAGAACCATCAACCAACAACCAAACACCAACAACTCACTTTGCCGCGACTTCGTGCTCGTCGACCGCGTCTTTACCGCGAATCTCACGGAATTGCCGGCTGCGCACGATCGTCTCGATGGCCGTGGCGAAATGATACTCGTGGGCGGCGAGGTTGGATTTTAATTCGTTCAACAAGGGGCCATCGGATAATTGCACGGAACGTCCAAGCGCGTACCCGAGCAGCTTGCGGGAGAATTGCCGCACAAAAGTATCGCGACGTTGAGTGGAAAGATATCGACGCAGCCCGTCCAGGCCGTCGACCGGCGTGCCGTCCAACAGCTTCGACCGCGTGTCGATCGGGCGCTCGCCCAGATCCTTGTCGCGTCGATGTCCGATCGCATCGAATCCTTCCAAGGCGAACCCGTACGGATCGATCCGCACATGGCAACCGGCGCATTTCGGGTCGCTGCTGTGCTTCTCGACGAGCTGGCGGACCGTCAATCCTTCGGTGGCGGTTTCATCTTCGGGCAAACGCGGGACGTCCTTGGGCGGACGCGGCAGCTTTTCGCCCAGCAACGCTTCGGCGACCCAATTGCCGCGCAAGATCGGGCTGGTCCGCGAGGCGCCGGATTGTTTGGCCAAAGTGGCGGCCTGGGCCAGGATGCCGCCGCGACCGAACTGTTTTACACCATCGACCCGCCGCCAGCCATCGCCGGTAACCCCAGGGATGCCATAATGTTTGGCCAACATTTCATTGAGGAAGGTGTGGTCCGAGTCGAGGATGGTGAGGATAGACGCGTCGTTCTGGAACAAGTCGGTGAAGAATCGGATCGATTCTTCGTAGATGGCGCCACGCAATCCGAGGAACGCAGGGAAATGGCGTTCGCTCTTTTCATCGAGCGTATCGAAATCCCGGATGTGCAGCCATTGGCAGGCGAATTCGATGGCGAGCCGGCGCACGCGATCGTCGCGCAACATACGCCGAGCTTGTGCTGCCAATACATCGGGTTGACGCAGGCGGCCGGAGGCCGCCACTTCGCGCAATTCGGCGTCAGGCTCGGATGACCACAGGAAATAACTTAAACGCGTGGCCAGTTCCCAGTCACTAACGGGACCGGAGCCGGTGCCGGGCCCGGGTGTTTCACCTTTATACAAAAAGGCGGGCGCCACCAGGACGCGCGCGAGCATCAGCCGAATGGCTTCATCGTGCGGGACGGTTTCAGCGCGCAACTTGCCATAGAGCGCGCCGAGATCCTGTTGTTCTGCTGACGTGAGCGGGCGCCGGTAGGCGCGAGCAGCCAGATCGATTATGGCCTGGACATGGCGCGGCTCCGTATTGGTGAGCAACCGACGGAACGCGGCGGCGCGATCGAGAATGGGTTGGCGCAGCGGTTCGAACACTTTGGGATCCGCATCCTGGGTGGCGTATTGCCAGAGCTGCTCGAAGGCATCCACCAGGGCCAAAGCATCGTAGCTGACGTAATGCAGCTCGGCCCAGAGTCGGTCTAGTTTCTTCCGCTGCGTCTCATCGAGCATCAGCCGCATGAGTTGGTCGTCCTCGCGATAATAAAGGGTCAGGGTGACGACCTCATCGACGGGCACGATCTTGGTGTAACAGAGGGCGGCGGGGAACCAGCGGCGGAATTCATCGAAAGCCGCTTCGATGCGGCGCCGGGCCTGGCTGCCGTCGTTGACCAGCATGGGCGCGCTGTGCATCACCTGGTTGTTGTGACTGGTCCACATGCCGTCCTTCGGCGCCACCGTGGCGGTGCCCGGAGTCAACGTGTGGCCGCCTTCCGGTTTGTTGGTGCTCACTTCCAATTGCACGCTGCCTTCGGCGCCGCTGACCGGATCCAGCACGCCGGTGGTCACGAATTCACAGCCGTCCACTAATTCCGCCGGCAAACGCACTTCCAGACTTGACGGAGCTTGCACACAAAGACTGGCGCGATCAATGGCCTGGCCGCGCGGATGAATGCCGAACGCATTCGCCGGCAACCCCCACTCGGCCGCCGCGTTCTTCGGCGCAGTCCGTTGGTCGGCCGGGTGGCTGCTGCTGCTGCGATCGGAGGGTCCGGCGGCAGTTGAACTCGCTTTTAAGAGTCCGCCGAACAGCGGTCCGCCGACGGACGCCAGTTGCCGGTATAGAATGGTATCGGGATGATCCTTGGCGGGCGGCGCCGGCGGGCCGGTCAAGAGGAGTTTTTGTGTCTCTTCGGCCAGCCTCTTCTGTTCTTGGGCGTCCCCGGCGGTTCGCCAGCGGGCCAGCAACGAACCCGCCGGGATGATCGGGGCCGTTTCGGCAGCGGAGACAGGTTCGGTGTAGAAGTGCCAGATGCCCGCGTGCCCAAAGCGGTCCGCATGCGGGTTGCCGGCGAGGATATCGCCGGAGACATCCGCGGCCAGATCCCATTTGCGATCTTCGGCGCCTGCGCCATCCGGCGTGAGAGTGAGGGAAACCGCCGTGAGATCGCAGGAATGATTGCCATCGCGCGGCCCGATCAGAATCGAGATTAGATCACCAGGTTGCACCGTGACGTTCGGGAACGGACCAAGCACCTGTTCCTTGGAACCCTGCGCGGTGCCGGAAGCGAACCGTTGTCGGGTGTTGCCCCGGCGCAGCTCGAGCGACCAAGTGACCCCATTGCCGCACTCGGGGTGAGCATGGGTCACCCGCGCGTCAATGCGGACGGTGGCCGATTCCGGACTGCGCCAGCCCACGGCCGCCGCCAAGGTGGGCGACGGATGAACCGCAATGCTGTGGGGCTTAAGATTGCCTGGGATCCGCACGTGTTGATCGGAGGAATTGGCCACCAGATTGGGCGTTTCAGATTTCCCCCAACCTTTGACAAAGTCGTAGTTCCCGCCGTTGGTGATCGTGTTGGTGAAATGCCCGTCGATTTTGGAGGCGCCGCCCGAGTTCAGTCCGAGATACTCCAGCCAGGCGCTGAGTATGTCGGGCTCGACGTCGTGTCGTTGGGCCAGAGCCGCCACTTCGGCAGGGTTGCTGTTCGAACTGATCTCTCCCGCCGCGGCCAGGCACTTGGCGGTCGAGGCAAACACGCGCTCGCGACGTTCGGCAAAGACGCGGCTAAGCTCGCGCACGTCGCGCAACAAAACATTCGGGCGGCCGGGTGCGACGAGTCGCGGTTCCTGCCAAATGACGAAGTCATTCTCCTGGCCATCGCCGGCGTCGCGCGCCGCCAGATAAAGCGTGATCTCCTTGCCGTCCGTCGGCGGCGTGATTTTCAGGCGCACTTCCTGTTTGGCGACGATGGGATTGACCGGCTCCTGCCAAGCCTTGGGTCCGCCCAACTTCCCGATATGCCCCACGCTGGTGAACTTCCAGAGCGCCTTTTGCCAGCGCCCGATTTCAGCGGCCAGCGCCGGGGCGTCCTCCGGCTTGGCCTGCCGCCAGCGCGCCCGGATGAGATCCAGCAGCAGGGAAGGCTCCGAACCGTTCAAAACTTCACGCAAGGCTTGCAGGTATTTGGGACTCAGCGCCGGCGGCTCGGATTGGTGGTCGGCTGAAGCTTTCGTCGCGTTGTTCTCGACGGTTTTTGTGCCGGCTTTACTCGGGGTCGGACCGCCGATCTTGGCGGCTCGTTCGGCGAGCAACGCGGCCAGATAAGGCTCCAGCGGCAGGCGGCCGCCCTCATTGGTGTCGAATACGATCCCTTGCAGATTCACCTTGGTGCCGCTTCCGGGGTCTGTGTGTTCCCGATAAAACGCGCGGATCTGCGCCAGGATCTCTTCGGTCCAATCGCGTCGCGTGACCTTGCTGGAGAACCGGATGCCGTCAGGCAGAAGGACGACATGGCGGGCGATGTCTTTGCCGGCGTCCAGATATTTGGCCAGGAGCGCGGGCGACATGACCAGCGATTGGCCGGTGTTCATGAACCCTTCGCCGGCAGCGCCGTCGATGGGAAACTCCCGTGCAGGATCCAAAGACTCCAGGCCGGTCATGTCGCGGACGGTGTACGTGTATTCGGCGTTGGAGAGGCGCCGCAGGACAACCGGCCCGGGATCCCCGGCGTGAGCACGGCCGATCTCGTCGAGGACCGCTTGCGCCCAGGCCATGAGCTTCTCCTTGTCCGCGGGCGAGGGTTGCGGTTTGTCTTTGGGCGGCATTTCGCCCAAGCCGAGCTGTTCGATGACGTTTTGCCAGATCTTGGGCTGTTTGCGAACTTCCTCCAGGGTGCGGAACCGTTCCAGATCCAGGTCGCCTTTGTGTTTCTCCGCGGAATGACACTTGAGACAATAGTTGCCGAACAGCGGCCGGATCGATTGCTCGAAGTAAACGGGAGCGAGCGCGGCATCGTCGGAGGCCGGCGCGGCGGCATTGCCGCTCAAAACGCCGAAAACCAAAAGGAGCAAGGCGAGCAGTTCGGCGGCGTTGGCGGACGCATCCCTGTTGGCTGGGGAGCGGCACTGACCTCGCCAGGCGCGCCGCCAGGAGCGATCGCGCCAGGCGATCAGCTCAGGGCACCGCGCGTTCAGCGGTGGATCGATGCCGTGTTCTTCGCTGGTTCCAATTGTTGTTTCCATGAATGGCAGCGGCCAGATGCTCCGCCCGTTGTCGAGTCGGACCCGCGGGTGGACTTGCCTATCCTAATAGACCACCGCAGCCGGGCGCAATCAGATAGCACGCGGTCTGGTGGGAGCGGGGGCATTTTCAATCGCAGATTTTCAGTTTTCAGTTCCCAATTCCCAATACGCCGCCGCCGCACGCACTGAGGCGCCCCTACGTCCGGGCGCCATTGGAAAATGGGAATTGAGAATCGGGAAATGGTTATTGGGCGGCTTTGACGCAGTGCTCAAGAAGGCTATGCCGACCAGAATGCGCCCGCGGTGGCCGGACGCCCGTTTTAGCGCGTTGCATTGCGTTCTGGAACCGCCCCATAATCCGGTCCTCCATGAGATCCCTAACCATTTTGTTGCTGGCCGTCGCCGTGATGAGCTGGAAGCTGACGGCGGCGGATGCGCCCGAGGTCATCAACGTTTGGCCCGATCGGCCGCCCGATGAGATCGGCCAAATCGGTCCGGAACGCGAGCGCCCGTCCCCGAAGTTGGGCAAGGATCAAGTGGAGGTAACCGAATCGACGCGTTTGCTCACCGCCGTGACCAATCCCACGCTGACGATCTATCGGCCGATCCAATCGAAGAATACGGGCACGTCGATGTTGATTTGTCCTGGAGGCGGCTATTGGAATTTGTATTGGGAACTGGAAGGAGAAGAGGTGGCCGCCTGGCTGAACTCGCTTGGGATCACCGGTATCATCCTGAAGTACCGGGTGCCGCGCCGGCCCGATGAGCCTGAACGCGAACCGGCGCGGCGTCCGCTGCAGGACGCTCAGCGCGCGGTCAGCCTGGTGCGCAGCCAAGCCGGGCGGTGGGGTCTGGACCCGCGGCGCATTGGCATCGTGGGATTCTCGGCCGGAGGCCATCTGGCTTTGGCCACCGCCACCAGTTTCGAGCAACGCAGTTACACCGCAATCGACGCGGTCGATCAGGTCAGTTGCCGGCCTGATTTTGCGGTGCCCGTCTATTCCGGTTATTTGAAGGCGAAGGACAAGGATGAAGTGGCTCCCGGCTTGCGTTTTCCAGCGGGAACACCGCCGGTCTTTCTGGTTCATGGCGGAGCCGATTTGGTCAGCCCGCCCGAGCATAGTGTGCTGGCGTACCTGGCGTTGAAACGCGCCGGTGTGCCCGCCGAGCTGCACGTTTACGCGTCCACCGCGCATGACTTCGGCGTCCGCACCAACGATCGGCCCTATTCCATGTGGTTGGATGCCTGCGCGCGCTGGCTGCGCGATCAACGGCTGCTCAGTGCCACGAACGGCGTGGGGCGTTAGCTCGTTGCTGGTTGCTGGTTGCTGGTTCCTGGTTCCTAGTTGCTCGTTGCTGGTTGTTGTTTGTTGGAAAGGTGCCGAGTAAAGCCGTGGGCGGATATTGCCGATGTACTAAAAGCCCAGGTAAGCCAGCCTGGGTTGTTAGACCAATGCGTATCCTTGGCATAATATTCGGCGCTCTTCTATGCTTCTCCATTGGAGTTGTGGGCCAGAGTCTGGTGATTTGGTTGGCAACGAAGATGGTGAGACTCATCTGCACACTGCGCCAGGCGCTGCTTATTTCCGTCATCTGCAATGTCTTGGTCTTCATCCCGATGATTGGGATCTTGGCCTCTGTCATTACGTTCTTCGTTTTGCTAAGCAAGTGGCTGGAGGCGGAGGCCGTGGACGCGGGGCTGGTGGCACTGGTTACACTTGGGCTCCAGTTCGTGATTGGTTTCGCGCTGAGATGAACCCACCCATGGGCGGCGGCGCATCCACGTAAACGGTCATTGTGGCGTCGCTCTACCTGAAGGGCCGCCGGAGGGCGAATTCGGCGTCGAGTCAATTCATCGTCCGTAATGCGCCTGGAGCGCCTCGAATGAATCATTGAAGAGTTCGTTCGGCATCATTGACCAGAACTTTTCCACCCTTCAGTACTGAGACCGTGTCCCCGGCTTGGACCCGCCCATAGTCTTTGCGGTCGACTCGGAGCCTGCCGCCAATTTCCGAGATCGTAAAGGGCTCGCCTTACTCGCCTTCATAGGTGAAACTTGTCGGCCATTGCGCTTTGAATGTCATCGGCATGCGAGGCGGGCTATGAAGCAAACACAATAAAACCCTGAAAAGAGTATGGCCGTTGGAATGCACGCCCAGAAGATATAAAACTCAGACCAGGTAAAACGGCGTTTTGCTTTGAGTGCGATCGGTTGCGTGCAAAAGAGAAGAATAAATCCCGCGACTGCCAACTTTGGCCCGAGGCACGGAACAATTAATCTCGCGCAAAGGAAATACACGGGAACCAACCACGCAGGCAGAAAATAACCCCAGACCATTTTCAATCTCGGCATCAGTGGTCCGTCCGTGTGACAGACAGACTGAGTTGAGTGGTGAATTGTGTTCATGACGTTCTTGAGATTCTTGATGCAGGCATTCTGTGACTCGAGAGCTCAATTCCTGCCGATCATTGTCGCTGAAACAATGATATTAACCAGCGCTGGTTTGGCTTGCCTTGTAGGAAGTTGTGCCGCTTTTGCTCTACCCACATCCGTGAGAAAGAGCTTGCTTGGGCAACAAACAGGAGCGCGATGGCGTCGAGACAATCTCACAATCGCGATCATCGTCCGCCATGCACCTGGAGCGCGGCCCTTCAGGCCGCGGCTTTCGCGGCCCAAGTAACCCAGGCCTGCGGCCTGGGCTCAAGGAACGCGGCCCGTTGGGCCGCAGCGCCAACAACTAGCAACCAATTTACCAGGAGCGAGCAACGAGCAACTAGAAACCAGGAACTAGAAACCAGGAACCAGGAACCAGGAACCAGGAACTAGGAACCAGGAACCAGCAACTAGGAACCAACCACCAACACCTAAACTTTGATTTGAGCTCACGACGGCCTTCTGTTAAGCGACACCCACGCCATGATAGCCGTTTATTCTGGTCGCCTTGGGTGGGTTCTGTGGATGGCAATGCTGGTTTCATCACTGCCAGTGGCGGCTGGGGATTACCATTTTGACGGGAGCATGCCTGAGCAGGTGTTGCGCAGCTATCTCTCCCGATCTATGACCACGATGTACCTCCTGACCCGGCCGAGGGACTTCGACGACAATCTGCGCATGCTGACCAATTGCGGAGTCAAGTTCGCCGGACGGGCCGTTTATCAGTGGGGCCGTGAGGAAGGCGGGGAATCGGCGCTCCCGCAAAAACTGCAACTCGCCAGGCAGAATGCCGCGAAGATTCACCAGGCCGATCCTGAGCTCATTCTGCAAGCGTGCGTGTTTGAAATCGTCTCGCGGGACGTGGACAAATTGCCGGTTCCAGCGTGGGCTTTTGAGGGGTTGGAGCGCCCAGTGGAACAACGCAACTTTCGCTACGAAGAGATCGTGTATGCCAACGGCCGCGGCAGCAACCAATGGGGACAAGGCGCCTCCGTGCCGGATGTGAGCCGGCCCGAAACCAAGCTGTGGTTCTATTCTCTGGCGGCGTCCTACATCGACGCGGGCTGCGAGGCCATTCATTTCGGCCAGGCCGAGCTCATGAACGGCAACGATCCCAAGCTGGAGCACTGGTCGGAAGTGTTGAGCCGGGCCCGCGGTTACGCTGCCCGACACGCGCGCCGGCATTTCTTGTTGTGCGACGCGCATGTGCCCCATGGCGGACTGGTCCGCGACGGAAAACTGCTGTTGGATTTTCATTCCTTTCCGCTGCGCATCGCGGAAGTCACCAACAAGCTGCGCGCCGCGGAATTGCGCGTGGGATTTCTTGACAGCTTTTACGGGCGCAGCCGCGGGGGCCTCACGCCCAGCGGTTGGCGCTGCGAACATTTACCGTACCTGGTCGAGTTCGATAACTACGGCCGGAGCCGAAAGCCCGGCGAGGCAGGGATGGGCAGATTCTGGGTTTGGGGCTGGGATGAGATCACGTGGTTTTCGCAGCAACCTGAAAAGGAACGGAACGAATGGTTGCGTTACGCGTGGCAATGGGTCCGCGAACATGACCCGGAAGGTTACGTGCAGATGCCCGGTGCTCGCTGCCTGGCCGGAGCGCCGGATGGAAAACGTTGGTATAACGTCAACCAACCCAGCGCCGCCCTGTCCAACGGTTCCGGGCAGGAAGAAACCATCCGCACCCTCTGGGCCGCCCACGAGCAGCTTAGTCGCTGAGCAAGGAATCTCGCGCCGTTGGCGCTCCCGGATGGCCGTCACTCGACGCCCCCCGCTCGTTTGGGAGGCCAATAGCGCAAGGCGATGCGCCCCATGATATCCCCGCCCGGGACGCAGCCCCAGAAGCGGCTGTCATAGCTGTTGGTGGAATTATCGCCGAGCACGTAATATTGGCCATCGGGCACCGTCACATCGATCTGCGCTTGCGAGCTCGCTGCACCGGGCGGCAGGTGGTAAACAATCTCACCCACGTCGTTGCTCAACCTCACGCGCTTGTCGTTCACATAGAGGTTCCCCCAGGAAATCCGCAGGTGATCACCCGGTTCGCCCACGATGCGTTTGACGTAGAATTGATCCGAGCGCACGCGCCGGTCGGAAATCCCGCGGGTTCTGAACACCACCACATCTGCTCGGCGAGGTTTCCGGGACAGGAGCGTGATCCGTTCCATCAGCACTTTGTCGCCAGGCGAAAGGGTTGGCGCCATCCCGGACGTCGGAACGGACATGAGCCGAATGAAACCAATCAGGCGGAGCACCATCAGCGCGGCGATCAAAGCGCCGGCA
Source organism: Verrucomicrobiia bacterium (assembly GCA_035577805.1). GTDB lineage: Bacteria > Verrucomicrobiota > Verrucomicrobiia > Limisphaerales > JADJPG01 > DATLUX01. The sequence goes on from DATLUX010000490.1 coordinate 12,071, forward strand.
AGCGCTGGCAATGTCAGAAGCCATTTGCCCCGGCGATCCAACGCGCGCCGTTTGGGGGTCGGCAGAGGAGGGGGTGATGCATTGCTCATTGAGCCCTCATTAGACGTTGATGCTGCTGAAGGCGATTGTCATCACTCAACTCGCCCTGTGCCTGTGCCTGTGCTGGTCGCTCGGATCTGTCCTTCAGCCCTCGTCAAGTTTCGCGACGGCCGCTGCCGATAATACCGGCGGTCGTCCCCCAGGTGGGCGAGGCACCCGTGGTCCCGGTGGCGGCGGCCTTGTCCCGCCTGAACCCGGTGCCGGGCCGGCGTCTCCTGCGTGCCAGGCAATGGCGAAGACTATCTTCGTGAGGACAGCGAGGGACAGAACCAGGAAAGACAGCGCCACATACACATCCGATGATTGTTGGCGCACCGAAGCGATGAGATACCCTAAAGCGAATGCCATCAAAACGCTGGCGCAGCGCTGCAGAACAGATCCGTGTTGCGTCAACCACCGCCGCAGTCGCGCGCGGAAAACAATGGCGCTCGCAATCGGAGCGCAAACACTCAAGCCCAACGCCGTCCCCGCTGCGAAAGCGAACAGCAAATCGTTCGCAGCCCGCAACTCGGGCCAGGCCATGCTGACCACCAGGACTATAAGCATGCCCAGAGCGATTGGCCCTCCTATGAGGATGGCTTTCAGGCCGGCTTCTGTGGTTTTGAAAGTGAAAGCAGACATGTTCGGCGTTCTCCCAAGAGATACTGACTAAGTTCGATGGATTGTAGCGGCCCTCGATGAGCGCGGCAAGCCGCACTATGCTGCGGGCGCATTCACTCACTGCCGCTGGAGCAGCGCGAGATCGGTACGTAGTCAACATGCTAACCGCGGCAATCCCCTCTCCCCTCAACGGGGAGAGGGCAGGGTGAGGGGTGAGAATGGCAGTAAAATGTTTGCTCCGGGCGCAGTGTCTAAATGCACCCCAGGCCCTCAGGCCAGCCATTCTTTCAGCACCTTCAAGTCGTGCTGCAGATGGTCGAGCCGTTGTTTGGCGTCGCCCAGATCGTATTCGTGATGCTGGCAGATGGGCCCGCGGTAGGCCGATTTTTTCAATTCATCGAAGAACGTGCGGCTAACCATGCCTTCGCCGAGCGGACACCAGGTGTCCTTCCAACCGCCCGGGTCCTTCTTCCAGAAGAAATCTTTCACGATCACCACCGTATAGAATGGTTCGGCCAATTTCGCTTCGATCGGCCAGGACAGCCCGCCTTCGACCGTGGCATGACCGATGTCGAAACACATGCCGATATGTTTGGGATCCAGATCGCGAATCATCGAGAAGATGTCCCACACCGGCGCGCCCACATAATGACTGCCCGAATGATTCTGGAATCCGGCTTGCAGACCAAGGTCGCGGCAGGCGTCCGCGATGTCCTTGAGCGCTGGAGCGATTTCTTTCAGGCGCTCCGGGGGCGGTTGGCCTGGCGCATACGTAAAAAATCCGAGGCGCAGCCGTTTCAGGCCCAGCTTGGCCATGGTGCGCAGCACCGTTTCGGCGTGCGGCGTCTGGAGCGACGTGATGTCAGTGGCCACGAGGTAAATATCCCGTTTCTGCCGGCGCAACGCTTCGGCAAACTTCGGGAGTTCATCCGGGGCGTGTTCCGGTTCAATCTGGCCCTTGGCGCGCACCGGGATCTCGATCCCTTCCCACCCGACTTCGGTGACCAGTTGGGCGGTTTCGTCGGCGGTAAACTTCTGGAACGGTTTGGAGAAAGCGATGATGGGGAACCGGGGCGAGAGTTGCTCGGCGGCGGGAGCCGAAAGCAAACTGAGCCCAAGCGCGCTGCCCGCGCCCATCAGCCCGGTTTGGCCGAGAAAATCGCGTCGGGACAACTCTCGTCGGAGCAGGCGACATGAGGAGGCTCCGACTTCCTGTGCCTGGGCGAAAGTGAGTCTCCTGATGTCGGTGTCTGAGCGGTTGGCACGGGAACGGTTCATGAGGCAGGTATGGCATTGGGCCCGGTGTTTGGAAAGCTCCGTGTGGGGAGACTCGCTCGCCCAGGGCGCATTCGGGGCGTTGCCGCGGGATCGGGGCCTTTTAGGCGGGCCGTTGGGTAATCCTTGGCCCATGAGCCGTCGGACGCTGAAGCGGCGTGAACGCCGCGTTCGTGCGCTTGAATAACGCGCCCCTGGGAACGTTCCTTCTTATTTCGGTTTCATCCTCCGCAGTTGCTCGAGAAGACTCGCAAACTGCTGGTTGTCCGGTGCGGCGCCCAGAGCGTTCTCGACGAGCTGGGCGGCTTCTTGGGGGCGCTGTTGTTCCACGAGCAGGTTGACAAAGCGAAACACGGCTTCAGGGCTGGTTGGGCAGATCTCATTAGCGATGCGGAACGCCGCTTCGGCTTCCGCCTCGTAGTGGTTGGCCAGGAAAAGACCCGCCTGCGCCGAGAGCATCTTGGAATAGGCCTTGCGCGGGTCGGATCCTTCGGGTGTTTCAGGATCGGACAACAATTGTTGAGCAGTCGTTCTCCAGTAATCGACGGATTGAGCGGCGCGCTCGGCGGTCAGGCGGTCCGTGTCGTTCTGCACGCCAAGTTCCATGATGGGGCCCAGCGGCGTGGCGTTCGCAAACGTGGACGCAAACGGAAACGATTCCTCCATGGCGAAGGACATGCCGGGGTTATTCTGCATGAGGATTTGGAAAAGCTTTTCATTGATCGCCATCACCGCGACCTGACCTGAAACCTGGGTTTTGTTGTTCTCACCCACGCGGATATCTTCGCCCGGGCGGACTTGCTTGGGTTCCGCTGGGAAATCCTGATCGTGTTGCCAACGTTTCTGGGCATCGGTGATGTATTCCTGGAAAGCGTGTTGGCTGTCTTGTTCGGTCAACGTCTTGATCTGGTCGCCGTAGAGAAAGCGCAAATAGTCGAGGTAACTGTTGTCGGCGAGCGCATTTTGCGTCAGGACAACATGGCGCTGGCCGTCGCTGGTTTCGTTCAGGAGTGTGGGGATAAAACAGCCTGGGTCGGTGCCGCCCGCGTAGATCATTCCCGGTTTTAGCGAGCTGAGCACGGCGTTGCCATAATCGAGCAACTTCTGCGCGGGCCATTCGTGGGCGGCATCCGCGGCGCCTTGAGTTTCAATAATGGTTCGCCACCACGGGCCGTACCAGTTGGTATCAGCCCCACTCTCGCGCTGTTGGCGCAGGGAAGTATAGATGGCCTTCATCTCGTCGTAACGGCCAGCCTCCGCCGCGTCGAAGAACCGCTCGAATTCGTCCGGCATGGCGACCTTGAAACGCTTGGCCATGGCGCGAGCCAGGTGCCGGCGGCTGCGAGCAAATTCGGCAACTTTCGTGGTGACGACCTCCTCCGCCGTCAGGCCAGGCTCAAGCGGAGAACGTCGATTGGGCTGATGAAAAAAGGGCCGATCGTGAATTGAGGCATCATGGCCCGTTGTTGGCTCTGCGGACGAGGGGCTGGCAGAGGACGCGCGCCCGCTCTGATCCCGCCGGCTCCTGGAAACGAGAAAAGCGGTAAGCACGACCAGCACACAGCCGGCGCCCAGGAACCAGGAAAAGCGAGGACGCCGGCCGGGTTTTGGCAAAGAGGAAGAATTCCGAGTCGGATTGTTCATAACGGGCCGAGTGCGTTTGCCCACCATCAACACACCGGGACCCGCGGGATTTGTATGCCACCACTCTTCCCGGGTTGCCGGACCGCAAGATGTTCAGTTGGAGCGCAGGCGATAGAGATGAACCTCAGTTTCCGACGAAGTTTGCGACAAAGGATCATGGACTCAGATGCGGAGCCACGCCTGGCCCACACCACCCGTTGGTCACTTCAAAGCGGGCCGTTGACTTCCCGGAGCGACAAGTGTTCACTGATCCCGCCCCGGCGGGGTAATGGAGCGGCCTCCAAACCGCACTGTTGTCACTCAATGCGAACGTGACTCAGCAGATTGCCAATCTGTTCTTGGCCGTGCTTCAACATCGGCCCCGCTTCGGGGCACCAGTTTAAACAGGAAGGTGCGATGTTCTGCCACTGACCCACGGCGGACCATGCGCCGGTCACGATTGAGGATCACATGCTTAAAAATGAAATCATCATCAAGGACACGCATCGAGGCCTTTGGTATGAAGATGGGGTGCTCTTGAAGGTCCTCGAAGCCGGCCGCTATAAAATTCCCGAGCGCAAAGGCCTCTTCGGTCCCACCGGACCTTATGTCGAAGTCGTCCTGGTGGACATGCGCGAACGGGACCTCACCATCAAAGGTCAGGAAATCCTCACGGCCGATAAGGTCGCGCTGCGGGTCAGCATCCTGGTCCAGTTCCGCGTGGTCGACCCCAAGCTCGCTTTGCACGCCGTGGATAAGTACGAGGACCGTCTCTACAGCGACGTTCAACTCGCCGCCCGTCGTTCGCTGGCGTCGACGACCTTGGAAGACATTCTCACCAACCGCAATCGGCTGAGTGAAGACATCCTGCGGGACGTCAAGAGCACCGCCGCGACCTACGGTGTTACCATCCATCGCGCCGACGTGAAGGATCTCGCCTTTCCCGGCAACCTGCAGGAGATCATGAACAAAGTATTGGCCGCGGAACGCATGAGCCAGGTGCAACTGGTGGAAGCTCGCAGCAAAGCCGAGGTGCAAAAGATCGAAGCGCAGGCCAAAGCTGAAGCCCAGCGGTTGGAAGCAGAAACCAAAGCCACGGCCCAACATCTGGCCGCCCAAGGCGACGCCGAAGTTCAGCGCTTGCAAACCGAAGCCGAAATTCGCCGGCTCAAGGAGCGCGAACGCACCGCCGCCGCGTATGCCCAGCATCCCGCGCTCCTGCGCATGTTGGAACTCGAAACCTTGCGCGAACTCGGACGCAACGGCAACGCCCGCATCTATATCGGCTTTGATAAGCATGCCGCGGCCAACGGAGCACGAGATGGCGAGTGAATGAAACGCCATCAGTAAAGATGGCGGGGCAGCACTGGCGTGGGCGGACCGCTTCATCGTGCGTCGGCTCCAGGCCAAGGAATCACCTACACTTCCTCCGATCCTCATCTTGATGCGGCCCTGAAAGGCTCCACTCCAGGGCAGCAACCGAATGCATGACGTCGGTGGACTCAAGCTAGACTTTCCATGCAACGTTCGGGTAAGGTCTGAGAATCGACATCCAGCAGACGGCTCGTTGTTATGACAAAGTACTCCCGTGCCGGTTCTGACCCAGCCGCACTCGGTCAATTCGGATTCACGCGCTTGGAATTGGTCGCAGTGCTGGCGGCAGTTGCTCTATTTCTGTCGGTGATCTCCCCTGTGTGGAGTGGCAATCGGGCGCGGTCGGCTCGGGCAGTTTGCTTCAACAATCTCCGTCAGATCGGTCTGGCCATGCAGTTATGGGGCGCCGATCACCAGGATCGACCTCCCCAGGAAGTGCCGGTCTCCGAAGGGGGAACTATGCAGCATGAGTTGACCGCGAACGTGTGGCTGCATTTCTCCTGGATCTCCAATGAACTGAAATATGCCCAGGCCCTGTTCTGTCCCAGCGATCAAGGGCGGCCGGCTCGTGACTTTTCTTCCGAGGCAGCGACTGGTTACGCGCATCCGAATTTTCGGAACTCAGCGACCAGCTACTTTTTGTCGCATAGCGGCTCGGCGCTCGGAGGCTATGACGTGCTCGCTGGCGATGGCAACTTAGGCGTGGACGGGCTGGGAACCTGCAACCGCTTCACGCAAGCCAATTCCGTTCGGGTCCAGTTACCCTCACCGAACTTCCGATGGGGTACCAACATGCACGGGAGCACGGGCCATTTTCTGTACTTCGATGGCCATGTGGTGGAGCTTTCTGATCAATCCTTGGAGCAGGAGTCCAAGGTCTTCAAAGGCGCGCAGACCGTCCTGCATTTCATCAACCATCGCTGAGGCTAGCGTGAGGTCGTTTTCACACAAACTCTTGCTCATTGCAGCCTGCACCTTGGGCGTGCGTGGATCTATTCCCGGGCAACTCGCACCGCTTCTGGTGCGTCCTGCCTCTGTGCCAGGACGGGTTCCGGAGAGCGGGGCAGGCAATTCGTTTTTCCCGCAGTTCAGCCGGGACGGCTTGAGTGTGGCGTTCCTCAGTCATGCGAACAATTTGGTGACGAACGACAACCGGAGGCCGTTTCTCGATCTATTTCGGCGCGATCTGGTTTCCCGGAATACCACACTCGTCAGCGTCTGCCGTACTGGCGTCGGAGGAGGCAACTCGGATGTAGTCTCATTCTCGCTCTCCACGAATGGTCTCTTTGTTGCGTTCGAGACCAGCGCGGACGATCTGCTTGACGGGGACGTCAACAATGTGTCGGACATTTACGTGCGGGACGTGATGGCCGGGATGACCAGCTTAATCAGCGTGAATGCGTCCGGGTCAGGCCCGGGCAACGGCCCTTCTTTTAACCCTCTGATGTCGGGAGATGGTCGCTACGTCGTGTTCGAGAGCGACGCTTCCGATTTGGTGACGAATGATTTTAATAAGACGACGGATATCTTCATTCGGGATCGTTTGGTGGGCACCACCAGGTTGGTGAGCCTGACCGAGGACGGCCAAACCAGTCCGGACGGTCCATCGCAAGCACCGGCCATCACTCCTGATGCTCGCTTCGTGGCGTTTGTGAGCCGAGCGGCCAACTTGGTCGCAGGCATCACCAACCGTCTTGGGGAAGTTTATGTTCGCGATCTGGTGAGAGGTTCGAATCTGTGGGCCAACGCCGCGAACCTTCATTTGCCCCGGGAATCAGCCTGGGGCGCCTTTGCCGCTTCCAATCCGGTGCTGAGTGACGACGGCCGCTTTGTGGCCTTCGAGACGTCCAACGGCGCGGTCATTCGTGTGGATCTAAGCCGGCCGACCAACTCGGTCCTGCGCAACTTTCCTTTGGAGGCCGCCCCCCCTGGGACCTACCCGTACTATTTTCAGGACAATCCGCGCTATACTCGCTTCGCCCTAGGCTTGCGGCCGCTTAGCCTGACCATGAGCAGCGATGGACGGTACGTTGCCCTCGTCGCGGTGGCGATCGGCACCAACGGACCGACGGCGAGCGCTGTGCAGCGGATTGATTTCGAGCATCTGGTCGAGCGCGTCGATTTTATTACGGACGATGGACCGCCTGGATTCTACTTTACGAACGTGACCCATACAACGCAGATGATCAGTTTAAATGGCGCGCCACTGTTTCTGAGTCGTCCTGTGATATCCGCAGACGGACTGCGCGTCGCTTACCTCGCAGGGACCACGCCGCCGGAGACGCTGGGAGGTTTTAACACGGGCCCGCTTGGAGTCTGGGTGAGGGACATGCAGTCCCAAGCGCAGTGGATGAGCCGAAACCGTTTGGGGACACCGGGCGGCGTGGCTGAGAACACGACCCTGGCGTTGTCGGCGGATGGGTTATTGGTGGCGTGGGATACCAGGGACGATGAAATGCTCGAGGCAGACGCCAACGCGGCTTTCGATGTATACGTGCGATCGGTTGTTACCGGGGATTTGTCCTTGATTTCCGAGCGCCATCCCGATCTGCCTGAGGCGACAGGTCGAGGACGAGCCACCGCAGCGGGCGGCGCGCTGAGCGCCGATGGCCGCCGAGTGGTATTGCGCACGGACGACAGCAACCTGGGGCGGCGGGACACAAACCGGTTTATTGACGCCTATGTCTCCGATCTGGCCATAAACACTAATCAGCTGCTGAGCGTGGCCAGAAATCCACATGATTTAACGGCGCCGCTGGGCCCGGGAACCAACGACGTGCTCTTCGCGACTATCACTTCGGATGGTCGTTATGCGGCCTACACCCAATGGGGTTCTGATGTGAGGCACTCTTATAGTTTTCTATGGAGAGACCTGCTGGCAGAGGATTTCAGATATCTGGCCGGAACACTTACAAACGCTATGAAACGGCCCATCCTCGGGCCGGATGGGCGATTGGCGACTGTGGCCGTTGATCCAGGCCACTTGGGATCGGAGGATGTGTTCTTGTTTTGGTCCGACTATCCTTCCTTCGTTGTTTTCGGTGTACCGTGGGAAGTTGGGCGAGCGACCTTGAGTCGCTCCGGGTCGGGGAACGGAACGTCAACTGCCCCGATCTTAAGCCCCGACGGCAAGTGGATTGCATTTCTGAGCCAGGCCGGAGACTTCACTCCCGAGCCGTACCCCCCGCAAGAACATTATCAAGTCCTGGCCCGAGAGATCGCACAAGACCCGGTGAATTTCCCTGAGAATCCTTTGGTTACTGCGCTGCGTTTGATTAGCTACACGACGGCCTCCTCGACGGACCCGAGCGGCCGCAGCGCGGAGGCTCCGTTGGCCGATGGAGCCACGAACGCGTGTTTCAGTGGCGACGCTCGTTACCTCGTTTTCGAGGCAGCCCCGCGGCTCATCTATCGGCATGATTTATTGAATGAGTCGGTGATCACCATCACAACAACGCAGACACCGCAGGGAACGCTGCAACTTACGAACAGCGCTCGGGTCACGAATCTCCTGGTCTGCGCCGATTGTTGGGCTCCATCGGTCAGCGGCGACGGGCGCTACGTCGCGTTCGAGGCGCTCGGAACGACCTTGGGGACCACGCAGTTGTACGTCAGAGACCTGGAGCTCGATCGCACCGAATTGGTGAGCGCGAATCTGGCCGGTGATCCCGGAAACGAAAGTTCGTCTGCGCCGCTGCTCAGCTTCGACGCGCGCTACGTCGTCTTTGCCAGCAAAGCCAGCGACCTCGTGGCAAATGACACCAATCGCGCGACGGATATCTTCGTCCGGGACCGGACCAGAGGCGTAACTCTCGCACTCAGCCAAAATTATCTCGGGACCGCCACAGGCAACCGCGGTTCCACTACGCCGCTGCTGTCCGCCGACGGACGCACCGCGGCGTTTGAAAGTTTTGCCAGTGACCTGGTGCCCGGTGATTACAACGACACCCGCGATGTGTTCGTCGTCCACTTGGCCGGAGTCGATGACGACAGAGACGGCATGGACGATGCCTGGGAGATGACTTACTTCAACACGCTGGCCAGAGATGGAACCGGGGATTTCGATGGAGATGGACAACGGGATGCGGAAGAGTTTCGGACAGGCACCAACCCGGCCGACCATGACGCGGCTCTCCGTCTGGTGGCATTACAGACCGCGGGCGACAAGCCGTCTCCAGGCCAACGCACGACCGTTGTTTTCTGGGATTCCGCGCCCGGCCGGACCTATCGAGTCCAAACGCGGACCAGTTTCGACGGCGCGTGGACAAATGTGCCGGGAGACGTGGTGGCCACAGGGTTTTCGGCCACCAAATCGCACACGGTAACCAACGACGCCACTCGCTTCTATCGAGTCCTGGTGCAGTAGAGGCTTCCTGTCCCTGATCTTATGCCGCCTCCTAGTGTAGTGTTTCTCAAATAGCTATACATATTATCGGCGCTTTTTGCGACGTTTCCGTTTCGCCCAGCCAGGTTTAATCTCGTCTAGAGTCGCCCGTGCTCGATCAATTTTTTCCATGATCGACTCCACGGTGGCG
>DATLUX010000491.1:0-57518 GCA_035577805.1 Verrucomicrobiia bacterium
GGTCACCGGGGGCAGCACCGCCAGCGCCACGCTGCTCACCACCATCGTTTCGGTTGATCCAATCTATTGCTACTTCGATGCCGATGAAGCGTCCGTTCTGCGTTATCGCCAGCTCTATCGCGAAGGCAAACGACACAGTGCCTTGTTCGAGCCGATCCCGGCCGAGATGGAACTCGGCAACGAACAAGGGTTCCCGCACAAGGGCAGAATCGATTTCGTCGACAACCAGCTCAACCCGGCCACCGGCACCATCCGTGCCCGCGGCGTTTTTCCCAACGCGGACAAGTTGATGTCGCCCGGTTTTTTCGCCCGCGTGCGTATTCCGGGCGCCGGTGAGTATGAGGCGGTGCTGATTCGGGACAGCGCCATCGGCAGCGATCAGGGACGGGCTTTCGTGTTGACGGTGGACGATCAGGACACCGCCACCTATCGCGCCATCAAGTTGGGCCCGATCGTCGACGGCCTGCGCGTGGTGCGCGAAGGTTTGTCGGCCTCTGACCGCGTCATCATCAGCGGGCTGATGACGGCGCGGCCCGGGTTGCGGGTGAAGCCGCAATCGATCCCGATGTCGACCAATACCGCGGCGACGGTCCAACTTCCCGGGTCTGCCCAGCCATGAATGTGCCGCGCTTTTTCGTGGATCGACCGATCTTTGCCGCGGTTCTGAGCATCGCCATCACCTTGCTGGGCGGTCTGGCTTACTTCGGGTTGCCCGTCGCGCAATACCCCGAAGTCGCCCCGCCGACCGTCATCGTCTCGGCTACGTACCCCGGCGCGGATGCGCAGACGCTGGCCGAAACGGTGGCGACGCCACTGGAGCAGGAGATCAACGGGGTGGAGCGAATGCTCTACATGTCGTCCTCCAGCACCAGCGATGGCAAGGTGCAAATCACCATCACGTTCGAACTCGGCACGAACCTGGACGACGCCCAGGTGCTGGTCCAAAACCGGGTCAATAGCGCCTCGCCCCGTCTGCCGGAAGACGTCCGGCGCCTCGGCATCATCGCGCGCAAGCAGTCACCGGATCTGACCCTCGCTGCCCAGTTCTACAGTCCCGACGGATCGCGCGACGTGGCGTACCTGGCCAACTACGTCACGCTGCAAGTGCGGGATCGAATCGCCCGCATTAAAGGAGTGGCCGATGCCAATTCGTTGGGCGGACAGGACTTCACCATGCGGGTGTGGCTTGATCCGGACAAACTGGCCGCTCGCGACCTGACGGCGGGAGATGTGACGCGCGCGTTGCGGGAACAGAATTTGCAGATCGCAGCAGGCGCGCTGGGCCAGCCGCCGGTGCCCGTCGGGATCAACTTCCAATACACGCTGGTGGCGCAAGGCCGATTGCTGACCACGGAACAGTTCGGCAACGTCGTGGTCAAAACCGGTACGGATGGCGATGTCACGCGGGTGCGCGATGTCGCGCGCGTTGAATTGGGCGCGCGCGATTATTCGACCAAGACCTACATGGACGGATATAACGCGGTTTCCTTGCGGGTCTTTCAGCTTCCAGGCAGCAACGCCCTGGAAACTGCGGACGAGATTTACCGGGTGCTGCAGCAGATGCGGAAATCGTTTCCGCCGGGGGTGGATTATCGGATCAATTATGATCCGACGCAGTTCATTCGCGCGTCCGTCCGGGCGGTGCTGCACACGTTGCTCGAGGCCATTCTTTTGGTGGTGGTGGTGGTGGTGATCTTCCTGCAGACGTGGCGGGCTTCGGTGATCCCGCTGCTGGCGGTGCCCGTATCGCTGATCGGCACCCTGGCGGTGATGAAGCTGTTCCATTTCTCGCTCAACAACCTTTCCTTGTTTGGCATCGTGCTGGCCATCGGGATCGTGGTCGACGACGCGATTGTGGTGGTGGAGAACGTGGAACGTTTTATTTCCTCCGGATTATCCCCGCGGGAAGCCACGCTCCGGGCGATGGCGGAAGTGACGGGTCCGGTGCTGGCGGTGGCGCTGGTGTTGTGTGCGGTGTTTGTGCCGACGGCGTTTATCGGCGGCATTACGGGGCAGTTTTACCGGCAATTTGCGTTGACCATCGCGGTCTCCACGGTGATCTCCGCCTTTAATTCGCTGACCCTTAGTCCGGCCTTGTGCGCTCTGCTGTTGCCGGCACACGGCGCGCCCAAGGACCGTTTCACGCGGCTGTTGGATGCGTTGTTGGGATGGTTCTTCCGCGGGTTCAATCATGTGTTCCGTCGCAGCGCCGCCGCCTATGCCGGGTTGGTCGGGCGCCTGTTACGGGTCGCGCTGGTCGGTTTAATTGCTTATGCGGGGTTGGTGGGCCTGGGTTTGTTCGCCTTTGCCAAGGTGCCCACCGGGTTCATTCCCGCCCAGGATATGGGTTACCTGATTGTGGTGATCCAACTGCCGGACGCCTCCTCGTTTGAACGCACCGACGCCGTGGTGCGGCAAGTGGACGAAATCGCCCGCCACATCCCCGGGGTGGCGCATACGTTTGCCATCTCAGGTTACTCGTCAGTGCTGCAGGCCAACCAGCCCAATGTGGGGGCGGCCTTTCTGGTGCTGGACGCTTTTGATCGGCGGAAGGATCCCAGCCTGCGCGGCGAGCAGCTGATGGCGACCGTTCGGCAGAAATTCTCCGCGGTCCAGGAGGGCCGCGTGCTGGTGCTGCCCCCACCGGCCTTGCGCGGTCTTGGCAATGCCGGCGGGTTTAAACTGCAAGTGCAGGATTTGAACAATGCGGGTCTGGTGCCCTTGGAGGGGGCGACGCGCATGCTGCTGGACGCCGCGCAGCGCGATCCGCAATTCGTTTCGCTTCTGACCGGCTTTCGCGCGAACGTGCCGCAGTATCGAGTCCAGATTGATCGCGACAAAGCCAAAAGCATGGGCGTGAGCATGATGGATATCGGCGAAGGACTGCAAACGTACCTCGGCTCGGTTTATGTGAATGATTTCAACCTGTTCGGACGCACCTGGCAGGTCTACGCCCAGGCCGAGCCGAAATTCCGCGTCAACCCGGAAGGCGTCGCTCAACTCAAAACCCGCAACAACCACGGGGAGATGGTTCCGCTGGGGGCCCTGGCCAAAGTGGAAAAGATCGGCGGAGTCGATCGGCTGCAGCGTTACAATTTGTTTTATTCGGCGGATATCAGCGGCAGCACGGTGGCCGGGGTCAGTTCCGGGCAGATGATTCAGAACCTGGAGCGTCTGGCCCGCGAACATCTGCCGGAGGGGTTTGCCATCGAATGGACCGACCTGACGTATCAGCAGATTCTGGCCGGCCACACGATTGTGTTGATCTTTCCACTCTGCGTGGTGTTTGTCTTCCTGGTCTTGGCCGCTCAATACGAAAGCTGGGGCCTGCCGCTGGCGGTTATTTTGATCGTGCCGATGTGTTTGTTGAGCGCGATTGGCGGAGTGTGGTTAAGCGGCCGGGACAACGACATCTTCACTCAGATCGGCCTGGTCGTGCTGGTGGGGCTCTCGGCCAAAAACGCCATTCTGATCGTGGAGTTTGCCCGGCAAAGGGAAGAGGCTGGCCTCGACCGGTTCGCAGCCGCAGTGGAAGCGTGTCGCTTGCGGTTGCGCCCGATTCTCATGACCAGCTTTGCCTTTATCCTCGGAGTTGTGCCGCTGCTGCGGGCCAGCGGCGCCGGGGCCGAAATGCGGCAAGCGCTCGGCACGGCGGTATTCTACGGGATGCTGGGCGTGACCTTCTTCGGCCTGCTGCTGACGCCGGTGTTTTATCTCGTGATCCGTGGAGTCACGGCCCGATTGCAAGCCAGCCCGAACCGCGCCGCCGCACCGGCCAAAGTGCAAGCGGCCACCACCTTGAGATGAATGCGAATACGATGACTCTCCCGTTCCGATCCTGGTTGCAAACTTTTCCCGTGCTGGCAACCGCGGTGTTGTTGTTCCTCAGCGGTTGCACGGTGGGCCCGAACTATCGTCCGCCCGCCACGCCCCAGCCGGCGGGGTTTGCCGACGCTACGGCTCTGGCGCCGGCGCCGGGTCCGGTGGAAGCCGAGTGGTGGCGTGTCTTCAAGGACCCCCTCTTGGAGGAGCTCATCGCGATGGCGACCACCAACAATTATAGCCTGCGGCTGGCTCAGGCGCGCTTGCGCGAAGCCCGTGCGCTCTGGAGGGAAGCCCGGTTCGACTTCGCGCCCACCATTCGCAACAATAATTTCTACCAGAACACTCAGGACAGCCTGGCGAACGAGCCAAACAAAGATCGCGAGGGGCGCCACAACGAATTGTACCGGGTCGGATTCGATTCGACTTGGGAACTGGATCTGTGGGGACGCGTCCGCCGCAACGTCGAGGCCGCCCACGCCACCGTCGAATCGATTGAAGCTTCCCGCGACGATCTGCTGGTGAGCGTGCGCGCCGAGGTGGCGGCGAATTACTTGGAAATGCGGGGTGTGTATGCCCAACTGGGAGTGGCCCAGCGCAATGCCACCAACCAGGCCCAAACCCTCAAGCTGGCGGAGGCCCTGCGCGATGGTGGCCAAGGCACCCAGCTCGACGTGGCGCGCGCCCGTTCTTTGTTGAACGCCACCCTGGCCACCATCCCGCCGCTCGAAAGAAATCTGAAGGAGGCAACCCATCGCCTCGCCATCCTGTGTGGACAACCCCCCGGCGGTTTGCGCGAAGAAATCACCGCCCCTGGTCCCATGCCGCCGGGTCCCGCTGAAATTGCGCTGGGCAACCCGGCCGAATTGTTGCGCCGCCGCCCCGATGTGCGCGCGGCCGAACGTTCGTTGGCCGCGACCACGGCGCGCATCGGGGTTGAAGTGGCGGACTTGTTTCCACGCGTCACCTTCGTCGGCAGCATTGGCCTGGAGGCAAACCGGTTCTCCGGTTTCACCGCTTCCGGCACCGATAGCTGGGGGTTCGGCCCCCATATCTCGTGGGCGGCGCTGGATATCGGACGCGTGCGCCAGCGGATCAAGGCGGCCGGCGCTCGGGCCGAGGGCGCCCTCAGCATTTATGAGCAAACGATCCTGCTCGCCTTGGAAGAAACCGAGAATAGTTTCGTCGCCTTGGGGCGCGAACGCCAGCGTCTGGGTTATTTGCGGGAGTCGGAGCGCGCCGGCGCCGAGGCCGTGGAACTGGCCCGGCAGCGTTATCGCGACGGCATCGCCGACTTCCTCAGCGTGCTGGACGCCGAACGCACCTTGCTCAGTCTTCAGGAACAACTCGTCACCAGCGAAACCCGCACCGCCACCAGCCTGGTTGCGGTTTACAAGGCGCTGGGCGGGGGAGTGCCGTCTCCTGCCACCGCCAAATAATCGTTCGGTGTTTGCGCAGTCAAACCGGGCACACTGTCCTTTGTGCCATGGCTGACTTCCTCAGACAGAACACCAAGGGAAAACGATGGAAACGACCAGAACCCGATCCTCTCTTGAGCGGGCCGATGTCCAGCTCTCCTACGAGTTGGCAGGCCAGGGACCGCCGATCCTTTTCATTCAGGGCGTCGGAGTCACCGGCGAAGGTTGGCGCCCTCAAGTGCGCGGCCTGCAAGATCGCTTTCAAACCCTTACTTTCGACAATCGCGGCATCGGACGGAGCCAGCCTTGTCGTGGGCCAATCTCCATTGAAGCCATGGCCGAAGATGCCCATGCCCTCCTGGATGCTGCCGGCTGGGAGTCGGCCCACTTGGTCGGCCATTCCATGGGCGGTGTCATTGCCCAACAACTCGCCCTCGATTGTCCCAAGCGCGTGCGCAGCCTGTCGTTGTTGTGCACGTTTGCCCGGGGCAAAGACGCCGCCCGGCTTACCCCGTGGGTGCTGTGGATAACATTACGCACGCGCCTTGGCTCACGACGGATGCGTCGCCGTGCTTTTCTGGAGATGTTGATGCCGCCCGATGACCTGCCAGGCGTCGAGCTGGACGAGTTGGCTGCGCAAGTGGGTTTGCTGGTGGGACGGGACCTGGCTGATCAACCGCCGATTCTCATGAAACAACTCAGGGCCTTGGGACGCCACGATGCGCTGAACCGGCTGCCTGAACTTCGAGATATTCCGACCCTGGTGCTGAGTGCGGAATCCGATCGGATTGCGTTGCCGCAATACGGCCGGACCTTGGCGGCGGCCATTCCCGGGGCGCGTTACGAGCAGATCACCGCTGCCTCCCATGGCGTGATCTTTCAAAAGGCCGGGCAAATTAACCAAATGCTTGCCCAGTTTTTCGAGTCCCTGGGTGCGCGGAGCCATTGACCGCGCCCAGGGGGGCTCGCGGCGCAGGCAACCCAGGCCTGCGGCCTGGGCTCATGAATGGACGGCCCGTTGGGCCTCGGTGCGAGCTGTACGTCGCTAAATAGAGCTTGTCCCGAAAAGGGCGATTTCGGCCTTTGTCGGAAACTTCGTCGGAAACTTTGTCGAGGACTTTGTGACAATGTTGGGATTTCGACAAAGTTTGCGACAAGATTCCGACAAAGTTTGTCCCGAGAACGTTCCTGGGACAGGCTCGGGACAGGCTCTAAATAGGTAGGTACGTGGCGCGGGACGACGGTACCCCCCCGGGGCTCGCGACAAAAACGAGACGACCCCGAAGGAGTCGCACTCACCCGCTGAGATGTGCTCTTCGCTCCAGAACGCGTGCCCGCCCTGCTCCGATACCTGCCCATGGCCGTGGAACTATCCCGCAAAGCAAGGAGCAAAATCGAAAACCTGCAGCCCCCAAGCGGGATTACTCACCATCCAACGGGCTCATGGACCAGGAAATCTGGTTAGGTAAGCAGAAATTCTCGTTAGCGAACCAGAATTTTGGCTCGGCGAAGCAGGATTCTCCTAAGCGAAGCTGCAAATCTGGCGGCGGCCCGCGGAATCTTGGGTCAACGGACACGAAAAGTGGTCGAACGAGCTGGATTCGGGCGTCGCGAAGCACTGCGAGTCCTCGCGCGACCAGAAATGGTGGTTCGCTTCCCGAAAATCTGGTCGTTCGAGGAGAAATTCTGCTCGCGTAACCAAAAAAGTGGCTCGCGGTAGCAGGATTCTCCGATTCTTCCAAGAACAAGCGTGGCAGTTAGCAAGCGGGGCGCAATAGTCGAGAACGCAGTCTTGATCGGCGATCCTGGTCGCCAATCTTTCTCGAGTCCGCCCTGGGGGTTGACGTCGAGTTTCTGAAAGTTCCATTTTCAAGTCTTCTCAGGGCAGCGTAAACCTCTGATGTAATCACAACGATCTGCACCGTTTGGTCATTGCGTTATGAACCCCAAAACTCTTTTTGGCCAGGCCGCCCTGGTGACGGGCGGATAACCTGAAGGATTCAACATGAAAAGAACCGCATCCGCCGTCTGGCAAGGCAACCTCAAGGACGGCAAGGGCACCATCTCGACCGAGAGCGGCGTTCTGGAACGAACGCCTTACTCGTTCAGCACGCGTTTCGAGAATGTGCGCGGGACAAATCCCGAGGAACTGATCGCGGCAGCGCATGCGGGCTGTTTCTCGATGGCCTTGTCGGCTGAACTCGGCAAAGCCAGCCTTACCCCCGAGTCGATCCGCACCACCGCCGCGCTGACCATGGAACGTCTCGAGGCGGGCTGGACGGTCACCCGGATTCATCTCGACGTTCTGGCCAAGATCCCCGGAGCCGATGCCGCAAAATTCGATGGGGCGGCCAACGCAGCCAAGGCCGGATGCCCGATCTCGCGGTTGTTGAACGCGACCATCACGATGGACGCTCGGCTGGAAGCCTGACCGGGCAGGGACGCGTAGGTAACTGGCAATTCTCTAAACGCTTAAACGAAAGGTTTCTTGATCGTAGACAAGCCCAGAGGATTAACCACAAAGATCACATAGATCTCAAAGAATTGAGCCTATCGCCAGCCATTACTCCCGCCGCGTCTTTGCGTTCTTTGCGATCTTTGTGGTTAAACAAATCGGCAACGCAAATCGGGTGAACAACGCATCTGCGTTGCCCTCGGCCGGCCACGTTCCGCCACGCGATAAGCAGCAAACCCGCGTGTTCGTTGGGTGATGCTGCGATTTGACGTTGCCTCGCCCGATTGGCACGTCACCAGCATGAGCTACTGTAACCAGGAAGCCGGGCTTTAGTTTAGAGTTTGTGTGGGCAAGTGAACCGAACCAAACCGGCTTCCAACAATAACAACGAAAACAACCATACTTATGAGCACATCAACGAAGAAACTTGCTGGCAAAGTCGCGATTGTCACCGGTGCCTCCAAGGGAATTGGGGCGTCCATCGCCAAACATCTCGCGGCGGAAGGGGCCGCCGTGGTGGTCAACTACAGTTCGAGTAAGCCGGGCGCAGACGCTGTGGTAAAGGAAGTGACCAAGCAGGGCGGGAAAGCGGTGGCGGTCCAGGCGAACCTGGCTCGCGCCGCGGACATCGACCGGCTCTTCACTGAGACCAAGAATGCGTTCGGCCACGTTGATATCCTGGTCAACAATGCCGGCATCTACGAATTCGCTCCGTTGGAGGAAGTGAGCAAGGAACATTTTGCCAAGCAATTCGATTTGAATGTGCTGGGCCTGTTGCTTGCCTCCCAAGCGGCGGTGAAACAGTTCGGGGCGAGCGGAGGCAGCATCATTAATATCAGTTCGGTCGTCAGCAAGATGGGCTTTCCTAACGCGTCGGTTTATAGCGCCACCAAAGGCGCCGTCGATGCCATCACGCGCTCTTTGGCCAAGGAACTCGGTCCGCGCAAGATCCGCGTGAATGCGATTAACCCTGGCATGGTGGAAACCGAAGGCGTGCATGCCGCCGGCATTGCCGAAAGCGACATGCGCAAGCAGGTCGAGGCGCAGACTCCTCTTGGGCGCATTGGCCAGCCGCAGGACATTGCCACGGCGGCCGTTTTCCTGGCTTCATCTGATTCGGCTTGGGTCACCGGCGAAACGCTCACCATCTCCGGCGGCCTGACTTGAACGCTCGGGGCAGGCTCCCAGCCCCTCTCCCACTCGCCTCGGCGAAGCCTCCGGCGTAGCCAGGGTCGGATGGGAGAGGGTGGCTTGGGGACTGCGGGGCCGGGTGAGGGTCGGTTCATGGAGAGCTTCGACCTCCGAATTTCGGACGTGAATTGGGCCCATGAACCCAAATCTAACGTCGGCTGCTACCTCAGGAAGCGCGCTAAACTCGTACCGCACCGTTGGTGCGGCTCACTCTGCGCGTGGCAGTCGATACAAAACATGAGGGCGCAGGGGATGGCCCTCAAGGATTGCGGGGTGCTCGAAGTCCCCGACGGCGTCGTGCTGGAACCCGAGACGTTCCATCAACTTGCGCGACCGGAGGTTGGTCCGCGCGGTGAATGAGACGATCTCGGGCAGGCGCAGGGTGGTGAATCCAAATTTCAGCGCGACACGGGCGGCCCGACAGGCCAGTCCTCGCCCCCAGAACTCTTTGCGGAACCTCCAACCAATCTCTGTGCAGGGCGTGAAATGCGCCGAGAAGCTGGGGACGTTCAACCCGGTGAATCCGGCGAAGAGGCCGTCCACTTCGACTGCCCAAAGCCCCCAGCCGCGCTCCGCGATGCCACCCCGCAATCGCTCCAAGGAAGCCGCGGATTGCGCCGGAGTCAGCAGCGTCGGGAAATAACGCATCACCTCCCGATCGGCGTTCATGGCGCTGTACGGCGCCAAATCGGAGTCCTGCCATTGGCGCAGGATGAGTTTTTCCATGTTGGGTTGACTGGCCGGGCCGTCTTGATCGGGCCTTGCTTGGTGGTCCGCGTTCACGTGTTGCCATTTTTTCATCGAAAGGCCGTAATGGCCAAGCCCTGATTTCTTCTGAGATGGAGTGAAACTGGTGCAGGGAGGCCACGCGCCATCTGGTCGGAGCGTTTGTTGCGACTATGGCATGAGCCTGCTCCCTCTCCCCTCAACGGCCTCAACGGGGAGAGGGCCGGGGTGGCCCAAGAGTTCAGGCTCACGGAGAGCGGACACCTCCAACTTTTTGGACGCGCATTGGCTGGTGAGAAATCGCGATGGACGCCTGTAATTTGGCGTCGAGCGGGTTTCTGGCCAGGACGCGACAGGCCAGGACAACTAGTACTAGTCCTTAAACAAGCCAACGATTGACTCCGCGACGCGCCGTGCGCGCCCGATTACTTACGGCGAATCCGCGAAGACCGGTTAGTCGCGCGCCGCGGAGTAATGGAAGTCGGTTTCGCGTCCGGCCAGCCGGGCCAGCCGGGTGGCCACGGGTTCGGCCAGAAGCCATTTGATGGTGCGGAGCAGAGTGGGGATATCCAGTGGTTTCTCGAGCAGAGCGCCGGCACCTGCGCCCACGGCGGTGAACAATTGGTTAGGGCGGGCGGTGACGATGACGACAGGCAGCAAAGGATGGCGCCGGGTCAATTCCTCGAAGGTATCCCAGCCGTTCTTGCGGGGCATGTTCAGGTCCAGGATCACGAGATCAAACGGCACGGTGCCCGCGAGTTCAATGGCCTGCTGGCCGTCGTTGGCGGGAATCACCACATACTCTTCACTGACCAGCACGTCGCTCAAGGAACCGCGCACCCCCGCGTCGTCGTCCACCAACAGGATCCGCTTTGGCCCGCCAGGACGGCGTTGGGTCGCAGTCATGACAGCTGCGGAAGTGGACTCGTGACAGCGGCTGATGGCGTCTGCGGCGCGCCGGGCTCGACGGGCTGGGGGAATCTCGTTGGAGGCAGTCATGTCAAGAAGGCGTGGACATTTGATTGTGGAGGAACCGGGTGACAAAGCCCGGGCTGGTGATGCGTTTGGTATGGCGCGGGATTGGCTCGTGAGCGAGCCGGTGGATGGCCCGCAGGAGCACAGGAAAGCTGAGCGGCTTTTCCATGAACGCATCCACCCCCAGGCTCACCGCGTTCTGATACTGGTGCGGGCGGGCCGTAATGACTATCACAGGCAGCAAGGGCTGAACGCTTTCGAGCTTGGAGAAGGCGGTCCAGCCGTCCATGTTCGGCATGTTCAGGTCCAGGAGCACGACGTGGGGTTGATGGTCCAGGACGCATTTGATGGCCGCCTGCCCGTCCGCCGCCATGATGACCTCGTAACCTTCGCAATCCAGCACCGCCGCGAGCGAGGCGCGCACGACGGCGTCGTCGTCGACCACCAGGACTCGTTTTGGGGCGGGGAAGGGCCGCGTGGCTGCAGGAGTGGATACGGTGCGGCTGGCTGGGGGCTCGTTGCCGCCGCTGGTTTCAGGTTGGGAAACAAGAGACTTCATAGGATGACCAGTTGCTGGAAGAGCATCAGCCGCCAGCGTGCCAGCGAGAAAGCGCCTTCGTTTGCAGCGGGTTGGAGGGGGGCAGGGCGAAGGCGGGAGCGGTTTTCGGTCAACCTCTTACCCGGCTTCTGGTAACCTGCTTGCCACTGAGATGAATTCCATGAAGACGAGACCAGACTTTGGGTCTTTTAATCCCCTGTCGCCTCCCCAATCACGTCCACGGCAGCCCTGGGGACGGGTCCAGGCAGGGCACCTGCTACAGTTCACGTGATGACGACCGCCTTTCGCGTGCGGCTTGCCCTTTTAGTGGCAGGCATGGGCATGGTCGCCGGCCTCATGCTCTGGAGCGTCCAAAGCTCCTGGCATCGCATCACGCAGCTGGAGCGCAAGCTGACCGGAGCCCATTTGGAGAGCTTTCGGCTCGCCGCCGATTTTCAGCAACGATTGTTGCGGCTCAATGGGGCGATTTTTAGGTTCGCGGCTCGTGGGGAGCCGGCGACCTGGACTGAGTTCGAGCAAGCCAGCGCCCAACTGGATCACTGGATCGATGAACAAAACCCGAAACTCAGCACGGCGGAGGAGCGGGCGTTGCTGGACCAGATCAACAGCACCTACGACATCTACCTGGCAGCGGCGCGCCGGCTTCATACCAACCAGCAGCCTGCGACCGCGACCGGCCCGGAATTTGGGCAACTGGAAGATTTTGATACGCAATCCAGGCGGCTCCTCCAACTCGGCACGCGGCTGAGCGAGGCTCACCGCGTCGCCGAAGAATCCTTTCTAACTGGCGCCAATCAGGCGTTGGCCAAACTGCGGGCGTCGTTGCTTGGCAGTTTGCTTGTTTTGTTGGGGCTGGTCAGCGGACTGGGCTGGGTGATCTACCGCGATTTAATCGCGCCGCTTCGCATCAAACTGGTCCAGAGCGAGGAGATGTTGGAAAAGCAGGAAAAGCTGGCCACCCTCGGCACACTGGCCGCCGGCATCGCGCACGAAATCCGCAACCCGCTTACTTCGGTCAAGGCACGTCTGTACACGCTGGATAAGCATCTGGATGCGCCCGCGCTGGCCCGCAAAGACGCGGAGATCATCAGCACGGAAATCAGCCGTCTGGAATGCATCGTTCAGGAGGTGTTGAGCTTCGCCCGGCCCTCGGAGCCGGAATTGAGAATCCTTGCCGCCGCCGCGCCGTTCCGCGAGATTCAGGCGCTCATGTCCTCCAGCCTGGACAGTCGCGCCGTGCGACTGGTAGTCGAACCCGGCCCAGAGCTGTTCGTCCAGGCCGACGTGGCGCAACTCAAGCAAGTGCTGATCAACCTGGTACGCAATGCGGCCGAAGCCATCGAGGGCGAAGGCACCATCACGTTGCGGCTGCGCGCCGACCATGTCCGGCTGCGCGGCCAATTGCGGGACGTGGCGGTTCTGGAAGTGGCGGATACCGGCAAGGGGATCCCCGCTGAGATCCAGGAACGTTTGTTTGACCCCTTCTTCACCACCAAGGAAGCCGGCACTGGTCTCGGTCTTTCCATCGCTGCTCGCATCATTGAAAAGCATGGAGGAGCGTTGCAGTATCAGACCCGCGCTGGCCGTGGAACGATCTTTGGCATCGTCCTGCCACAAGCGCCGCGAGGGGGCGCCAACGACAGGCCCGGCGCGCCGGAAGATCGAGGTCAATGAATGCTCCGCCGCACATCCTGCTGATCGAGGATGACGTCGGTCTGGCTGCGAACTTGCGCGCGGTCCTGGAAGAGGAAGATTTCCGGGTCACGCTCTGTACGCGCGGTGATGAGGGGCTGCGGTTGGCGGGTTGTGAGGACTATGACGTGGTGCTGACGGATTTGCGGCTGCCTGGACTGGATGGGTTGGCCCTGCTGCGTCAGCTTCACACGGCCCAACCCCGTTTGCCCATCGTGTTGATGACTGCCCACGGCAACATCGAAACGGCTATCGAAGCCACCAAAGTAGGCGCCTACGACTACCTGCAAAAGCCTTTCGAGATGCCCGAACTCATCGGCCTGCTGCACCGGGCCGCGGACGCCGGCCGGCTGATGCGTGAACCGGTCGCACTGCCGGCCGAAGCGTCGTCCGGCCCCGCCGCCCTGGTCGGCAGCAGCCGCGCGATGCAGGATGTTTACAAGGAAATCGGCCGCGTCGCCGCCAAACCCGTCACGGTCCTGCTGCGAGGTGAGACCGGCACCGGCAAGGAATTGATCGCCCGCGCGATCTACCAACATAGCGACCGCAGCAAGGCTCCGTTCATCGCCATCAATTGTGCGGCGGTGCCGGAAAACCTGCTGGAAAGCGAGCTATTCGGACACGAACGCGGGGCGTTCACGGGCGCGGATCAACGGCGCATTGGCCGCTTCGAACAAGCCACCCAGGGGACATTGTTCCTCGACGAAATCGGCGATCTGCCCGCGCATACGCAGGTCAAACTGTTGCGCGTGTTACAGCAGCAGGTTTTCCAACGCGTCGGCGGCACGGAAACGATCACCGTCGACGTGCGCGTCATCGCCGCCACTCATCGCGATCTGGAAACCATGATCCGTGAAGGCAGGTTCCGTGAAGATCTCTTTCACCGGCTCAATGTCGTCACGATCCATTTGCCGGCCCTGCGCGAGCGGCGCGAGGACATCCCACTTCTCGTCCAGCATTTCTTGTCCCATTACGCTGCCGAATTCGGCGCAGCCGGGCCAACCATCAGTGCTGACGCCCTGGCTGTCCTGCAGGCTGATCCGTGGCCGGGCAATGTCCGCGAACTCGAAAACGTGACGCGTCGGCTGCTCCTGGCTGCCCGCGGGCTGTCCATCGGCGCCGATGCTGCGCGCCAGACGCTAGCGGCCCGAAGCTCCGACCAGGCGCCTCCGGCCAACTCCCTGTCGGCCCTTGCCGCTACGCTGCTGGCCCGGGCCGAACGCGGTGAAGTGTCGAACGCTCATGCGCAGCTGTTGGCTGAAGCCGAGCGCGAAATTCTTACTCAGGCGATCTTTCTGGCCCGAGGCAACCAAGCCAAGGCGGCACGCTGGCTGGGGTTGTCCCGCTTCACGCTGCGCGAGAAACTCAAGCAACTGGGCATTCATCCCGCTCAGCACGAGTTCAGGTAAGGCATTGACCGGCCCCTGAACAATCCCTGACCACTAGCGCGACGTTTTCTTGCGCAAACCGCGTATTTAAAGCCGTTCGCTCAATCGGCATGCGCAAGGCTACTGTAACTCTTCATTCAGAACCTGCCCTGAGCTTTATGACTGAATACCGTGCTACAAAAGGCCTCAGCGTGAAAACCAATATGTCCACCGAGGTGTCCTTTTCTCCCCGGCCTCCCGGGGCCTCCCAGTCTGCCGCCGACTCCCACCTCTCCTCCACAGAACGGCCGCACACCGCTCCAGGACACGCCAGTCTCCATCATTCGCCCAAGCTGATCCTCGTGGTGGATGACGACGCGACGGTCCGCCATTCACTGGCTCTGGTCTTGCAGCTCGAGCATTTTGCGGTGCGATTGGCCAACGACGGCCGGGAGGCGGTGCGCCAGTTCCTGGAAGGGCCGCCGGACCTGATCCTCTTGGATCTCAATATGCCCGACATCGACGGTTGGCAGGCCTTTCAGATCATGACGAAGCTGTACCCGTTCGTTCCTGTCATCATCATCACCGCCCGCTCTGGGCAAGCGCAACGCGCCGCTCAAGCCGGCATCGACGTAGTTCTGGAGAAGCCACTGCACATCCCCGCCTTGCTCGAAAATATCCGCCGGCTCCTGGCCCGCCCCGAGCCCGCCCATCTCGCCAAAGTCCTGGATGCCTGGCGCGCCCTCGAACCCCCCGGCAAGACCTGAAGCGAATGTGGAAGGCGATCGCTACCGGAATTTCCGCCTCTCAGTTTGCAGAAGATTTGCGTGGAAGCCCGTCCGAGACCGGCTGTTGGCTGGCAGTTCGTTCCTTGCCGGCTGCTCGCTCCTTCGCCAATTCTGCCTCCACCGCCTTCTCGGCATCCGTCACCGCTTTGCCCAGGGCGCCGGGATCGATGAAAGGGTTTGGCCGCTCGCCTCGAGCAAGCCGCGCGGCTTTGTCCGCCAAACCGAACATGCCGCCGTGCGGTGCCAGGAAGATGTCGCAAGGCAACGCCCTGAGTTTGGCGAAAGTGGCCCGGTAATCCTGGAGCAAGGTCGGGTAATTGCTGTTGTTCAACAACGGCGTGCCGTCCAGCAGAGAGAGGCTGCTGAAGAAGACGACTTTTAACGGCCGCCCGTTCTCGGGAACCTCGGTGGTCCAGGTGGTGGCGCCACGGGTGTGGCCAGGGGTCAGATGGCAGGTCAGAATCATCCCACCGAGTGCCACCGTTTCGCCGTCCCGGACGATGCGGTCGGCTCGTGCCGCCCGGTACGCCATCGCCTGATTGGAAGGCGTCGGGCCAAGGTCGTTCTTGCCGCCGCTGGCCAACAGAGCGGCGTCCGCTGCGCTCATGATGATCTGCGCACTGGTGAGATCCTTGAGCAAGGCATGCCCGCCGACATGATCGAGATGAGCATGACTCGCCAGGATCAGTTTGATGTCCCGCCAGCGCAATCCGAGGCGTGTGACATTGGTGCGAATGACCCCGACGGTTTCTTCAAAGCCCGTGTCGAGCAGAATGTGGCCTTCGCGAGTCTCGATCAGATAGGAGCTGACGCCCGTGGCGCCGACGTAATACAGATTGCCGGCGATGCGAACCGGGTCGCATGGCGCCTTCCAGGAATCGAATAAGCGGCGCCAACCCGCGTTGTCAGTGGGAGTAGCGCCCGAGGCGCCGGCGGCAAGAGCAAGCCCGGCCAGCACCAGGCCGATCCACCGGTTGAGTTGAACGTTGAACGTTTTTTCAGTGCGTTTCATGCAGAGCTTCAACCTCGGAAAGTTCGGACGCGCATTGGGACCTTGAACCTTTCGTTCCGAAGACGCCCCTAAAATCGAGGACGAAGGACGAGCACGACGACGAAGCCTGCCCGCCGTAGCTCGCAGGCGAAGGCGGGACGATTCGCGCGTTTTCGCTTTCCGCTTTCCCAGCTTCGCCCTACGGGCTGCGCCGTGGCAGGCCGCTTTCCGCTTTCCGCTTTACCCCTTCTGTCCGCTGGATTGAGTTTGGAGCAGCGTTTCGAGCCGATGCCGCAGCTCGCCCAGTTCCTTGGATTTGAAGGATTGTTTGGTGCGCTCCAGCACCTCGATGGCATCGCGCAAGGCTCGATGCAACGTGATTTCCTTGAGCACGCCTTCTTTTCCAGGCTGCTGGGCCAGCGCCTCAGTGAAATGCTTAAGATCGAGCAACACGGCCAGGAGATTGTGCAAGGTGACGTTAAAAAACGGTTCGAGCGTTCCCAGGGAACTCACTTCGTTGCGGGAGCCAATGGCCTGTTCGATTCGCGCCAGATCCTGAGCCCACGATTCGATCCGCTGCCGGTTGGCGCGCACCGCACGAACAGCCCGGTGGTTGGCGATGGCCTGCTCGGCCAGACTAAGCAATTCCTCCACTTCGCAGGGTTTGACCAGGTACGCGGCGACGCGCAGGCGCACCGATCGCGCGGCGGACTGCACGGAGGGATGGCCGGTCAATAGAATAACGGGCAACGTCTCGGCGACCTGAGGCAGTCTTTCCACCAACTCCAAGGCGGCATTGCCGGGCATGTGAATATCGGAGATGAGCAGGTCGAACTCGGACTGTCCGAGCAGTTCTACTGCACCCGCCGCATCCGGCACACTCTCGCAATCAAAACCTTGGCGCCGCAGCAAGGTCTGCGTCGCCAGTCGAAAGGCTCCATCGTCATCAGCGATGAGAATGCGCCCCTTCGTTGTTCCCATTGCCACCACAGCAACGAGCCTACGGGAGTGGCGCGGCCGCTGGCAACTGGGAAATATTTAGCTGCATCGCATCGGGGAATCGGCAAGAGTCCGGCCCGTGTTATCCAAAGGGTTTCTTTACTCGGGCGGGGAATCTGCACGCCCGCTGGAGCTCCGAGCCGGGCCGCTCAGCCTGCTCTTTGAGCCGCACACGGCGTTCCTGCGAAGGATTCGACTCGGCGATCACGAAGTGGTTCGAGCCGTTTACGCCGCGGTCCGCGATCAAAACTGGGCCACCATTACGCCCAAGGTCAGCTTGCGCCGGCAGGAAATTGCCAGTGATTCGTTCCAACTCGAGTTTGAGGCGCTCTGCCAGCGCGGGGCCATCGATTACTTCTGGAAAGGGGTAATCACCGGCGAAAAGACGGGCCGAATCCGCTTCAGCTTCGACGGCCTGGCCCGGTCGGACTTTCTCCGTAATCGGATTGGGATCTGTATTCTGCATCCCATCACCGAATGCAGCGGCCTCTCGGCCGCAGTCGAGCATGTCGACGGCACCGTCGAACAAGGCAACTTCCCCCGCTCCATCTCGCCCCATCAACCCTTCTTTGATATCCGAGCCCTTTCTTATGAGGTCGCCACGACGGGCATCACCGCGCGGCTGGAAATGGAAGGGGACACCTTCGAGATGGAGGACCAACGCAATTGGACGGATGCTTCGTTCAAAACGTATTGCACCCCGCTGGCGTTGCCCTTGCCGCACCCCGTCAAAACCGGGGATGAAGTGCATCAATCAGTCGCTCTGACTCTCCTGGGACAGGTGCGGCCCATCCTGCCAGTCAACGTGGGGCGCACTCCGCAACTTTCGATCACCACCACTGCGGCGTTGCCCCTTCCACCGCTGGGCCTGTGTGTGGCCAGTCACGGACAGCCATTGAGTGCTTCAGAGCAGGCGCGCTTGCGGGCGCTGAAATTGTCGCACCTCCGTGTCGACCTTCGGCTGGACGATGCGACGTGGCCGACGCGTCTTGAACAGGCCGCCACGGAGGCGGCCGCGCTAGGCGCCGGGTTGCACGCAGGGCTGATTCTGTGCGAACACACGGATTCGGTCCTGCCAGCCCTGGCCGAACACGTCCAGCGCCTCAAACCCAACGTTCAGCTTTGGATCGTGCTGCACGTTTCGGAGAATCCCACCAGCGAACAAACCGTTCAACGCGTGCGGGCCAAGCTGCAGGCCTGCGCCCCCAACGGTCTCTTCGCCTCAGGCACCGCCGACTTTTTTACCGAACTGAACCGCGTTCGTCCGCAACCGGGGGCTTCCTCCTTCCTTTGCTATTCGAACAACCCCCAGGTCCACGCCTTCGACAACGTGACTTTGGTCGAAAACCTCGCCGGGCAGGTTCATAACGTTGAAAGCGCCCGCCAGTTCACGGCCCGTCCGGTGGTGGTTTCCCCGATCACCCTCCGCATTCGGAACAATCTCCAGGCCCACTCCGAAAAAGCCGGCAGCCTCCGGGAATTGCCGTCGGATGTCGATCCCCGGCAGTTGTCACTCTTTGGCGCCGGTTGGACTCTGGCCAGTCTGGCACGGCTCGCCGGCACTGGATTCGTGCAGAGTTTGACCTACTTCGAAACCACCGGTTGGCGGGGGATTATGGAAACCCATGCCGGCTCGCCGCTTCCGGCCGAATTTCCGTCCGAGCCGGGAGCGGTGTTCCCGGTTTACCACGTGTTCGCCGATGTGGCGGAGTTTGGCGCCAGGCAGGTCTATTCGACCCAGTCTACCCACCCCCTGGAGGCGGACGGCTTGACCTTGGTGAATGGGGCGGGGCAACGGCGCATTTTAGTGGCCAACCTTACCCCGGACCTTCAGGAGCTGAAGGTCAAGACAGGTTCTTGCCGGGCCTTGGTCCGGTATCTCGACGAGACGACTGCCGAACTGGCCACGCGTCAGCCCGACGAATTTCGAGCGGCTCGTGGTCAGTCCGCTGAGTCCGTCAGCGCCAAGCTCGAGCTGAGGCTATTGCCGTACGCCCTGGCCCGAATTGATATCGAGTGAGGTGCGTGGGAAAGGTTTGGAGGTGTCTCCGCTTCCGCTTTTCCGGCGAGCGTCCTGTTTTGGGACAACTCGGGTAAGCTGGACAGAAGCTTCTTTATTCCTTGCGAAAAAACCTGGAGGCGAAATCGCCATTTTGCGGCGAATTATGGGGATTTCTGAGGCATCGCGAATTTTTCCTGCCCGGAGGAGCCGGCTTGGCAAACGGCTTGCGTAACCGCGATCCGCTATGAGATTCGCACTCGAGATCGGAGATACCGAAAAGCATCACTTGGAATTTAACTTTAACCAGCTCCTGGGGAGCACGGTGATCAAGGTGAATGGCCAGGAAGTGAAAAAATCGGTCCGCTTGTTCTCCGAACCTCTGGAGGAACGGCACGAGGTGGAAGTCGGCAAGAACGAACGCCACACCGTCTTTATCGAGAAACGGCGCAAGCTGCTGTTTGGTCAACGTTTCTTCGTTTACGTGAACCAACGGCTGGTCAAGGCGTTTACGGGCGTCTAGCCCATCTCATCTCGAGCCCGACTTCGAGACCAGGCGCGGCCGCTTCCGCACTCCGCAGTCCGCAGTCCGCAGTCCGCAGTCCGCAGTCCGCAGTCCGCACTCCGCATTCGAAAGCGGGTCCGTAGTCGGCCCGAGGAAAAAAATCCGTAATCGCTCACGTTGCGCGGACAACCGACTTGTTCAGACTGGCGCTGGCGCCCGGCAAACCAAGACAACTCTGTGAGTCCCGGCGGCGCGCCGCGGCGAACCGCCGCCTCTTTTGGGCAAATGGAGACAGACGTGGGCGAGACCAACAGCAACGTGGACCGTGAGCGTATGAGAAACTCTCTTTTGAATTCGCGGGTTCAATCTGAGCCTGATTTAACGGCGGCGCCGGCCGCCGGCACAGGCAGTTCGCCCTCGCATTGGGAACCGAAGTTCCCTTTCGATCTGGTGGTGGCGTATGAGGATCGCCAGACCCGTGATCGCGCGCTGCATCTTTATGATCATCTCGCGCAACAATTGCTCGACGATTATGACTTTCAATGTTCCTGGTGGAAATTCGATCATCTGACCGACCGAACCTTGTGCCAGCAGGCGGCCGATGCCGCCGTCGAGGCGAACATGGTGATCATTTCGATGCAGGCGCGTCCGGAGTTGCTCCCTGCGCATCAGGCCTGGCTCGAAGAATGGCTGCCCCGCCGCGACCATCGGAAATCCGCCTTGGTGGCGTTGATCGCCGGCGCCGATCAGCACTCCCCGGAAGCCGAACGAACCCTGGCTTATCTGCGGCGGGCCGCGCGCCAGGCGCACATGGACTTTTTTAACCACAATTTTGCGCTCAGCCTGCCGTCGCGTGACATCTCGTTGCCGGCTGAAGCCCCGCGGGTGACGCCGCCGCCGGGCGCATTTTCGCAGGATTTGTATCACCAGATGCCCACTCCCCGTTGGGGCATTAATGAGTGAGTTGTACCACCAAGGCTGTCCAGCATCCCATCCCCGCCACCTTTTCTAAACATTCGGCTCAGGGAGGTTCGTATTGAGTAGCGTAGGATGCTGGACGGCCCGGTGGCGGTCAGCCTGAACAGCACTGCAGAAGTCATCACGCTTCTGTTCCTTGGAAGCGCGATCTGCTGGACGCGGCGTTCACGCCGCTTGAGCGTGGGACCGTCCCGAGCGAAGGAGTTGCCCGCGATCTGGGCCGGGCCCGCACGCAAGCGGCCTAAAGGCCGCGATCCAACGCCCATCGGAACGCGGCGTTCACGCCGCTTCAGCGTCCGCCGCCTCGGGGGCCATGGACTGTTCAATTCAACGCTTCCTCCGATCCCCATCTCGAAGCGGCCTAAAGGCCGCGATCCCGGGGGCAGCATCCGAATGCGTCCGCCCGCGTGACCCGCGTGACCCGCGTGACCCGCGTGACAAACCCGTTGCGCTTCCGCAGTAGCCTGAGTAGCCTGTCTACGCATGCAATTACGGTCGTGTCCCCCATTTCGTCCACATCGCCAACACGCCGCTGGCGCCGGGTCGATCTGGATCTCCATCGTGATCTGGATCTTCTTGCGGGCGGGTCCGCTGGAGCTTTTGGCGGAAGAAGAATTGAGCCTGAAGTGGAAAGCCACCGAAGCCTCCCAGACGCTGGGGGGCCACATTACCCGGCGGCTCGCCGTTTCCACCAACACGCCAAGCTCGGCAAAGAAACTGCCCCCAGGAGTGACGGCGGCCTGGTTTGGCGAACTCCGGATTGGCCCGCGCGAGAAACAGGAATCGCGCCTGGTGCTGCTCGATGAACCCAAAAACGGGCCGGCACGGCTCTTCGTCGATAGCAATGGCGACGGCGACTTCACCAATGATCCAGGCGCCACCTGGACGAAAAAATCCACGCCAGGATCCGCCGGCACCATGGTCTCGATCTATGTCGGGGAAGCGAAAGTGACGTTTCCGTTTGAGCATGGGCCGCGCGAAGGTCAAGTGGGCTTCAGCCGTCGGGATCGCAGCGACGGCGCGGCGGGAGTTCCCAATGAGCTCTACTATTTCCGAGAATACTTTTTGCTGGGCCGGCTGAAACTTGGCGACAAAACCTATCGGGCTGCCTTGGTGGATGAATATGTCCGCGGCGATTTTCGAGGGGAGGAGGACCCTGAATTTTCAGGCGTGCGTTTGTTCTTCGACTTTAACGACGACTCGACCTTCGAGTTGACGCGCGAGAGCGTCGATGTCCGCAAACCGTTTAACCTCGGCGGCACCACCTGGGAAGTGGCCGATCTGACGGCCGAGGGTGAGTTCCGTTTTCAGCGTTCGTCGAAAACTGCTCCCGAGATCGTCGTTGCACCCAATCTCAACCGTGGCCGCAAGGCCATCTCCTTCGTGGCAAAAACCACCGATGGCGGGTCAACCAGGTTCCCCGAGGATTACAAAGGAAAGGTCGTGTTGCTCGATTTCTGGGCCACGTGGTGTGGTCCCTGTCTGGCTGAAATTCCCAATGTCGTGCAGAACTACCAAAAATATCACGAACGCGGTTTCGAAGTCCTGGGCATCAGCTTGGATCAGGCCGAAACCGTCCCGAAGTTGGCCGCCTTCCTGAAGCAGAAAAACATGACGTGGCGTCAGGTCGCTGACGGAAAGGGATGGCAGGCCGAGGTTGCCCAGCGCTATGCGGTGTCCAGCATCCCCTTCATGCTCCTCATCAACGGCGATACCGGCGAGATCCTCGGGCGGGAAGGGGAGGTCCGCGGCGAAAACCTCGGTCCCGCCATCGAAGCGGCCTTGCCTGCGAAGAAAAAGGCGTCGCGATAACCCCAGCTGGGCGCGCGGAAACTTTTCCGCAACTGCATCCGCCTCACTCATGTCAACCCGGCCTCCACAGGTTCTGGTTGTGGTCGGCAGTCTGCAGCGGCCCTCTTCCACGCGGGCAGTGTTGGAGTCGTTGACCAAGCAACTGCGCACGCTGGGGTGTGAGGTCCATTTTCTCGATCTGCTCGAGGTTCCTCTGCCGTTGTTTAATCCCAGTACCGCCTACGCCGAACCCTCCTACCTCGAGTTGCGGGAGCGGGTCGAGCAAGCGGATGTCTTTGTCTTGGGCACGCCCGATTATCATGGGTGCATGAGCGGCGCCTTGAAAAACTTTCTCGACCATTTCTGGCATGAGTTTGCCGGCAAACTGTTTGCCAGCGTGGTGGCCTCTTCTGACAAGGGCCTCACCGTCAGCGATCAGATCCGGACGGTGGCCCGGCAATGTTATGCCTGGTCGATTCCGTATGCGGTTGCCTTCTCGGAAAAGACCGATGTTCAGGAAGGCCAGATCGTCGGGGACGTTTTCCGGGAGCGTTTGTGCATGTTGGGGCAGGATCTCTGCACCTACGGCGGCGTGCTGGCCGCGCAGCGGCGGCTGGATCTGGCCGGCACCGAACCTGGCTTCCTGGCGCGGTACCGCTCCCCATGAACCTGACCCTCACCCGGCCTGCGGCCACCCTCTCCCATCCGATGGGAGAGGGGCTGGGGGTGAGGGCTCTTTTTCAGTTGAAGTTCATGGCCCCAATGCGCGTGCACGTCATGTGCAGGTGTTTGCTCCCCATGAACCTCCCCCCATCAAGTAGGAGCCGACGTCAGGAGGCTCATTCTTTCCGAACGCATCCGTCGGCAAAAAGATCAGCGCCTCGTTACCTCGGCTCCTACGTGAGATTGGGTGGGTTCATGGCCCCAATGCGCGTCCAAGATTTCGGAGGTCCCGGCTCCCCATGAAACGGTGGGCTGCGATCACGGTGACGTTGTATGGGTTGTTTTTGCTGGTCTTGACCTTGCCGGTGTGCTTGCTCTGCGGGTTGCAATGGCACACCCCGGAGCATGAGTTGCGTTGGGAAATCGGCTTCGGGGAGGTCATGGAACTCTTCCGCAACGGCTGGTATTGGGTCTGGCTGTTTGTGTTCCTGGCGGCCCAGGTGTTATTGCTGATCGTGCCGGTGCGAGCCATCGAACGACGCCCGCGTGGCCGGCGCAGCATCCGGCTGACGATTGTCACTGCTACTTTTCTCCTGGCCAATCTGTTCTTCGCCGCGATCTTTGCGGTGCTCGCGGCCTGGCGTGGAGACAAGATGTTCGATGGCTTGGAAGTGCCATTTGCGGCGCTGACTTTTCTGGCCAATCACATCCCCATGCTGCGGGCCGGCCTGGCCCAAGTGGGCATTCCCTTGGGAGAAGAATTGGTGGCCATCCTCAATCTGATCGGCTTGTTGCTCTTCTTCTGGCTGGTTTGGGGATTGATCTTCTATCATTACGCCAAAGCAGACGAACCGGACACGCTGGTCCGGCGTGCCATGAAATGGCTGCTGCGGGGAAGCATCCTCGAGTTGCTCATCGCCGTGCCGTCCCATATCGTGGTGCGCTCCCGCACGGAATGCTGCGCGCCCTTCGTCAGCTTTTGGGGTATTGCCACCGGCATCTCCGTCATGCTGCTCTCCTTCGGGCCGGGAGTCTTGTTCCTTTTCGCCCGACGCTTGCGCGAACGCCGGCCTAAAGCAGGCAACGCGTCAGGCGCCTCCGATAAAATGGGTGCATGATAAACAATGCAGCGCGTGAATGCGTCGCGATAAAACGGGCGCATTTGGTTACCGCCTCCGGGATCGCGGCCTTTAGGCCGCTTGCGTGTGGGCCCGGCCCAGATCGTGGTGTTGACCATTGCATCGGGCTTCAAACAAATGTTTTTGGCTCCGGAGAAAGTGGCAGGGCGCCGTGTCTTCGCCGCGCCCCGAGCTGCCTTGTGCGGGGGCAGTGCCTGAATACACCCGATCGAATGCCAGGATGCCTGCAGGCTTGCCACCGGGACCTGGAAAACTAGGATGCGTCCTCACTCAAACCATTGGCCCTGGCCATGCACACGCTCCGGTTTCTTAACCATTCCCGTCCGGGAAGTTTCCTGCTGATCGGTTGGGCGCTGGGGCTGTTTTTGATTCCGACTCTGGACCACGCTGTGATCGCCGCCAGCCTGGCGGCGGATGCGTCGACGAATTACTTCCCGGAACCGGAATCAAAAGGCGGCTGGCGCACGCTGCAGGAAGCCGGTGACATCCGGCATCGCGCCGGGATGGATCCCGGCAAGCTCCAGGCGTTGCAAGAGTGGCTGCGCCAGAGTGATGATCGCACGTTCGCTGCAATCGTGATCCGGCATGGCTATGTGGTGCTGGAAGTGGAACGTGGCAACAGCGCGAAGACCGATGCACGTCGCGTGGCTAGCGTCTCCAAAGCCGTCTGCGCCACGGTCCTGGCCATCGCCGCCGAGGAAAGCCAACGCGGTCAACTGCCGCGCCGGTGCACGTTCGACGATCCCGCTTTTTCATTCATTCCCTGGGCCGAGCCCTTGAGCGACCCACGCAAAGCCCGCATCACGGTGCGGGAATTGTTGAATCACACCTCCGGCCTTTGTCCTGAGGCCACGGGCGCGCCCAACGACGGCTCCTGGGAATATATTCTGGGGTTGACCCGGGACGCGCGCACCCAGAAGTTGGCGTTCGATCCCGGTCAAGGCTGCGGTTATTCCACGCACGCGTTCCATCACGCCGCCCTGGTCTGTGAGACCGTCACCGGACGGCCTTACGACCAATACGCCATCGACGCGCTCTTTAAACCGATTGGGATCGAGCATTGGTGGTTTCAGTTCTTTGATGGCGGCGAGAAGATTGGGCGGCATCCGACCCACGGTCTGGGTATGCCCGCGCGCGACCTGGCTCGCGTTGCTTACTGCATGTCGCGTGGAGGCCGCTGGGGGGCGCGCCAGGTCATTCCCGCCTGGTTCATCGCCGAAACGGCCGCCCCAACTCATACCGTTCAGACCAAAGAAATGCGATGGGGACTCAACCCGCAGACGTTCTCGCACGGATGGGAACTTCCCGCCAAACTCACCGGTGAAGGCGGCACCCGGAGCGGGAAAGGCATCCCACAAGACGCTCGCTGGAAGCCGGGTTCTGGCGGCCAACTGATCGCCTTCGTGCCGAGTCTCGATCTGGTTATCACTCGCCAGACTGGTTCCAGCGGAGAATGGGCTTACGAAGAATATCTACGCCGGGCTTGTGCAGCGGTGGAGCCCGGGCAACCCGATCGGAATTGATTGATTCTTTTCGCCGTGAATTGGCCTGCCATTCATCCTATCCATGAACCTGACCCTCACCCGGCCTGCGGCCACCCTCTCCCATCGGACCCTGGCTACGCCGGAGGCTTCGCCGAGGCGAGTGGGAGAGGGGCTGGGGGTGAGGGCTCTTTTTCGGTGAAAGTTCATGGCCCCAATGCGCGTGCACGTCATGTGCAGGTGGAAGCTATCCAGAGGAGTTTGTCCTGTTGGCTTCTCTTGAGCAGCCTGCTTCTGTGCTGGCCGGGCCACGTTCGGGTTGAGGCCGCGGAGGCTCTGCCGGTTGTTCCAACCGCCGGCCAACCATTGGCCGCTAATGTTCAGCGCGTGTTGGACGCGCTGGAGTTCCTGGGCGCGCCGTGGCCGGCGGCCAGCGCCGCAGAAGTGCGAGCCGCCATCGCTGCCCAAGGCGCGGCTCGCTTGCAGGAGTTGCTCGATGCGCAGGCGCTCTTCTTGGTCGAGCTGAACCCGGAATCCCGTGTGAAAGCGCGCCGCGGCCCCGCCCGGGCCATCCTGCAACAGGCCGGGTTCACGCCCGTCCTGCTCAAAATCGTCAATCACAGCACCGTCACGAAGGAACTGCGCCTCAGCAGCCCTCAAGCTGGCCCTGTTTACGCCGGCATGACCCCGCTGAGCGCCCAGCGCATGCAACGCGGGCCGCTGCGCGAAACCGAGGTGAAAACCGCCGACGCCCATCGTTTCCTGGAAGTGGAATGGTACGGCCGTTCGCCCATGACTCCCGAGTTGAGCGGCGCGGAGGTCGAGTATGCTCTG
This sequence comes from Verrucomicrobiia bacterium, assembly GCA_035577805.1. Lineage (GTDB taxonomy): Bacteria > Verrucomicrobiota > Verrucomicrobiia > Limisphaerales > JADJPG01 > DATLUX01. The sequence continues at coordinate 26,374 of DATLUX010000491.1, forward strand.
GCTTTATTGTATAGCAGCGAACCGGGCCAACACGAAGCGACCGTGGCGTTTGATGTTGGCTTGGGCACACCGGACCTCGGCTTTCGCGCCGACGTGCCGGTGCTCCTCGAGGTCCAACCGGCCGTGCCCGTCCACCTGCGCGTGCGTGACCACGACGGAAAACCCACCACCGCTGCCTTCACGTTTCGAGATGCGGCGGGACACGTGTTCCCGCCTCAGGCCAAACGGTTGGCGCCGGATTTTTATTTCCAACCGCAGGTGTATCGGGCTGATGGCGAGCAAATCCTGCTCCCGCCCGGCCAGTTCCAGGTGGAATACCATCGCGGTCCGGAATACCGGTTGCTCCGCAAGGAGGTGCTCGTCCCGCGCGCGCCCCGTGCCGATTTGGAGTTTCGCCTGGAACGCTGGTTTAACGCGGCCGACTACGGTTTCTTTTGCGGCGATCATCATATCCATGGCGCCGGGTGCGCTCATTACACCAGTCCGACCGAAGGGGTCACCCCGCGCGACATGTTCCGGCAAGTGATCGGAGAAGGATTAAATGTCGGCTGCGTTCTGACCTGGGGACCCTGCTTCGATTATCAAAGGCGTTTCTTTCGCCCCAGCACCGATCAACTCAGTGAGGCGTTGACCCTGATGAAGTACGACCTCGAGATCAGCGGCTTTGGCTCGGAAGCCCTGGGCCATGTCTGTCTGCTTAATCTCCGTGACCAGACCTACCCCGGATCGGACGGCACCAAAGCCCGTGGTTGGCCCACCTGGACCTTGCCGGTCCTGCGTTGGGCCAAGGCCCAAGGCGGCGTCACCGGGTATGCTCACGCCGCCAGCGGCCTGGAAATAAACAGCCAATCGGCCACCCGCCGGTTGCTCACGCGGCTGGACCGGGATGGCGATGGGTTGTTGAGCCGGGCGGAAGCCTTAGCGGGAAAACTGCTGTTGCCGGTGCGCTGGTCCGAGGCAGACACCGACCGGGATGGCTTCCTGAGCGAGGCAGAATTGTGGGCAGCCCATGAACTGGCCGCCGAACGTTTGCCCAACTTTGCCATCCCGGAAATGAATGGCGTGGGCGCGATGGAAATCGGCGTCACCGTCGCGGCCGGCGCCTGCGATTTCATCAGCGCCATGGACACGGCCCGCATCCAGGAATGGAACATGTGGTATCACCTGTTGAATTGTGGCTTTGCTCTCAAGGTGAGCGGTGAGACGGATTTTCCCTGCATGAGCGGAGAGCGCGTGGGTCAAGGGCGCGTCTATGTCCAGTTGGGCCGCCGCCAGCAGATCGAATTCACCGCTTGGTGCCAGGCCCTGGCCTTAGGCCGTTCTTATGTCTCGGATGGTTTCGCGCATGCGCCGCTTTTCACCGTGCAAGGGGTTGCTCCGGGCTACGAACCCGTTCGGTTGCCGGTGGCCGCGGAGGTGGAGATTCGAGCGCAGGTCATTTTCGCCCCCGCCACGCCGCGCACCGTCGCGCAAGGCTTGGTCACGGTGCCCAACGGCCGGCGGTTGACTGGAGATAGCGTGACGTTGCATGGGCCCCGGCGCCGCGAATTGGCCTCCGGCGGGGATCGTTTGGTGGAGTTGGTGATGAATGGGAACGTGGTCTCCTCCAATTCCGTCCCGGCGGACGGGCAACTGCACGAACTGCGCTGGCGGGTGCCGGTCCGCCGAAGCAGTTGGGTGGCCCTGCGCCAGTTTCCGCAGCTGCACACTAATCCGGTCAACGTTCTGCTGGAAGACGCGCCGATTCACGTCTCTCAAGCCAGCGCCCGGTGGGTCGCTGAAACGATCGAGCGCCTTTGGGAACAGCGGCGGGAGCGCATTGCGGAAAACGAGCGCGCGGCGGCCCGGCAGGCTTACGACGAGGCGCTAACCAAACTGTGGCTCATCCGGGACGCCAGTCCGGCGGGCGAAACCCAGTATTGAATTCTGCCTCGGTCCTTGGGCACATTGCGCGCGCATGAAGTTGGCGATGAAGCTTGGCCTAGCCGTGGCCCTGGCCCTGGCCATGGTTCCGGGGGCCGACGCGCAGGTGTTCTCATCGCGCTTGCCGCGCACGAACCTTTTCGGCCGCGAATACGTGCGCTTGGACGACTGGGCGCGGCAACAGGGAGGGACCGCGCGTTGGACGATTCCGCATCAGGAAGTGAAAGTCAGTCTGGGTTCCGGCGTGTTCGCTTTTACCGTCGACAACCGCAAGGCGACGCTGAAGGGAACCACGGTGTGGCTTTCGTATCCGGTGGCGTTCAAGAACGGCTCCGCCTACCTGGGCGCCAGCGATGTGGTCACCGCGTTAAACCCGATCGTGGCTCCCCCGCGCAACCTGGCCAACCGGCCGGTTCGAACCATTGTCCTGGATCCCGGCCATGGCGGGCGTGATCCCGGCAATCAAGAGGGCAAACGCCAGGAGAAACAATTCACCCTCAGCTTCGCCAAGGAAGTGGCCGATTCCCTCACCAAAGCGGGTTTTACAGTCAGTCTCACGCGCGATGGCGACAGCACCCTCGATCTGCCGGTGCGCACCGAGCTGGCGCGGCGCCGCGGCGCCGACTTGTTCCTGTGTCTGCATTTTAATTCGGCGGACGGCCCGGGCGCGGCGACGGTCAAAGGCACGGAGGTCTACTGCATGACTCCAGTGCGTGCCAGTTCAACCAACGCCCGCGGTGAAGGCGCCGGCGCGGGCCCTTATTCGGGCAACCGGTTCGATGCCAAAAATATGTTGCTCGCATTCCAGATCCAAAAAGCGGTCACCGAAAAGCTCGGCATGGAAGATCGCGGGGTCAAACGCGCCCGCTTCCAGGTCCTGCGTGAAGCGGAAATGCCCGCCGTGCTGATCGAGTCCGCCTTCATGACTCACGCCGGCGACGCCAAACGGATTTATGATCCCGCCCTCCGCCGGCCCCTTGCTCAAGCGGTCGTCGACGGCGTGCTGGCCTACAAACGGATCGTGGAACGCAAATGAACTCGTCCGAGTTGCCCATCGGCATTTTTGATTCCGGCATCGGCGGATTGACCGTGGTCCGCCAGATTCGCCGGGTTCTGCCGCACGAAGATTTGGTTTATCTGGGCGACACGGCGCGCGTGCCGTACGGCACCAAATCCCCCAGCACCGTGGTGCGCTTTTCTTGCGAAGACACCCGGTTCCTGCTGCAACAGAACGTCAAGGCCGTGGTCGTCGCCTGCAATACCGCCTCCGCTTGGGCCCTGCCCACCCTCCAGGAACGATTTGAGGTCCCCATCTTCGGCGTCATCCTGCCCGGAGTCCGCGCCGCCCTGGAACGGACGCACGCCGGCAGAATCGGTGTGATCGGCACGGGCGCTACCATTCGCAGCAAGGCTTACAGCAACGGATTGCTCGCGCGCAATGACGCGGTGAAAGTGTTCGCGCGCGCTTGTCCGCTCCTTGTTCCTCTGGTCGAAGAAGGCTGGCTGAACCATCGCGTGACCCGCGAGATCCTTGGCGAATACCTCGGGCCCCTGCGGCGCCGGCGGATTGATACGCTGATTCTCGGGTGCACTCATTATCCGCTCCTCAAACCAGCCATCCGCGCGGTCCTGGGCCGGGGCGTGGCCTTGGTCGATTCGGCGGAGAGTTGCGCCCGTTTTGTGCGGGAACGCTTGGAACATCTTCAATTGTTACTCCGCTCGCGCCGTCGGCGGGCCGGCGTGATCCAACCGTTTGTCACCGATGAACCAGACCGCTTTGCCGAATTCGCCCGACGGTTCCTGGGTTGCCCGACTGAACCGGCCTGGAAAGTCGATCTGGCCGTGGCTGACGCGACGTTGATAAAAGTATGAATGCATCCACCCGTCGTCATGCGATACCCCACCACGGCCCGCTCCGGATCAGCCGGCCTCCGTCGCCATGGCTGGCAACGTTGCTCTGGATGTCGTTGTTTCCCTGGACAGACACCGGCGCCGCAGAATCTCCTGACCCAATGCCCGCGGCGGTCGAAGCGCGCCGGATCTGGGATCGCGCCCCGCATAACGCGTTCACCGACCTGATCCGTTTCAAAGGCGAATTCTGGTGCGTCTTTCGCGAAGGCAATGCGCACGTGTCGCCCGATGGCGCGTTGCGCGTGATCCGGTCCAAAGATGGGGAGCGGTGGACCTCCGCGGCCTTATTGACCTGCACCAACGGCGACCTGCGCGATGCCAAGATCACTATCACGCCGCGTGGCGAATTGATGTTAAGCGGCGCCGCGGCCCTGGCTCAGCCGGCGTCCGCCCGCCATCAATCATTAGCTTGGTTCTCGGCCAACGGCCAGGCCTGGACGGAACCCGTCGTGATTGGCGATCCGAATCAATGGCTTTGGCGCACCACCTGGTTCAAGAAAACCGCTTATAGCATCGGCTACGATACGTTGGGCGAACGGTTTGTCCGGCTCTATCGCAGCGAAGATGGCCGCCACTTCGAACCTCTCGTTGCCACCTTGTTCGATGAGGGTTATCCCAACGAAACATCGATCGTGTTTCTGCCTGACCGGACCGCCTTGTGCCTGTTGCGCCGCGACGGTAACCCGGGCACCGGGAAATTGGGCACCGCCCAGCCGCCTTACACCGCCTGGCAATGGAAAGATGTCGGCATGAAGATCGGCGGGCCGCACCTGCTTCAATTGCCGGACGGTCGGTTGGTCGCCGGGGTGCGTCTTTACGACGGGACCGTTCGCACCTCGTTATGTTGGGTGGATCCGGTGACGGGAAAGTTGACCGAGTTTGTCAAACTGCCGTCTGGCGGTGATTGCAGTTACCCGGGGCTGGTCTGGCACCAGAAATTGCTTTGGGTCAGTTACTACTCGTCGCACGAGGGCAAAACGAGCATCTACCTGGCAAAAGTGCGCCTGCCGCGCGCCTAAGAGATCGATCACACGTGAAGCGCGCGCAAGAGCAGCGACGGTAACGCGGCCTCAACGGCGGGGAGCAGGTGGCTGCACCAAGGGCGGGCCAACTGGGAATTAGTGGCGCTCGCCGACTCGCGCCAGAGCTTCGCCGGTTTAGGTGCGTCGGTTGCAGTCGTGGCGTCCGGGGTGTTCTGCGCGTTCCGGCCCTGCGTTCGCGAGTGAGCGCTCGCAACAGAGTCGAATGCGCTGGCCCGGCTCAAGCCATTCGAGTGGGGTGAACTGCCTCTCCCGGCGCGGTAAGCTTTTCTCTGTCAGCTTGCACGCCCCGCACGTACAATTCGGCCCCGGATGCACGTCACGACCGAAAGGCTGGAGCGGCTGCAACGGAGCCTCGAACTGGCTCTGAATCAGGAATGGCCTCAACTGTCGGCGACCCAGAAGCGGCTGGCAAAACTGCGGCCAACGGCGATTCCGACCCGTCCGGCCAACGCCAAGCCGCTGACGGTGGTGGCCACGGTGGCCACCGACGGTGGCGAAAACAAGCTCAGCCTCGAACCGATACAGTTGCAGGTGATCCGGGTGGCGGACAGTCGCGGCGAGGTCTACTTCGAGGATTTCGTTGCCCAGTCGCTGATGCCGGAGGAAATCCTGCGTTTCTTCTTTCAGTCCAACCAGCGGCTCCAGCGGTTCCTCACATACCTGCAACTTGACTGGAACCAGCTAATGCCCGGCTCGGATTTTCAGCGCAGCCAGTTGCTGTCGATGCTGCGGGAACTGATGGAATGGGCGGCGCTGCTGAAACTCGCCAGCCAGCCGCCGGTCAAGCTCCTGATCCGCGACGGCCTGCTGCGGAGCGTGCTGCTGACGGACGCGGTGTTCCAGCGGCTGCGGGAGAAGTTCGAGGCGCTGACCGCCAAGCACGGTCATCTGCTGGTCGGCGTGGCGAAGCGGTCGCGGGTGCTGAGCTATCTGTCCGTTGCCTTGGGGTTGAACGAGAGCTTCAAGGATGGGGAACCGGCATACCTTTTTGTCCCTGCCGAACTGGAACGCGAAGCCGCGCCCGCCCAGTACCGCTGGATCGGCAGCCGGGCAATGGGATCGCTCCACATCGCCCGGCTTGACCGGGGCGAAGGCGTTCCCCTGATGCCAGTGGACATCGCGTCGTGGCAGCAGGCGCGGGTCGATGAAGCGATGTCGCTGCTTCAGGAATCTGCGCACGCGAGTTTTCCGGTGCGCGGGTACCCTCACGCGCTGGTGGAGGCGCACAAGCACGCCCGCATGGGCGGACTGGAAATCGAGATGCTCGAATCCCTGCTCCTGCAAAAAGTGAGCGAGCGCGATCCGGCGGTGGCGCACACGGCGCGGCATCTCATGCTGCTGGGCAAACAACTGGCCCAAGGAGCCGACGAAGACAATACTGATGAAACCTGAACTTTACGCAAGCAGCCCGGCGGTGGGCCTCCTGAAAGGCTTTTCCCCCATGCCGCATCAACTGGAAGTGGACGTGGTGGTGCCCCATCAGGAACGCGGCCTGCCGGGATTCGGCGAGTTCCTGCTCGTAGAGTTGACTGCGCACGAGGCGCTGGTGGGCCGGGTCAGTCGCTACCACGCCGCCGGGCAACTGGCCACGAACCGCGGTGACGCCTACCTCGGCGACCTCGCCAAGACCGACGACGCGGTGCCCGCTGCGCTCATGCGCCAGATGCTGCGCTACAACCTCAAGATACAGTTGCTGGGTCACCTGCAACTGGACTCCGGCGCAGGCAGGTTCAAGTTCTCCGTGGGCGAACGGGCCTTCGTCACGCTGGGCAGCAAGGTGCGGACTCCCTCCGATGCGGCCCTCGCCTTCCTCTGCAATGTGGGTCTTGAAGACGACCCGACCGCCACCCCCCTGGGGCATCTGGTCTATGGGCAGCGCGAACTCAAGAGCGTGCCCGTGCGGTTCAGCGTCGGGAGGCTGAAGGGCAGGCGCAGTTTTGTCTTTGCGCGGGCAGGCTACGGCAAGAGCAACCTCATCAAGTACCTCATGTCCCAGCTTTATTCCTCGCCGCCGGACGTGGGCCTGCTGATCTTCGATCCTGAAGGCGAATACGCGCTGCCCGATGCGCACGGTCGTCCGGGGCTGGTCAACGTGCCCGCGCTGCGCGACCGGATTTCCCTCTACACCAACCGGACGGTCGAGCCGGCCTACGGACACATCGTCAAGGGCAGCGTGTACGTAGATTTCGGCGACTTTCCGCCGCAGGACATCGTGGCGTCTTTCATCCCAGCAGAGAAGCAGGACATGGTGTTCGCCAATCTGTTGCGCAGCCTCAAGTGGGAGGCATGGAGAGAGTTGGTGGAGTTGCTGGCCAAGGACGAGTACGCAGCCGACGAGCAGCAGATCGCGAAACACCTACGCTACAAGCCCCGCAAGGAAGATGTCAGCCTCGGAGCGATCAAAAATAATCTGGTGCCTCCCATCCGGCGACTGCACCAGTCGCGCGCGACCCTTGGCAAAAACCTCATCGAGGAACTTAAGCGAAACCGGGTCGTGATCGCCGACGTGTCGTTGCTCGGCAGCGAGGACGGTCTGGCCATCACCGGGATGCTCATGCGGCGCATTTTCCAGCACAATCTCCGGCACCTGACCGACATGGCGGGCAAGACGGTGCGCTGCCTGACCGTGCTGGAGGAAGCCCAGACCATGCTGGGTGACCGGACGCTCGACGACCGCGACGTATTCGTGCGCTGGGTGAAGGAAGGCCGCAAGTACGGGCTGGGCTGCATCCTGGTCACCCAGCAGCCAAGCTCCATCTCCAACCAGATTATCAGTCAAGGCGACAACTTCTTCGTGCTGCACCTGCTGAACGAGGGCGACCTCCAAACGCTCAAACGACACAACGCCTATTTCAGCGAAGACATTCTGGAGTTCATCCGGGGCGAACCCATTCCGGGCAACTGCTATTTCTGGAGCGCCCCCAGCCAGCCGTTCGTCCTCCCGGCGCGGGTCTGCAATTTCGAGAGCGTCTGTCAGCGACCGAGTGAACCAGTGGCCCTCGCACAGGGTGAGCCGCCCGATCCAAAACGGCTGAGCGACCTCGCGCCAAAGGCGGTGAAGGAGGCGCTCGTGGCCGACTCGCGGGTCTGGGTGTACCCGGTCAGCATGTTCCACGGCAAAACGGAGGCCGCGTTGATCGCCGTCAGTCGCGAATACCTGCAACATGCCGTTTACAGCAAGATCGCCGCAGATCCGGCCCTCAAAAACATGCGCGACGCAGCGCAGTGGCTGGATGGCCGTCTGGGTGCGGAAATCGAGGCTGTGCTGAAACAGCACAAAGCCCGCTCCGGCTATGCGACGCTGGCGGGATCGACTCGCCCGGTCTGGGTCTTGCGCCAGAGCCAGATCAAGCTGGAAAAGGGAAAGACGATTCGCTCAGAGGCCGTCGAAGTGCTGGAGCGCATCTGATGCTCGACCTGCGAGTGCCGATGACTAAGCAGGCGGTTCTTGGGGTCGTATCTTCGACGTTCGACATTTGATCGTTATCGAACGCGCCGGGCTTGTGTGCTTGCTCGATCATGTCCCGCAGGTTTTGACCAGCATTAGTCATTGTTAGCGGTCCCGTTTATGCACCAATCTGCGGAAATCTGCGTCCATCTCCGGGCCTTCCCAGGGCGGAGAGCGGAATGCGGAGTGCGGAATGGGCCGATTTCCTCTCTCATGCCTCCATATCTGCGGTCTTGACCTTTCTGAGCAAAGGCGCACTCTACGCGGCTCGATTGTAAAAATAGAGATGTTATGCAGCATATTCGGAACATCGCGATCATCGCGCACGTGGACCACGGCAAAACGACGTTGGTGGATTGTCTGTTGAAACAGTCCGGCACCTTTCGGGCCAACCAGGCCATCGCGAGCGAGGAACGGATCATGGATTCGATGGATCTCGAGCGCGAGAAAGGCATCACCATCCGGGCTAAGAACGCCGCCTTCAAATACAAGAATTACCACGTGAACATCGTGGACACGCCTGGCCACGCCGATTTTGGGGGTGAAGTGGAACGGATCATGAACATGATCGATGGCGTGCTGCTGGTAGTGGATGCCGCCGAAGGTCCGCAAGCGCAGACGCGTTTCGTGCTGCGCAAAGCCCTGGAAGCCGGGGCCAAACCCATCGTCGTGATCAACAAGATCGACCGCGAGAACGCCAATCCCAAGGCGGTTCTCGATCAGGTTTTCGAACTGTTCATGGCTCTCAATGCCACCGACGAACAGCTCGATTTCCCCTTCGTTTACTGCAGCGCCAAGGCCGGTTACGCCAAACTCGAACTCAACCACGCCAGCGGCACCATGGAACCGCTCTTCGATACCATCGTGAAGCATATCCCGCCGCCCCGCGCCCGCGCCGGCGATGGATTCCAAGTGCTCGTGGCCAACCTCGATTACAGCGATTACCTCGGCCGCATCGCGTTCGGCAAGATCGTGGCCGGCAAAGTTAAAGTCGGGGAACAAGCCTGCTGTCTGCATGGCGATGGACGCGTCGGCCAGGGCAAGATCACCATGATCTATCATTTCGAAGGCTTAAAACGCATCGAGATGGAGGAAGCCCACGCGGGGGATATCATTGGCATCACCGGGTTCGAAGAAGTGTTCATCGGCGAAACCATCGCCGACGGCCCCGAACGCGGCGCTCTGCCCTACATCCCGATCGACCCGCCAACCATTCAGATGGAATTCGCCGTCAACGACGGGCCCTTGGGCGGCACCGATGGCAAGTTGGTCACGGCCCGGCATCTTTGGGAACGTTTGGTCAAGGAAGCCCGCACCAACGTGGCCTTGCGCATCGCGCAAACGCCGGACCCGAAAGTTTTCGCCGTGAGCGGCCGCGGTGAGATGCAGATCGCCATTCTGGTCGAGCAGATGCGCCGCGAAGGTCACGAAGTGCTGGTCTCGCGCCCGGAAGTGCTCTGGAAACGCGACGCTCAGGGCAATCCGCTCGAGCCCATCGAAAAGCTTTTTGTGGAAGTCCCGAGCGAAAACCTCGGAGTCGTGATGGAAAACCTTTCCTTCCGCAAAGCCCAGATCACCAGCATGAATCACGTGGGCAACCAAATGTCCGTCGAAGCCATCATCCCCATGCGCGGCCTGATCGGGTTCGAGACCGACTTGGTGAACATCACCCGCGGACTCGGCGTGATGAGCCATCTCTTTCACGAGTACGGCGCCGACCGCGGTGAGATTGCCGCGCGCAAAAATGGTTCCTTGGTCAGCATGGATTCCGGCGAAGCGACCTCTTACGCCTTAAATATGATCCAGGAACGCGGCCGTTTGCTGATCGAACCGGGCGACGCCGTCTATGTCGGCATGATCGTGGGCGAAAATGCGCGCGAAAATGATATCCCCGTTAATCCGGTCAAAGAAAAGAAGCTGACCAACATGCGCAGCCAGGGCGACGGCAAAGGCATTCAGCTCAATCCGCCGCTCAAACTCAGCCTCGAACGTGCCCTCGAATACATCGATGTCGACGAGTATGTCGAGGCGACCCCCAAGTTCTTGCGGCTGCGCAAAAGGATCCTCGACGAGAACCAGCGTAAACGCGCAGAGAAAACCAGGGTGCTCAAGTTTGTGAGCGCGTAAGCTCGCGTTCTGGTTGCTGGTTGCTGGTTGCTGGTTGCTGGTTCCTAGTTCCTGGTTGCTCGTTACTCGTTGCTGGTTGTTGGCGGCCCTTCGGACCGTACGTGTTTAGCACCACAAACGCTGCGTGCATGCTGAGGGCGGCCATGGCTGGACATCAACCTTCCCGGACACTGGTTTTAACCTCCCGGAGACCGTTGCTTTACGTGCTCTGGGCAGTCACCTCTACGTGTAGCAATTCAGTTCTTTGCAACACCCGGCCAGCTCTGCCGATTCCAGGCCACGACCAACTTCCCCAATTGGGCCGACCTGGGCAGCGCCAGCGCCGGCACCGACGGCATTGTGCACTTCACCGACACCAACGCCCCCGCTTATCCGCACCAGTTCTATCGGTTCGTCTCGCAGTGATCCTCTTCCAGTTCTCCGCGCCGTCAGAGCAGAAGATCCAGCCCAAGTCGGGATCAGGGTCAATTCCGCCCAGCAGAAGCACTTTCCCGTCGGCGCAAAGCAGGTTATTGCGTAGAACGAACGGCGGTCACAGACCGCCGCTACAGCAGATCACGCTAAACAAGTACTTCGGGCCGCAACCAGCAACGAGCAACCACCAACCAGCAGACACTCCCGCTTATTTCCTGCCGAAATTAATCACCTCAGGATACGTGCTGGTCGGGCCATCCAGCAAATGGTCGTCCTGGTCTTTGAGATATTTATCGAAGAAGGAGATCATGCATGCATTCATGGCGACGGCCGCTCGGCGACCCGCGTCGGTCGGCGAAGCAAGCCAGCCGCGCCAATCGGCGAAATGCTGATGGATGGTGTTGCTGATGTTCATCCAGTAAGCGTCTTGGGTAGCTTGATCAAAGGGGGTCCTGAAAGCGCTGGTGGCATTGTAGATGCCGAGAAACGGCTTTTGGATTCCGAGCCAGGCGACGTCATGAGCGTTTTGCAGATAAGCATCCAGCAGGACCACTGCTTTGACGCGCGCATCGGTTCGGCCGATCTCCGCGGCCACACCCCCGCCATACGACCAACCCATCGTGCCCATGCGTTGCAGATCCAACAACCCACGTAAAATCGGATCGTCCCCATTCCATCTCGTCAACGCTTCCAGGACGAATCGGAGATCCTCCACGTTGCTTTGAAAGAGGGCGTCCGAGAAACTTGAGATCGTGGTCGACAACAACCGGCCGTCGGGGAAAACCGTGGCGAGACAATCGGCGTGATCGACCGCGACCACGACATAGCCGTGGCTGGCCAGTTCCTCGCATTTATCGGTGTTATCACGCCGACCTACCCTGAACCCATGCGAATAAAGCACGACCGGATAAGGAGCCGCGCTGGTGTCCACCGGAGCGGCGGCGCGCGCGTAGGAACGCAGCCCGGCGAGCACGGTCTGGCTTACCCCGTATAAGCCAGCCAAGGACGGCGCCAGCTTCGACTCGAGGTACGGGCCGGGCAGGCTGCCGGGCAGCGGCAACGCCGGATACCAGACCGTGACCATGAACGAACTGTTCGTAGCCACATTGTAGCGATTGGTCCGCGAGGGATCCGTCAACAAGACGGAAGTTGTGCCCGTGATGTATGGCCCGGTCGGTTTCGGGAAAGGCGTGGGCAGATGACTGCCAAACGTGCGGTAAAAGCGCGCCACGTGATGGACCGCATCGAAATCGAGATAAGCTGCGCGATTGGCCGAATTGTTTGTGCGCAGCAAAATTGTTAGCGGCGCCCAATCCACGGCGTTAGTCGAAGCCTCCAATGGATGGAGATCATAATAGGGCAAAAAGATGGCTGGCGCATTGCCGGCCACCGCCAGCCAAACCGTCCGATCCGGCATGGCCATGATTCCAGTCAGGCGCGGAGGGTCAGTCTGGGCCACACTACCGATACAGGTGACAAGTTGAACCGTCGCGCCGAAGACGAACATTCCCCATCGCATAAATGCCTAGGTGGACTCTCTTGGTTGCTGGTTGCGAACCCTGAACCCTGAACCCTGAACCCCGAACCCTGAACCCTGAACCCCCAACCCTGAACCTTGAACCCCGAACCCTGAACCTTGAACCTTGAACCCCGAACCTTGAACCCCGAACCTTGAACCCCGAACCCCGAACCCTGGCTCACTGCTGCCCGTACTTGGCGACCAGCCAGCGCATCGCTTGTCCCTCCCCGAAAGTCGCCGAACGGTTGTGGTAACTGATCCAATCCTGATCGGACATCATTTCCCACAGCGGATTGGCCTGCTGACTGAGTTGCTTGAACGCGGCGCGCTGTTGGGCCAGGTGATCGAGTCTTTCCTGGACGGTCTGTCCGTTCGCGTCATAAGCGGCGTTGGGATCCAGTGCGCCCAGGGCCAGGCGCTCGACGTTGATGCCCACCAGTTGGGCAATCAGCATTTCTCCCGCGCCGGCCTCGCTGTAACGGCGCCCCAGACGCACCGCCATCTCCAAGGCCGCCTGCCGCGCAGTTTCATCGCCAGCCTGCTGGTAGGAATCGGCCAGGTTAAGGACATTGCGTCCCAAGTCTCGAACTTGCGCCAGCTGCGGCAGCAACAGGTGCGCCGTCGCCACCACCTTGGCGTCCGCCACCGGATAGTTGGCCGCGCGGTACGCTTCTTCGTCCGCCTGCACGCGGTCCAGGGAATAATCCTGAAACTGCGGTTTGGACTCGCCGGACCTTAGATCCTGCAAGGCTTGCTCGGTCTGGCCGGCTTTAAACCAGTCCAGCGCCGAAAGGTAATTCGCCAGCGCGTTGTCCGGCGCGGACTGCTTGAAGATATCCAGCCACTGGCGGCGCTCCGCGGGAGACGCCTCCTTTCGAATGGCCGCCTCAAAACCGACTTGCGGATCATTCGGATAGGTCTGCATCGCTTCCTGCAGCAGGGCCGGATCTTCGGTGGTGCGAAATGCCGCCAACAGACTGGCCGCGTTGCGTCGATTCGCCTTGAGGTACGCCTCGACCTGAGCCGCGCTCAGCTTGGTTGTCTTGTTGGTAAGCAGCGCGTAGAGATTGCGGGATTGTCTCAACTCTGCCGGCAAGTTCGAGTTGGTCGGCACAGCGGTTGGCCCGGCCGGTTCCGGCAGCCTGGGAACGAAAGTGCCCCGCCTGGAAGCAACTTGATTGGAGAGACCGTCATTCTCGGCTTGGAGTTGGGCGATTTGATGCCGCAACGATTGGTTCTCCCCACGCACGCTGACGTTTGATTGATGCTGAATCAACAGAGTCGTCGCTGTGCCAGCCACGACCAGCGCCGCGAGTCCGAATTTGAGTTTGGTTGCCGTCATAAGTTTCAAAAGAAGAGTGGTTCCAGTTCCGGCCGCCACGCCCGCCAAGGCGGTGTGGGCGATCGCGGTCGCGAGTCCGGCCGGCGCCGCCGAGACTGTTCCGACCGTGAGTGCGCTGCCCAAGGTGCCAACGGAGATGGCGACCGCGCGTTGTTTGAGCAGGCCATGCAATTTTTCCAGCGCCCGGTTCACACGCACCCGGGCGGCATCGGGTGTGCCGCCCAATGCCTCGCCGACCGAACGGAAATCGCGCTGCTCAAAGAACCGGAGCACAATGGCGGTGCGATCTTCCTCGCCGAGTTGAGTGATGGCTTCGTCAAGAACGGGGGCCAATTGCCGCCAGGTCGTCGCCCCGGAATCGTCCTGTAGTGTGTTCATTTCTACGGCCACGCGTTCGCGCATCTGACGCCGCCGCTCGTTGCGCACAGCGCGAGTCGCCACGTGATAGGTGTGTTGATGGAGCCAGCCGCCCAACATCACTTTGCCCGAAAGCGTGGGACCTTTTCTCGCCAAGCTGATAAAGACCGTCTGGGCGACGTCTTGCGCCAAATACGTATCACCACCCACCAACCGCAGCGCGGTCGAGTAAACCAGGTCGATGTAGCGCGCAACCAATTCGCGGAAGGCTGCTTCCGACCCGTGCGCGCCATACTCGGCGAGTAACTGTTGGCTGTCTGTCATCATGTTCTTCACCAGTAAATCCCCACTCCCGGCCCGAAACGAACATAAACCTGCAAATTACCGGATTAAATCGAGTGGAACGTTTCCGCCGGCATCATAGGTTACTGGTGTTTTGACCTGGTACCGCACGGACGAGCACGAACTTTCCTATCAGGGCAGCGCTCGCGGGCGTTTGACCAGGGTTGCTGGTTGCTGGTTGCTGGTTGCTGGTTGCTGGTTGCTGGTTGCTGGTTGCTGGTTGCTGGTTCCTGGTTGCTGGTTGCTAGGTCCTGTTGGTTGAATTGAACGTTGAACGTTTGGCAACCAAGTAGCCTGTCGCTTTCGCCAGCACCACGCCAACGGCGTGACAGGAAATCATCTGCCGGGGTAATCAAGGCCCCATAGGAATCGGATCGACAGGCGGGAGCTTCACGGACAACAAAAAGTCGGTCCCGACGATAACACGGATAAATGCGCTCTTTCCCATCGTGCGATCCGTGCGATCCGTGGTCAGTTTGGGCGACTGATCGTCACCGCGGCAACTCGCCAGCCTTGAGCGTTTCCAACTCCTCCCAGCGCGCGTAGAGGCGGGCGACGCGTTCTTTGGCGGCCGCGAGTTCGGCCACGAGCTGATTGGTTTGGATGGCGTGAGTGCGGTGGAAATCGGGGGCAGCGAAGATCGCCTCCAGCCGGGCGACATCGGCTTCACCCGCGAGGATCCGGGTTTCGATCTCTTCGAGCTCCCGCGCCTCCTTGAAGGAGATCTTGCGCGGACGCGTGGAAGCAGGCCTGGGGGCGGGCTCTTTCAACCTGGGCTTCGGCGGAGGGACCGTGGCCGCCTGCCGCCGCGCTCGTTGTTCCACGTAATCATCGTAGTCGCCGGCGCAATGCTGAATGCGCGCATCGCCCTCAAAGGCCAGGACGTCGGTGCAGACGCGGTTGAGAAAGTAGCGGTCGTGGCTCACGACTAGAACCGCGCCGGGGAAAGCAATCAACGCCTCCTCCAAGACGCGCAGGGTGGGCAGGTCCAGGTCGTTGGTCGGCTCGTCGAGGACGAGAAAATTGCCGCCGTTCTTCAGGATCCGCGCCAGCAACAGCCGGCTGCGTTCGCCGCCGGAGAGATGCTTGACTTGCGTGCTGATGCGTTGGTCGGCAAAGAGGAACCGTTTCAGGTAAGCGCGCAGCGAGAGATGCGCCTGGCCAAAGAGCACGAACTCCGGGCCGTCGCTCATTTCCTCCAACACCGTCCGCTCCTCGCGCAGCTGGAGCCGGGCCTGGTCCACGTAGTTGAACTTCGTGAGCTGACCGGTCTTGACCGTGCCTTCGGTGGGAGCGATCTCCCCGAGGACCACGCGGAGCAAGGTGGATTTGCCAAGGCCGTTGCGGCCGGCGACACCGACGCGACGTCCATTCTCGAAGGTGAAGTTGAACTGGCGGAAGAGAGTGCGTCCGCCGAGGGTCACGCCGAGATTGTTCAGTTCAACAACCCGGTTGCCCAGCGCGGAGGGCGGCGGGAGGATGAACTCGACCTCTTCTTCGATAAGCGGCCCTTCCTGGGCAGCGACTTCATAGTAGCGGTCGAAGCGGTTTTTGGCTTTGCTGCGCTGGGCGCGCGGCCCCTGGCGCACCCAGGCCAGTTCGCGTTTCAGGAACATCCGCCGCTTATGTTCGATCGTGGCGTCAGCGGCCTGGCGTTCCGCCTTGGCCAGCAAATAGTCGGTGTAATTTCCCCGGTGCCAGAAAAAGCGGCCGTCGGCGAGTTCCACGATGCTTCGAGCCACGCGATCCAGAAAATAGCGATCGTGGGTGACGACGAGGAAGGCGCCACCGAACTCTTCGAGGAACTCCGCGAGCCAGTCGATCGATTCCGGGTCAAGATGATTGGTGGGTTCATCAAGCAAGAGCAGGTCCGGCCGCGACACGATGGCCCGGCACAAGGCCACGCGTCGCTTCTCCCCGCCTGAGAGGGTGTCCATCCGCCGATCGCCTTCGGGGCAGCCCAGGTGCGACATGGCGCTCTCGATGCGGCGATCCAGGCTCCAACCTTCCAACGCGGCGATGCGATGTTCCAACTCCTCGTGGCGCTTGGAGGCGACGGGCAGCGATTCGAATTCCGTGATCAGATCGAGCACATGGCGCGCCCCCTCGCGGATGTTTTGCGCCACGCTCTTGGCCGGGTCGAAGGCCAGACCCTGCGCCAGGTAACTAATCACCAAATTGCGGCGGCGGGTCACTTCGCCGTGATCAGGATTCTGCAGGCCGGCGAGGATGCGCAGGAAAGTCGTCTTGCCGCAGCCGTTGCGCCCGACCAACCCGATGCGATCGGTTTCTTCAAGGGCGAGGGTGGCCCGGTCGAGCACGGGCTGCTGCGGGTAACTCACGACCAAATCCGCGGCGCTCAGAAGTGTGGACATCGTTGGCGCGCCGTCACGGTTGTTCGCCCGTCATGGTTTCAATCTGTGCTTTCGTCCCAACATCATGCCGAGTCCGAGTGGAGATCACGAGCATTCAGTCAGCAGTTGCACACTACGATGATTTGCTGGCGCTTGTGGCACATTGGCCGGTTACGACAAATCAAGCCGACTGCACCGAACCCCGCGATTGCGTCTCGGTTGGATTCCGGCTATGACTGGCGCGGGGTCGGTGAGCCCGGTCGTTAGTTGCCACCACGACACTCTATGCGCACATATCACACCGCCACGATTGGTCTCATTGGACTGCTGGCGGTTCTGGCCGCCGGTTGCTCCAGGATGACTGCGGACGAGGAAGCCGATTGGCGTAAGTCTTTTGGCATTCCTGCCGGCATGCCCATGAAAGATCTCGGAGAGGTTGAGTTGCGTGCCGGCATACCGAAGCGTGTGAGTATCGGCGGGGGAAAGGATTGCACCATCACGGCCACAGTGCTGAGGAATGATTCGGTGCAGTTGAACCTGCTATACGAGTTCAAGGGCGAGGTCATTGATGGTGTGAAGACGCAATCCCATTCCGAGCGGCAGTTGGTGTTTCGTCCCAGCATGGTGCCAGCACGCTGGCGTCTTGCCCTTCCCCCAATAGGCCCGCACTTGGTGGTGGCGATGCGGCCGATCATCATCCCATGAGGAGGCCGAACAAAATCATTGGAGCAAACGCGGGCGGGGGATGTCGTTTGCCAAAGCGGACGCGCTGGGCGGCCCGCGTCGCTCAGTTCGTCAGGCAACCAGAATGAACCTGAATCAAGTGACTGTCGCTTCCGCTGACGTAATCCGTGCTATCGAGTTCTATTCAAAGCTCGGCTTGAAGCTCATTGTCAAGAGCCCTCCCAAGTACGCTCGTTTCGAGTGTCCTGAAGGTCACAGCACCTTCTCCGTGCATATGGTCGAACCGATGGCTCCTTCACAAACGGTGGTCTATTTCGAATGCGCGGACCTGGACGAAACGGTTAGACGACTTCAGCAGCTTGGCATCAGCTTCACGTCGCTGCCTCGCGACGAGTCATGGCTTTGGCGAGAAGCGCGTCTGCAAGACCCGGATGGCAATAAGCTCTGTCTATTTTATGCAGGCCCCAACCGGCTCAATCCACCGTGGCGAGTTGCCTAACGACTGCTGCTGCAGGCGACTTGGTTGCCAAACGTTCAACGTCCAACGCTCAACACTCAACATTCAACCAACCCGCCTACGTTAATTAAGCGCGACTACGAACCCTGAACCCTGAACCCTGAACCCTGAACCCTGAACCCTGAACCCTGAACCAGGAACCAGGAACCGAGGACCGTGAACCCTGAACCGGGAACCTGTCACCAAAGGTCGGTTAGCTGCATCATTAGAGATGACCTTTCATTTTTACTCCTGGTTGCCGCATGAACCACTTGGGAAATAGCAGCGACGCCGCGATGAACCCGGCTGGGACGGTGGGGAAGGAGGGCAAGGCATCCCCGTCCGACGCCGAACTGGTTCAGGCGTGCTGCCGGGGTGACAAGCGAGCGTTCGTGGAGATTGTGGTCCGGCATCAGGCGATGGTGTGCGGCATTGCCTTGGGTATTCTCGGTGACTTTGCCGCCAGTGAAGATGCCGGGCAGGAGGCATTCTTGACCGCCTGGAGGAAGATCCACGAACTGCGCGAACCGGAACGGTTGCGCGCGTGGCTCGGGCAGATCGCCCGCCATGCCGCCCTCGGGCACTTGCGGCGCACTCGCGGTCATGACGCCGTAGATTTGGAGCAAGCACCGGACGTGGCAGATGACGCACCAGCGCCGGATGCGGTGGCTGCCAATGAAGAGGAAGTCGCCCTGGTGCGCGAATCGCTGGCCAAACTGCCTGAGACCTATCGGTTGCCCTTGGTTCTCTTTTATCGTGAACACCAGTCAGTCCGCGCTGTCGCCGAAGCATTGGGGGTGAGCGAGGACGCGGTGAAGCAACGTCTGGCGCGCGGGCGCGAGATGCTGAGGGAGCGGATGTCGGGACTGATCGAGAACGTATTGGGTCGGACGGGGCCGACGCCCATTTTCACCATGGCCATTGCCGCGGCGATCGGCGCTTTGGCGGCACCCGCTGCAGTGGCCGGCGGTGTGTTCACCGCGGCGGCGGCCGCCGGCACCACGACGAGTGCATCGACGCCGCTCGCTTCATTGTTCACGACCATGAGCGCATTGAAAACGTTGGTTATTACCGCGGTTGTGACCGTGGTTTGCATTCCGGTCGGTTTTTATCTCCGGTCGGACCCCGAATCGGTCGCCCGCTCGAGCGAGGGGACATTACCGGCGTCAGCCCAGCAGAAAATAGCCGGTGACTTTGAGACGAGCGCTATTTTTGCCGAATGGAAGCAGCTCCATGACACCTACGGAACTACCTCGGAAGCGATGCCGGAGATTTATCAAGCGATCGCCGGACTAAAGGACCCATTTCGGCGCCGGGCTTTTCGAGCGGCGCTGGTGGCGGAGTGGGTGCAAGTGGATCCCACGAACGGGTTGGTCTTCTTCCTGGACAAACGGGGCGATGCCGCACAACGGGGGCAGTTCTTCGATGAATGGCTGGCGCGTGACGCCCGGGCGGCAGTGAACACGCTCCTGGAAAGCGGAATGGGCTGGGAGGGCGCGGCGCGCGATGCGTTAGCCGAGATCGCGCGGCGCGTCCCTGCGCGAGTGCCTGAAATCGTCTCGCGTCTGCCCAAGACCGACAACTACTGGGACACCAGCGTGCGCGAAGCGTTTGCCATTGTGGCGGGGGGCGGTTTGGCGGCGGCGCGGGCGGCGGCGGAAGCCATCCAGGGCCCAAACCGCGAGCAAGCGCTGTCGGGGGTTGCCCAGGAATGGGCCAAGAGCGAGCTGGAAGCAGCCATCAATTGGATCAAGGGCCTGCCTGAAGGGACAGACCGTGAGGAAATTATCCGCGCGGCGTTGGTCGGCAAAGCGGCCACGGATCCGGGGGCAGCGCTGGAGAAAGTGGGGATGGTCCCGGCTGGGGGCAGGCAGGGCTACTATGCCACAACCACCGGGGCGCGCGTGTTACGGGCCGCCGCGGCGGCTGATTTCGACAGCACAGTATCCTGGTTGGCTGGTCATCCGGGCCGATTTGAAAGTGAGGACATGATGGGGCTGGTGAGCGCGATCGGTGAACGCCTCAACGCGGATGCCGCGGGGTTTCTCACCCAGTACGCCTCGGCCGGCTATTTGTCAGTGATGACGCCGGCGATCGCGAATGCATTGCTCAACGACGCCTCCGGACAGCGCGCGGCGATCTGGGACTGGCTCAAAGCGCAACCGACCGACGAAACCATCCAATCGATCCAAAACAATGTCTTGAGCTCCGCTTCTTATCAGGATTCGGCTCTGGCCTTGCGTTTGGTGGCCGATCTGCCGCCCACGGCGGAGGGCGATGCCCAGGTCAAGTCCATGGCGAACAGCCTTTTGAACAATGGTTCGGTCGTCCCGCGTCTCGACAAACTGCTCGAGCAAGCCCCCGAACGATTGCGCCAACCGCTGATCGAAAGCGCCTTCGAACACCTGCGGCCAGATACTCTGGAAGATCCTCGAACCTGGGTTGCGCGATTGCCGCTTTTGCCGGAGACCGCGCGGGCGCGTGGAATTCAAGCCATTGTTGGCGCCTGGGCGGAACGTTCGCCGGAAGAGACCGGTGCGTGGGTGTCCACGCTGCCACCAGGCGAAAGCCGTGACACGGCGCTCGGCAGCGTTACTTCCGCTTGGGCCACGAAAGATCCTGCGGCGGCGTCCGCGTGGGTGAATTCATTGTCTGCCGGAACGGATCGGGATCGGGGCGCTCAGGCGCTCGCCTTTGCTTTCGCCGACAATCGGCCGCAAGAAGCGTGGGATTGGGCGGTAAGCATCCGCGACGAGGAACGTCGGATGGTCGCGGCCAAGCGTGCTGTGCTGGCGGTGGCGCCGCGTGACCCAACCATGGCGCAACAATGGATTGAGAGCAGCGCATTGGACCAGGAGACCAAGGCGAAGCTCCAGTCGGCGCTCGAGTTGGCCACGCGCACCTCCAAGCTGCGTTGACGCAATGAAAGTCTTGATTAACGCTTTAACGATCCTGATGGCTGCCGTGCTCGGGTTGACCGTGGGGCTGGCCTGGAGAGCGAAATCAGGAAGTCACTCCAGATCTGCGGACACACGCGCGCGCGCTTCCGCTCCAAGTGGCGTCCTGGCGACCAATCCGGCTCCGCAGGTGGGGAAGTTTAGACTCACTCGCGCCCACGATGATTCTCCCCTGGCCACCAAACTGGAGCAGGACCTTTCCATGTCCTCGGGCGTCACACGCTGGCTTTACTGGCTGGAAGCGATCGAGAAAGCGGCGTTGACGGATTTTCCGCGCTTGGCGCTGCTGGCGCGTGGGAATTCAACGGCCACGCGACTGCTGGCCGCCCGTTGGGTTGAACTTGGCCCCCGGCATCTCTTCGACACGATCGTTAATGCCGGCAGCGTGCTTGGCAGGGGATTTCCGGTGAACGAACTGGCTTCCGTGTTATTTTCCGAATGGCCCAAACAGGATCCGGAAGGAGTGGTCGCGGCGTTGCGCGGCACCAATTCCTTCGGCCTGCGTAGCAATTGGCGTATGGACATCGCGAGTGCGCTTATCGAAAGCGATCCGGAGTGTGGCTTACGTTTTATGTCCGAGGGCCACTTGCACAATTACGGCCCGCGCATGAATGCCGTGGCCAAATGGGCGACGCGGGATCCGCTTCATGCCGCGGACGTCGCTCTGGCCAATCCGGCCGGTTACGCTTCCCAGTTCGTGATGGAGACCATTGGCAAAGAATGGGCCAAAACCGACCCGGCTCGCGCGCTTGAGTTCGCGTCGGCCCATCCTGGGCCGTTGAGCTCAATGCTGGCGGGCGCGACTTTGAAGAGTTGGGCCGCGCGCAGCCTCAACGACGCCAGCGATTGGCTCGCCGCTGCCGATAGCGCGACGCGCAACCGGCTTAGTCCCGCCTTTGTGGAAGCGTGGGCCAAACACGATGCCCCCGCGGCATTGGCCTGGTGCGATGCCAATCTGTCCGGCAACAGCCAGGTCCAGGCAATTGGCGGCGTGCTCAATGGCGCTGCCGCCAGTGACATCGTGGGCGCGGCCGGGTTGGTCTCGGACATGAAACCATCGGCCGCCCGAAGTGAAGCGGCTTCAGCGGTTGCGCAAAAATGGTTTCCCAACCCATATGATGGCAAAGCGGTGCCTCCCGAAGCGATTGAATGGCTGGCGACACTGGACGCCGAGTCCGTCAAACAAGCGCTCGAGCAGATCCATTTTCGCTGGTCGGAGACGGAGCCGAAGAGCATGGCGGCCTTCCTGGCTTCCAGCAGCGGCGCCGAGGTACGCGACCATGTCTTTTCCAACCTGGCCAAGAACCTGGCCCGGCAGGATCCCGCGGAAGCTTTGGAATGGGCCAGCCGATTGTCCGAGGAACGGGGGTTAGCCGCCGGCGGCACGGCTTTCGTCGAATGGCGCCACTCGCAACCTGAGGCCGCCATGAGTTGGTTGAGGGATCTTCCTGCGGCCGATGCGCGACGCGACTCCTTCCTCAGGCAAGCCGTTCAGTTATTGGCCTACGAACCGCAGGCGGCCGATCAACTTGGCGCGTTTTCTGCCAGTGAACGCGCCACCGCGCTTGAAGTTATCACCAAGATGAGTCTGTCAGTCGAGCGCCGGGCCCGGCTGCTTGAGGTCCTCAAAGGACGCTGACCGACGGAAGTCGCGGTCGAGATCGTGAGTCTCTGCTTGCTCCGAAGTCAGAGTGAGCCTCCTGACGTCGGCTGCTACGAAGTGAAGAAGACTTCAAATTCGCCGTTGAATTGAAGGTTGAGCGTTGAAAGTTAAGGCGCAGTTGATGGCCCGAATTGCGCCGAAGCCGATAAACGTCGTCACGAACAAAAGATACAAAGCACCCACGAGCGCGGCGCGATTGTCCATGCGCCGCGCAAGTCGCCTACGGATCGTTTTCGGAGCCAAACTCTGAGCGGCTGTGACGACGAAGAGCGCGAGGATGCTCAAGCCCAGCGGGTGATAATTCCAGCTCTCAAACCACAACCCGCGCGCTGCGCAACTCAGGCTGCGCGTTAACCCGCACCCCGGACAGGGCAATCCTGTGGCCGCATGGAACGAACAAAGTGCGATGCCGAGACCTTGAGGTGGTGTGAGCAGGGCGATCAGCAAACCGATCCATGCGACGCCGACTGAAACTGGACCAAACCAAAGGGCATACGGCCGTCCGGTCTGTTCAACCCAACGAGACCAACGTCGTGGTGAATCCGCGACGGTAGCCGGCGCTTGTTGAGGCGAGGTCGTCATGGGTCCGCCGAACAGCCCGCTAATCTCGCACCGCAAAGCGGATGACCAAGTTGATGATCAAGGCGATGCCGTAGAGCAGTTTTAACGTGTCGTTGTCGTTTACTCGAAAGACGAAGTAGAGAGCGTAGAACGGAACACAGAGAGTGAGGAACCCGGTGCCGGCGCCCTCTCGAAATGCCGCCACCGCTACCACGATGTGCATCCCCAGGCTATAAAGGGCGCCTGCGCCGACCAAGGCCAGCATGAAGGCGGGGTTTTCTCTGCCCAACAGATAAAAAATCCCCAACGTCACGAGCAGCAAGCCCACATACGGGTAGGGTGTTTTGTACCACGGCGTTTCCCATTGACCCATGCTCGGCTTGCCCGGCGCCACGATGTGGCCCGCCACCGTCCGTTGCTTGGTCACGAGGTTATAACCGCAGTTGGTGCAGAGAACCGCGCCCCGCGGCAAGGCGTTGCCGCACGATGGACAACCGGACGCCGTCGAGGGCGCCGACACGGCGGGGCCCGGCGGTGGCACGGCCGGTGACGGCGGCGGCGTGGACGATGCCGGTGATGGCATGAGCACTCGCGGCGCCGGCGGTGCAGCCGGTACGATCAGCGCGCCCTGGCAGGTTGGGCAGTTGATCTGCATGCCGGCGTATCCTCCTTCCGCTTGGATATGTTGCTGGCAACTCGGGCACGAAAATTTGATGTCCGGCATAGAATCGTTGTAGGGCAGGGCAATGGCGCGGTTTGTGGAAAGTCTCGGTAGGCGGGATTTTACCTGACGGGCTCGGGCATGGCAAGCAATGGGAATGAGGAGAATGAGGAGGTTCTTCCATCCCGGCGAAATATTCTGTGACAGCAACGTCAGAAGCGTCGCACTCGATAGAACTGAACCGACTGGCTGACCACGCGATTGGTAAACGTAAGCTGACAGTCGGTCGCCGAGTTCGTCGCGACATTCTGCCAGGTCGCCAGATTGGCAGAGGCTTGGAGCAGGTAACGTTCGCCGGGCACGGAGTTGATCCGGAGCCGCCCCTGGCCGTCCCCCAGGAATTCCGGCGTTGCTAAACGGATCCCGGGATCCCCCAACAACCGATAAGGCCACATGTTGCCGCCAAAGCCCGGCGCGTAGACGGTCACCAACGAGCGTCCCTCCCGCAACAACGTAACTGAGCCGACCGCATTGAAGGACGCGCCGGCGTCAAAGGCTAAGTCCACTGCGCCGTCCGCTCGCAATCGCACCACGCCGCTGCGGTGGACGTCATTAAATGACGTAAAATAGCCGGTCACGATCATTCGGCCATCGGGTTGCAGGACGAGGTCCATGTCGGGAAGCCAAGCTTCGCCTGGACCTTGGCCCGGGTTAAATGTCGCATCCACCGAGCCGTCCGCATGGAGTCGAACCACTGAGGCTCGGGGCACGCCGTTCACGCCCGTGAACGACGATGCCACCAGGATCTTGCCGTCCGGCTGCAACACCACCGGCACCGCTCGATGCGGACCCCAAGAGTAGCCCAGATTCAGATTCTCGAACCGCGCTGGCGTGAAGTTAGCGTCCAGCGATCCGTCGGGCTGCAACCGATAGAGAGTGTCATTGTCCAGCGCGAGAATCCTTCCGTCCGGCTGCACACACAACCCAGTGACAAAACTAAACCCGGCCGGGGGCGCGAAGCTGGAATCCAGCGAGCCGTCCTCATGCAATCGGGCCAACCCCGCCGGCAAGCTGGGCAGGAACAGACGATAATTGCCACCTATCAATAAGCGGTCGTCAGCCTGCCAAGCCAAGCAATGCACGAGCGTGCTGCTATCAACCCCGGTGGTGGCCGAATAAACTGTGCTGCCATCCGGACGCAGGATGTAAAAATGGCCGTAATAGAAACCTTCCGTGCCCACGCCGGAGGTTGCCGCCGCAATCGTTCCGTCCTTGGCCACACCGAACATGTGCACCTGCCAAACGCGTTCGAGGTCACCAGGCTGAAACGTGAATGACGGATCGAGTGTTCCATCAGGGTTTAACCGCGCCATCAAGCTGCGTTCAATAGGGTTCGAACCGCCCGAACTGATCGTGCCGAAAAGTCCCACCAGGATTCTGCCATCTGATAACTCGGCGGTTCCCAGCGCTGCGCCTAAGAAACTGACCGGGTCGGGGACTCGGAAGAAGCTGTCATCGATGGAGCCAGCCGGCCGGTCGCAGGCCGGAACGGCGGCTGCCGGCGATCTTTCTTGAAACAAACGAATCAGCAATACCGCCAGAATCGCCAAAACGACATAAGAACGGCTCCAAGCTTTCCTGGGCATGCTCATAAACTATCGACGATTGATGAGGAAGCGACCCTACCCGAAGGCCCCGAGCCCTCAAGCGCTCTTCCTGGCAGCTCAAATATGAACAGCGAGCGCCGCTTCTCCGTGTACTACGCATTTCCTGGTCTAAGGTTTTTGTGCGGCCAATCGCCGTTTTCAAGCCTCAATGTGCGCGACCGGGCGGAGTTTATCGGGCTTGTTCGATCACGGTGGTCGCGTCGAGCTTGGCTTGGGCGACTTTTTGTTTTGAGCCATCCGGCCAGGTGACTTCCAGTTCGTCGAAGTGATCG
Organism: Verrucomicrobiia bacterium; assembly: GCA_035577805.1. Taxonomy (GTDB): domain Bacteria; phylum Verrucomicrobiota; class Verrucomicrobiia; order Limisphaerales; family JADJPG01; genus DATLUX01. The sequence goes on from DATLUX010000491.1 coordinate 52,115, forward strand.
GCTTTATCGAGCCCGATGGTGACGGGCAATTCGGATTGGGAAAGGTAACTGCGGGTGGGCATCACTTGCCGTTGCAGGAGGTCTTTGCCAACGCGAAGTTTGATCCACGAGCCGATGGCGTCGCGATTACTGCGGGTGCCGACCAATTTCAGGCGAATAAAATGGTGGCCGAGCTGTTGGTCATTGCGGAGGAGTAGGGGCGTTCCTTGCGCCTGGAGCAGGAGAACGTCGAGATCACCGTCGCCGTCGATATCGGCGTAGGCGGAGCCGCGTCCGACGATCGGTTGGAACAATCCTGGGCCGGCCTTTTCCGGCGGGACCAGGGAGAAGCCGGCGCCATCATTCCAGAAGAGCTGGGCGGGTTGCCGATATTTCTGACTTGCCTGGATCTTGCTGATTTCCTCTTCCAGATGGCCATTGGCGGTGAGCAGATCCAAGCGGCCGTCGAGGTCGTAGTCGAAGAAGAACAGGCCGAACTTCAAGAGCAAGCGGCTGGCTGGGCCGACGCCTTCCTGGATGGCTTCATCGGTGAAACGGCATGGGTCCCGCTGGGACACATACATGGCGGTCATTTCATTGGCGAAGTTGCCGATGCCGATGCTCAGGGTGTTGTCATTGCGGTAACGGGCGGTGTCGATGCCCATGGCGCCGCGGGTTTGGCCGTTGGCATCAAACGCCACCCCGGCCAGGGCGCCGATCTCCTTGAACGTCCCATCATGGGCATTGGTGAAAACGAAGTTCGGCACGGTATCGTTGGCGATGATGAAATCGATCCAGCCGTCTCCATTCAGATCCACGGGGGCGATCCCGAGTGATTTGGCCACGGGCACGCCGGTGTTGGGATTCTTGATTTGAACTCCGCTGGCGGCCGACGCGTCGGAGAATCGGCCATTGCCCTCATTGTGGAACAAGATCGGGAACGCGCCCTGGAAATTCATCGGCTGTCCGTAGGCGCGAGTGGTGCCGTCGATCTTGAATCCGACTTCGAAATCGATCTCTTTGGACCAGCGCACGTAGTTGCCCACCAGCAGATCGAGCTTGCCGTCGTTGTCGTAATCGAACCAGGCGGCGCAAGTACTCCAGTCCGTCGGCGCTCCGCCGACGCCCGCGGCTTTGGTCACATCGGCGAACTTGCCCTGGCCCAGGTTGCGGAAGAGATGATTGCCACCAACGCCGGTGATGAGCACATCCACCAGGCCGTCGTTGTCGAAATCGCCCACGGCGGCGCCCATGCCGTAGATGCTGACATCCAGGCCGGAGCCGGCCGTAATGTCCTCAAATCGGCCCTGGCCATCGTTGCGGTATAAAGCGGCGGTGGGAGCCGGGTTGGTTTTCTTTTTGGCCCAGGGCCAATCCGCGCCATTGATCAACAGGAGATCTTGATCACCGTCATTGTCGAAATCGAAGAAAGCGCCGCCGCCGCCCATGGTTTCAGGGAGCAGCTTGTCGCCTTCGGCGCCGTTCTGATGAACAAACTTGATCCCGGCATTGGCTGTGACCTCCGTGAAGATGGCGCGCGGCACCTCCGGCACCGACCGCATGGGATTGACGGGCGCGTTGAGCGGCGTGACTTGAGTCCGGCGCGCCGCGGGTTTGGGGCGCAGGAAATACCAGATGCCACCGCCCACCACCGCCGCGATCAGGATGGCGAGAATCGAACGGCGGAAGGCGCGTCCGATCACGGTATCATCGGCGTGGACTAATTCTTCTTGGTCTTCAGTTGGCTTCATAGGCATCCGCGACGAGATCCATTGGAGCCTTCACGGGGACACTCCGCCGGGGGAAAGCAGAACGCGGGCTGGCGGGCTCAGGTTGGCCTGGGCCGCGACGCCTGAGGGCGAAGCCAGTTCAGGCGCACCGGCGCGTTGCAGCGAATAGATCACGATGGCTTGTCCGGCGTGGTCGGCGGCCGGATGGGCGCGCCGGGCGATCGTCACAGCGCGGTCGCGGGCGTTGTCATCCGGCCGAAATCGTTCGTGGGCGGCTCGATGTTTGGCGGCGAGCTGGACGTCGCCCAGCTCTTCGTAGATCAAGGACAGGTTATAATGGGCGGACAAATTCTCGGAGTCCAAGGCCAGGGTTTTCTGGAATTGATCAACGGCCTGGCGGAGGAAGTTTTCGCGTGCGGCGCGATTGGCATCGCCGCGTTCCAGTTTAGCGCGTTCGAAGAGGGTCTGGCCGAGTTCATTGATGACTTCATAGTCTTTGCTGAAGTCGAAGCCGCGTTTGTCCAATTCCGGGTAACGATCTTCGAGGATGCTGCGGAACTCGGTGATGGCCTTGTCCAGGTAACCATTTTGTTTATTCACGCGGCCATTGAACCAGGCGATGGTCCAGCGGGGCGCAGGCGGGTTGGTGCTGGCGGCGGCGCGTTGCAGGGCAAGAACCGTTTCATCGAGGCGCCCTTCCCGTTCGTAGACCCGGGCGAGGTTCAAGGGGCCATCCGAACGGCCGAGTTTCTCGACTTGCGTAAAGGCATGGGCTGCTTGCAACAACTCGCCTTTCTCGCTGCCGCGGTCGGTGCTCTCCAAGAACAGTCCGATCCCATAATCGTTCCAGCGTTGCCAGAGGGGAATGCTGGAGACCTGGTTGGTGACGGACGCCAGTGCGGCGGGAGGCAAACCTTCGATCGGGAACGTGACCCGATCCGAACAAATCACGGTAATGGGAAGATCGTTGGTCACCTGGAGGGGCGCGCCGTTGGTATAATCGCGGCCAAGGACATAATTCATGTAGACGGCGTCGAACTTCCGGTAACGCACCTGGAGTTCGACGGTGAGCGGTTCGGTGAGATCTTCCGGGACCATAAAGGCGTAATGGACCACGGCGGCGGCTCCCGGCGGGATCTGGTGGTTGTAAAGCGGGGTGAAGATATCCTGCGGATTGCGGCGGTCGATGCGTTGGCCATTGCGGTCGAGCATGTAGACATTGATAAAATGCGCCCACGGATCGACTTCGCCCTGGGAACCAAGCCCGCCGCTGCGTCCCAACACGCGTTGGCCGCTGGTGACTTTGGCATCCACCCAAATCTCATTGGAGTCGACGGTTCCCTGGCTGAAAGGATGTCCGAGCTTCAGAGTGCGGACGACGGTTTCGAACAGGTATTTGCGGCCGGGCTTAAGCGTGGGCACCTGGGGCCGGATGGGCGCCTGCATGGGGCCGTCGATCGTGCCGCCTTCTTTCACCCCAACCAAATCCACGCGCAAACAATCCTTTAGAAAAGCCTGATGCCGCTGGACGATGTCCGGTTGTTGGCGCAGGTGCGCGATGCCCGTATTGGCGGCTGGGAACAGATGATCGTGAATGAAGCGAGTATCGCGGTTGGTGGGATTAAAGAAGTTGGCCCCGAAATCACCCGAGGCCTGCAAGGGCATGTGGCAACCGGCGCAGTTGGCTTGGGCGCGTTCCGGGTAATAGAAGCTGCGCGCGTTATGCCCCGAGACCCCGCTGAGCAGGTAAGTGTCGTAGTGGTTTTGGCCCCGGAGAAATTCTTTGTACTGGGTGACTTCGTAAGGGAGGCTGACCTTGTGGCAGACGGAACAGAACTCCGCCGTGCGCATGAACGGCTTCAGAAACGTTTTCTTGTGAAAATCCGGTTTGGCTTTGACGAGGAGTTCGTTGATGGCGCGCAGGGTCGAGTTGGTGCTGTAGGCGAACGGATAATGAACCGGTTCGTCGATGGTGTAATCGCCGTTGCCGCGCGTGCTGTTCACGTGGGTGATGGCATGGCAGGTGGTGCAGGTGATTCCGGCGAGGGCGGTGGGATGCTTTTCCACATCGAAATTCGGGTCATCAAATGCGCCGCTGAAAAACGGGACAACGTCGTGACAACCGGCGCACCAGCGGGAGGCCTTGAGGTTGCCGTCCCGTTTCATGGCCACCTGGCGCGTTTCTTTGATCGAGAACAGATACGGCTGGTTGTTGAAGGAACTGAATCGATGCGCGCTGTGAAACCAGCCTTGATAGGCGTCCTGGTGGCAACGCTGACAATAATCATCCATCATTAAGGTGCGCGCCGGGATGAAGTTGCCGGAAGCCGTTCGAGCCAGCGATGGCTCGAAATATTTCGCCCCTTCCTTCGAACCCACCTGGTTCTTGCGCGGATGCGACGAATGCAGCAATACGGTGCCCAGGATGGCGACGCCCGCCACCGCCGCCCAACGCAGGCCGATCTTCCACTTGATCCGCGGTCCCGCCAACCGATGCAGCACATACAACCAGACCGCCCCGATCGGTGTGACCACGTGCGCCCAATAAATAGGCGAACGAAAGTTCGGATTCTTGATGCTGAAGAAATCAAACCGCATCAAGGCCACGCCCGTGAACAAAATCGCCAGGCTTATCCCCCACAACAAATAACCTACTCGCACCGCCCGTCGATTAGGCCGGTTGTGCGCGTTGCGAATGTGCAGGATGCCAAAAACAACGACCGGCAGGATCAGGAGCAGACCCAACCCCAGGTGCGTCCCGAACATCACCATGTAGAAATAGTTCTGGTACGTGACGTCAGGGTCCCCTTTGAGGTACTCCAGGAAATGGATGCTGCCCAGGTAAACGGAGTTCGCCGCCAACAACGCGAATAACGCAAAGATCAAATAAAGCAACCAACGCAGACGCGGTCCCACCGCGCGCACATAACGTTGTTTGGGCGCCGGAGCCGGTGCCGGATCGGTACTCATGGATGACACGCTCTTGCCGGCCTGACCCACGGTCTGGTGTCGGGCAGGCTGAGACGCTCATTATCATAACTCCCACCCGCCCGGTCAATGTAGCTGGATAGGATGTTTGATGAACAGCCACCCCGGCAGGACCAACTCCCCGGATCACGGGACGAAGCTGAAGGGGAAAAGTGGAAAGCGGCACGGGGAAAAGCGGAAAGCGGAAAGCGGAAACGAGGGAATCGTCCCGCCTTCACCTGCTTGCTACGGCGGGCAGGCCTCGTCCTCATGCTCCTCCTTCGTCTCGGTCGCAGGATAGGTTCAACGCAGCGATGTGCGTCCGAAACTCGGAGTCTTGGCTACCCATGAACCGACCCTCACCCGGCCTTGCGGCCACCCTCTCCCATCCGACCCTGGCTACGCCGGAGGCTTCGCCGAGGCGAGTGGGAGAGGGGCTGGGGGTGAGGGTTTCTTTTGAGTGTAGGTTCATGGCCCCAATTCGCGTGCATAAGCAGGTGGAAACTGCCCATGAAAGTTGGCTCAACGGCTTGCTGGATAACTCCGCCGACTGATTGATGACTGGATTGAGGATTGTTGATGGGCCCCGGGCGTGCGACAGAATTCTTCGCAGCTGCAGCCGGCCTGGGTTTTTCGCGTCATTATCCCTAGGAGGCTAGATACGAACCCAGCTTGGTTAAGCTGCCAAGGGGAGACAATCGTTGGAGGCCGCCTTGGTATTGAGCCGG
>DATLUX010000492.1:0-7744 GCA_035577805.1 Verrucomicrobiia bacterium
CATACAGGACAGAAACCCCCAGGCTCGCCATGGCCAGTTGGCCCCATCCGTCAATGGGCCGCAACCAGAGCACTCCCCGGCACAACGAGATGCTGGCCAGGGTCAGCACAACGATCAGCGCCAATTCCCCGAAAAAGCGCCCGCAAGGTTTGCCCAAAACGTGCGCGCCATAAATGGGGGTGAACAACACGTTCTTGACCGTAAGCATAATGGCACCAGCCGCGGCGATGCCGTACAGATTCCAGTGCAGCGGTCCGGCCAGCACCAGCGCCAGGCCTAGGTTGGCCAACCCCATGACCATCGTCACGACCGCGGGAATTTTGACCCGGTTCGTGGCCAACTGCAGTCCCAGGAGCGGCAGAATCGGCACATTAATACAGAGATGGGCCGCCATTAGGAACAGCAGCGGATGGAAGCCACTGAAACCGGGTCCCAACCACAAACGCAGCAACGGTTCAGCAAATCCGCACATCAGGGAGATGGGCAGAGCCAGCATCACGCCCAGGCATTTCACGGCCCGCCCCAGGTAATTCATTAGCCCATCGAGATCCTTTCGCGCAAAGTAATACAAGACGGTGGGCGAGAAGACCGCGCCAATGGTGCTGCCCAAGGTCCGGACCAAGGTCGGTAACTGCAGCACGGCGGCATACTTCCCGCCTGCTTCGGCTCCGAACAGACGATTGGCCACCAATAATTCTATGCTGAGGTAAAGGATTGCTCCGATGTGATTGACCACCACCCAACCACCCGTCGTGGTGAGCTCTCGTAGAATACTCCAGTCAAAGTCACGCGCGTGCACGCGCAAGGTTGGGGTCAGCACTTTCCAAAGCCAGAACGCGCCCGCGGCCGAGACGACCGTCCCGGAAAAAATGGCCACCCCGACGTAATGAATGCTGGGCGACGCCACATAGAACAACAGGACCACCAAGCCGACCCGCGTCAACACCTCGCTGATCGAAACCAGGTTGCGCAGGTCAAAACGATTCCGGCAAAACGAGGACACATCAAACGGCGTCTTCAGCTCGTTGAGCAGGAACGCTGCGCTGGTGCCGGCGAAGAGCCAGCGCGCCTGAGCCTCGAACCCCAGCGGCACCCGAATCAGGCGGTTCAGATAGACCATTCCCACCGCCGCCAGGCCCAGCAGGACCGCGGTCAGTGCCAGGTTCCCCCACAAGGAAGTATTAAAGATCAAACTCGCTCTCCGGTCGTCCTTCTGCTCCAACGCAATCGTCAGGTACCGACCCACGGCGGAATTCAGCCCCAGAGTAATCAACGCCATGTAAGAAGTAATCGAACCCGCCAAAGGAATCAGGCCATAAGCCGCCGGCCCAAGTTGTCTCACCAGAAAAGGAACGTACCAAGCGCCCAGGACCATGGTCAGACCCAGCTGACCAAGGTTGCTCACCAGGTTGATCGTAAAGCGGCCTGACCGGGCCGACGCCACGCCCGGGACGGCGTCCAATGATGCTCCTGAGCCCATCGTATCCCTCTCACCCCGCGGCCAGTTGTTTGGAAAGTGGAGCGCGCCAACGGTACTCGCGTCGATAACGCTTGTACCCATGATAGCCATTGCTCGAGGCAGTGGCCCGATTGAACACCAAACCCAGAACGCGCGCATGCCGCTGCCGCAAGAGGTCTAAGCCGCGCCGCGCCATGGTGGCAGACGTGAATGAACCTCGCACGATCATCAGCACTCCATCTACTTTGGGAGCCAGGCTGGCCGCATCATCCGTTGCCAAGAGCGGCGGCGAGTCGATCAAAATGTAGTCGAATCGTGGACCCAACTCTTTCAGCAGGCGCGTCCATTCCGAACTCAGCACCAATTCTCCGGGATTGCGTCGCGCCACACCCGCGGGCAACAGAAAGAGGTTTTTCAGACTGGACGGAATGATGGCGCCCGTGGAGGGATTCGTCTCACTCAAAATCTCGCCCAAGCCAGGGCCGCGAGCCACCGAGAAGAACTTGTGCACACAACCCCGCCGCATGTCCGCGTCGATCAGCAACACTCGCAAATTGGCAATGGCCATGGTCGCGGCGAGGTAGAAAGCCACCGTCGATTTGCCTTCGTCAGGCAAGGAACTGGTTATGAGGATCGATTTGGGCCGGGCTTGGCCGTTGTGCATGAACCACAGAGCGGAGCGAAGGTTCCGAAAGGACTCCAGGAAATCAGAACGTTGGCGCTCGAGGAATTGGATCCCCAGATGGCCTCTGGGAGGCTTGAGCGCAATCGCGGGGATCTCCCCCAACACTTCCTTGGACAGGCAGTTCACCACTTCGAACGGCGAAGCAAACCGGTCATCAAGCAGACCCAAACAATAGAGCGCGGCCAAACTTAGCACCGAAGCCAGCGCCAGGCCCAAAAGCATGTTCACGGCCATCCGTGGAACCGGCTTAGCCACCGAAGCAGGTTCGAGAACCCCCACGTTTTCCTGATCGACGGTCTTGCTCACATCCACGGTCTGGATCACGCCCAGCAAGCGGTCGTCGGCGGCCTGGAGGCGCTGCAGATCGAGCCGAAGCCGGTCATAATCCGCGATCTTGCGGCTCGCTTGGATCGCCTTGAGGTCCCACTCGGCAAAGGCGGATTCCAGGTTCTTCAGCTCTAATTGCAGAGCTTGCCGGCGAGTTGCCAATTGTCTGAGCGCCTCGTCTTGGCAGAGTCGGACGAGCTTTTCCTGAGTGGCAACTTCTTCGTTGAGTTTCACGATCTTGGGATGAAGTGGGCGGAGGAATCTTGAGAGCTCCTCTCGCTTGGCCTTGAGCAACTCCGCCTGCTGCCTGGCCCGGAAAAGATCCGCCTGGGGACCCGCCAGACTGGCCAGGACCTCAGCGGCGGTCGCGTCGGAAGATTCCCCGCCGCTGCCGCCCCGGCGCCCGGACTCGACCTCGATCCACTGTTCAGGTTCAAGCCGTTCCAGGAGTCGAAGCTGCGTGCGCATCGCAGCGATTCGCCGGTTCAGTTCGGCCAGATAACTGCCAGCGCTGTTGCCCTGTTCCTGCAGGAAAACCACATTATTCGAGCTCTGAAAGTCGTAGAGCTTCTCTCGCTGCGCTTTGAGTTCTTCCTCCAACCTGTGCGCCTCGCTGGTAACCGAGGCCAGGGTGCGGTCGGACCCTTTCTGCCGAGTCTCCCTTTTGAAAGCGAAATACTCGTCCATCACGCAGTTGAGGAAAGCCCGTGTGGCCGCAGGCTCAGTCCCGGTGGCCCTCAATTCCAGCGTGCTGCTTTTCGATGACTCCGTGACTTTCAGGCTGAAGGGGATGCTCTCCTCGAGTTGCTCGGTGGAGGGGACAGTCCGGCCGGTCAGAGAGTTCACCCAAGCCTTCAAGTTGTGGAGCAGCCCCGGGCCATGGTTGACGCCCGCGGCGGCCGAGGCCGAGAAATCATTCGTAAACAGCGGACGCAGTCTGGCCAGCGCGCGCCTCTGGATGGTGGAACTGCGCAGCAATTCGGCCTGGGTGGCCTGATAATCAATCAGCTCCTCAGTGTAGAGCCTGCTCTCGCTCAGACTGAGCCGGCCGGTCAGCCACATCCTGGCCTGGGACCGGTACATCCTCGGCATTTCTGCCGTGACGTAATAGATCGCTCCCAGCACGACGAGCATGACCAACGCGACAACCCACCAGGACTTGCGCCACAACAGATGCCATCGCTGGAGCCGTCCCCGCAGGCGCGAGCTGGAGAGGAACCGGTCGGACGCAGCCAAGAGATCGACGGCGGATGTGGTGGTTGGATGATTTTGTTCCATGGGGATAACCTTCCCCTCAGTGCACGAGCGCGTGTTAGTAGTTCACCAGGCGCGCGGGCACGACAATCATGTCATCGGGCTGGACCACCAGGTCCTGCTCCAGATTGCTCTTCTCCCACACGTTGAGCACGTTGATGGTGAAAGTCCGGTTGCCCTGGGGAGTTTTGCGGATCAACCGCACGTGCCTTTGGTCTGAAAAGTCGCTGAAGCCTCCGGCATTGAGAATCGCCTTGCTCACGGTGAAGGTCTCTCCAGCAGGGATTTCGTAGCCACCTTTGTTTCGCACTTGACCCGTTACATAAACCTTGCCGGTGACGCGGGTCTTGTTGACCAGCTCGACGGCAATGATGACAGTGGCCTGGTAATACAGCTTTTGCTCCAACTGAACCTTGACTTCCTTGGCCAGTTCGAAGCTGGTCCTTCCTGCCGCGTGGACCAGGCCCAAATACGGCACTTCCAGGTCGCCTGAGTCAGTGATGGTCAAAGCTCGTGGCTCATCCTGATCTTCGATGACACGGTAGGTGATGCGATCCCCAGGTCCCAACTTTTGATGATTATCCAGAAGTTCCATCGCCTGGACCGGATCCGGCATGGTGCTGCCGTTAGTCGCTGCCCCGGCCGCCGGAGTTAAAAACCTGAACAAAAGCAAAATGGCCATGACTCCGATGACATTTTTCATAAGGCAGAACCTGGTGCAGTTGAACGTTCCAGTGATCTGGATCGTAAAGGCGACTGTTCCTGCTTGGACGGGTTTAGGGGACACATCACTAAAAGGAAAACCCCAGGCCCAGAGTCACCCGATTCCCGTAAAAGCTTCTGAGCGCAAGGTCCGAATCCTTGAGCAGGAACTCGTAGGCTAGATCCGTGCGCCAGTATTTGTGGATCTGATACCCTACCCTTAGACCCACCAGCGGATAGGTGAAGTGCTCTCTGAAAGTTCCACCAAACTCCTCAGCGAAGAGCACCGCCACGTTGGCGCCAAGCTCCCAATGCTGCAGCGCTGAGGATGTGATGGCGTAGCGAATATAAGTGGTCTCCAAGTTATTGGCATTATCACCCAACTGATGCTCGTGGCCCGCGGAAAGGGAATGCGTGAACAGGCGCGTTTCCTGGCTGACCCGGCCATACGCGTAATAAGTCTCAAAATCGCTCGATCCCGCCGGAGCATCGTAGCGCGCCGTGTCGTATCCGCCTCCGGCCCGGAAACTGAGTTTTGATTGAGTTTTCAGGTCCACGAAGGGGCCACCTCGCACTTGCCAATGGTCATTGAGGGTCGTCTGAGTTTCGTAATCATGCCGGCCCCCTTGTGATTCCAGGCCGATCTGGGCCTTATCGCCGATGAGGAACGAGGCACTGGCGGTGAGCCACTCGGACGCGCGGTTCAAGTATTCATAAGAAGGTGTCGAAGAGTCAAAATTCTCGTGATCATACCCAACCGAGAGAATCAATCTATTGAGATCCCAATCCGCGTTCACGCCGGCGAAATTGTCCCACCGTTTGAACACACCCACGTTGTTGAAGTTGAAGAATGAGTCTTGGGCGCTGGCGATGCTATTGTGAAGAAGTGTTTCCTGGTAGGAAAATTTTTCATGTAGCCGAAGGTGTAGATTGCCGACGAAAATATTGAAGCTCAGTTCCGAATCCGGATTCACCAGCGGCAAGTCGCCGTTCAGCACCGAGTTTTTCAGGTAATACTCGTATCCGACTCCTAACGAGAGCTTGAGCGTGTTGATTTCCGACACGCGCGCAAACCCCGTCAGCTTTACTTCGGGAATAATGACGACATCGCTCTTTCTCCCCTCTTCCGTGTAGAAGACATTGTCCGTGTAGCCCGCGCGCACGCTAGCCCCCGTCTGCAGGGACACAGGGCCCCAGTGGATATTGTATCGCCCAGCCTCCGCCTCCGCTGCATCCTTGAGTGCTTGCGCGGCTTTTTCGCCGGTCAGGGATTCTCGTTCCTGCGCTCTCCCCATCCTCTCCGTCAGCGGCCCACCGCAAACCAGCAGGCACAGCCACCAATAAACCGTGCGCTCCATCCCAAACCGCCCGCTCCTGCAGCACGTTGTCTCCATCGGTAGCGCGGCGCGTGCCTATCGCACACGCAAGCGGTAAAACTTGCTTGCGGCATCCGGAAATTCACTGGCCATGAATTGATCTCCAACTACCACCGGGTCGGTCGTCAAGCTTTGCCAGTCGTCTGAACCGCCCAACCTAGACGAAAACTGCAGAGCATCTGTCCCGAGGCTAACCGGCCAGTAAATCCGGATCGAGCCATCTGTTCTGCTGATCAGCGGTGTGGGGCGGGCGGGCAGAAGCACGAACACATTGAAGTCCGGGCCGGTCGGCGAAGCGAGAACAAAGGGCGCTGTCACCGGCAGCGAAAGCGAGGCCACGGTGAGATTGGTCATGGGCAACTCCAAGCGTTGGCCGCGGAAGACACCGCTCAGCACGGGAGCCGCCTGGAGATCCTGCGCGTTGCGCACCTCGAATCCCCAGCCCCATGGCAGCACGGAACTGACGTCCACGCTGACCGTGCTCGATTTGTCCCAGTTATAGACGACAATGTTCGCCCGCCCCGGCTCATAAAGGTTGGACCTGACGAATACCCGGATGCCATGCAGCTCCCCGCTGACCAGCGTGCTGGACAAATCAAAGCCAGTTGCCTGCTGCCATGTCGAAAAATCGTACGGCAAAGAATTGAGCATGATTTCGCTGCCTACTGGGTCGAAGACATAGAGATTGTTGTCCCAGTTGCCGTCGAGCTCGACCAGCGTCTGGTCCAAGTTGATCACATGATCGGTCGACCTTGGCGCAAAGAGATTTCCTGACACCGTGGCCTGCCGCCAGTTGCTCATCCTTAAGCCCAGCGGCATGTAGTTGTTTGTGATGATCACGCTCCCGTTGATTGCGTCGCGGCCGATCTGTACCTCAGGATAGAAGTTCGCGTCCGCCGCTTGATATCCCATGTTATTGGCCAGGACAATTCCGTCGGCAAAATCGGCTGGTAAATCCACCCCAATGACCCAGTCCCGATACTCTCTCACGTTTTGGATCGCGCCGGCGTGAAAGGCGACGTTTCCGTCCAGAATGACTCCCTGCAGCGTTTCCCCAACGGCATTGTCATAGATGTGCAGGCTCACGCCACAATTGTTGAAGATGACATTGTCGGCCAGCATCCTGGTGCCAACGTTGCCTTGGACGTAGAGGCCGTGCCCCTCAGCGTTGTCGGGTGAGACCCAGCCGTTGTTGAATAGGATGCACCCGTAGATCAGGGCATTGGTCGAACCTTGGTATAAATAGATCCCGTGCCTCGTTTGGTCATGCACGACGAGGTTGATGAAAGAAACATTGGGCGCGTACGAGGAAAACCCGGAAAGTGTGATGATATCTGTCACGCTAAAGCCTACGCCGGTTTGGGCGCTGATTCGGTTGGTATCCGAACTGAACATCTCAAAATCGCGGAATGTGACGTAGCCGGAACTGTTGAATACACTCACAGAGCCATCCACGCGCGGGTACTCTCCCGTTACCCCGCGGAACGTGACGGGTCTTCCCGCAGCGCCCTCGATGGACGTGTCCAAATGACCCAATCTGTATTCACCACCGCGCAACCAGAAGGTGTCTCCCGGTTGGCTGACGTGCCCGGAGAGCGCCGTGGCGAGATCATATGGCTGGGAAAGGGTGCCCGGGCCCAGTTGAGTTCCGTTCGGAGCCACAAAGAAGTCCGTGGCCCGAAGCCCGCTGCAGCCAAGCGCCCCTCCGAGAACCACCAGAACGGCATCTAAACGAGTATTTAGCATCTCGAACAAACTATGGCGCTCCTCTCGGCCGCGCGCCCAGAAGCGGGTTCAATTCTCCTAGTGTAGTGTTTCTCAAATAGCTATACATATTATCGGCGCTTTTTGCGACGTTTCCGTTTCGCCCAGCCAGGTTTAATCTCGTCTAGAGTCGCCCGTGCTCGATCAATTTTTTCCATGATCGACTCCACGGTGGCG
>DATLUX010000493.1:0-28854 GCA_035577805.1 Verrucomicrobiia bacterium
TTCGAGGCAGAGTGCGGTAATTCGCCCAACGCGCAGGGGCTTTAGGCGACGCGCCCAACCCGCTGGCAAGCTAGCCAATTCCGGTGTCACGACGTCAGCATAATGACCATGCTTTCTTGCGTAACTTGATCCCCGACCCAATGCCTCTTCGATTAGGTTCGCTGTCTCAGGATAGTTTTTCGGATAAAGGTCGCACTCCTGGGACAGCAACACCTCGGCGGGAGGCCGGCGGCAGTAGGCGTGGACGGCCTGCGAACCAATGAGAAAAAACTCTGTCTCGTGAGCGACCCGGCCAGCGGCGCGCAAGGTCTGTTCAACGTCGCGTCTTCGCATGTCGTTGCCGGATGGCCGCCCGCTCTGAATCACTCAGCACGCCGGCAAATGGACTGGACTGCTGGAGTCGCCGCGCCATGGGCGTTTCGCTGAGAAGGAAATCCGCGATCTCGTCGCGAGACAACCGCGTCAGGATGCAGTGCCATTCCCGGAAAACCGCGCGAACCTTCCGACCGTCACGAGCCATCCAGCGCCGGAGGTTTTCACGCGCCACTCTGAGTGGGGCGTGCTCGCGACGCAGTTTGGCCGCGATGTGTCGGTCCTGCGCGGCGTTAATGCGGTCAATGCGCTGGTGAGACAAGTTCGCGTGCACGGGCGAAGCCTAGGCCGTCTGGGAAAGAATTGCCAGTCCCTTGATGGCACTCTGCCAAGCTTTTCGGCTTGAGACAGGTCGCCGCTGCTGGATTCAAAGACGTTCTGACCATCGGGCTGGCCAACGACTACCTCGGCTACATCGTCAATGAAAAGGAATACGCCCACGCTGGCTACGAAGTGGATGAACGCTCTCACGACCGCCCCCAATTGGGCCGTCTGCTTGCTTCCAAGGCCGGTGAGGCCGCCAGCAAACTGGCGAAGTCGGGCAGATAACCGAAGACCAGACAAGACAGGAAATCTGGTTACGTAAGCAGAAATTCTCGTAGAAAGCCGGGACTACGAACACAGCGCCCTAATCCAACTGCACCACGCGATAGAAGCGCTGCGGAGCAGGGCCAATGGTGTCCGTGACCCTGAGGGTGTCGTCCGTAGCCATGATATTGTCGGACAGGGTTGTCCAGGCTGCATCGCTCAGACCCGTCTTAAACTCGACGCGGTAATTGTGTCCCGGTGCGGATAACCAACTCAGTTGCACGCCTGTTTGTGTCATGACGATAGTAGCCCAGACCAACGCCTGATCTGCCGCCACCACGTGCACCGTAAAGGTCTGTTCCGCCATCAGGGGAGGTGTGCCGTCGTCCTGCACGCGTATACTGAAACGCCGCACGCCGATCTGCGAGGAGTCCGGGACCCAAGTACAAAGGCCAGTCACGGGATCGAGACTCACCCCTTGGGGCGCATCGGGGCTTAAGCTGTAGGTCAGCCGGTTGGCGGGAATGTCCAAATCCGTCGCGGTAGGAAAACGAAGCGTGGCGCCGGCTTTGACATATTTCTCACGGGTATCCACGAAGAAGGGCGGGCTGTTCACCTCGTTGACGATGACGGTGAAGGTGGCGTGATCGCTCAGCGGCGGGGTTCCGTTGTCGGTGACTCGGATAGTGATGGGATAACTGCCGGGCCCTTCCTGCTCGCTGGGACGCCATTGGAATTGGCCGTTGGTTTGCACAGTGGCCGTGGGCGGAGCGCCCGGGTCGAGGCTGAAGGTCAGTTGCTGCCCTTCCGCGTCCGTAGCCTGGAACGTGAGACGCAGCAGATGCAGTTCATCGATCGTGACCGTCACCGGAATCGGTTGGAGAACGGGCGCTGTGTTCCGTGCTGTGGAGACATTAGGCCCGCGCGGCGTGGGCGTCGTCATCAAGACGATGGTAGCACTCCCATCAGGATAGCGTCCCTGACTCACATTGTTGGTCTGCGGGCCGAAGGTGACCGCGTCGACTTGGGCGACCGCGGTGCCGACGACCGCAAACAGACCGATGGCTTCGCCGGCCTTATCCAACTTGAAATTGGCGTGTAAATCACCGTTGGTGCCGGTGCCACTCTGGTCGACGTCGCCGTCCGCCCATACCAGCTTGAAGCCACCAGCGGGAATGATCGTGCCGTCCGGAACGCGCCACTGCAATTTGTTGGTGAGCGTGTCGGTGAGATAGAACCCGCTGATATCCGCTGGCTGGGAGCTGGAATTGTAAAGCTCGATCCAATCATCGTAGTGACCGTCCGCTGGGTCCGCGTAACCGCCCGGCCCATTGACGTTGCTCGCCACCCATTCGTTGATGAAAACGGACACCGGCGGCGGTGGCGGATTGGACGCGCCGGGCGTGGCGTTATTGAAGACGTGCCGCTCAAAGGGCTGGCCATCGGGATAGTCGCCGTAGGATTGGTCAGGACCCAAGGCGGAGAAATTCAAGTAATCCATGACTTGCGGTTCGAGTTCCATGGGGCGAGCGAGGGCCACGGAGCCGGTGTCATTGTTGAGGGCGAAGCTCGTGTGCCACTCATTGGCGTCGCTCTGCGCCGGTTGGCCATCGGCCCAGACAATGATGAATTGGCCGGGCTGAATCATGGCGCCGGCCGGGAACTGCCATTGCAAGAGGTTGGTGTAATTGTCGGCCAGGTAATAGCCGCTGAGATCGATGGCGTTGGTGTCGCTGTTGTACAATTCCAGCCACGCCCCGTGATGACCGAAACGGTCAGCGGGCCCGTGCACATTGTCAACCTGGACTTCGTTCAACCAAAGCAGCGGGTACGGGGGCATGGAACTGAGAACGGAATTGTTGGTGTTGGGTGAGGCCGCGACAGGTCGGATATTCGCCGTCGTGCTGAGTCCGCCACCAGACGTGCGCAAGGTCAAGTTGGAGTTGCCCGCCACGGCGGTGCGAAACCAGTAACTGAGCGTGACGGGAGTGTTGCTGGCGGACGGAGTAATATCCTGCCGGATGTTGTTGAACTGACTGCCGGCGCCGGAGGAGACCACATGCAAGCTGGCGTTGCCCGAATGAACCACATTCGTGCTGATGGCCGAGTCGGTCATATTAGTTGCGAGAAACCAAGGGCCACTGAGGGGCGATTCGAAATCACCGTTTTGGAGGAGGTTCGGCCCCACGTTGGCGTTGGTGCCTTCGACTAACATGATGTCATCCAGGTAGACATCTCCTGCCCCCTGCATGAAAATGAGGAAGTTCGTGCCGGAGGTGTTGAGGGTACCCGCGACGGTGCTATGCCGCCAAGCGGTGCCATCGGACCAATTGCTGGGACGTGCGTTATCCGCCGTAGGATCGATCAGTTGCAGCGCTGGCCCCAGACCATTCGCCGTCGTAGGCCAAGGCGCGCGCGGCTCATAATGGACTCTATCCATGACCACGTCGTCCAGAGGAGTCGCGCCGGTTTTCACCAACGTGAGCGTCTCGCCGTTGGGATCCAAGCTGCCCGGGAATTGACCGAAAGAGGCTGGCGAGGCCGGATAAGCCGCGGCAAAGGCCCCAGGGTTTTTGGCCAGCACAAGGAAGGTGCGCCCCGGCATGATGGCACCGTTAGGAAAGGTGTAACCGACGCCGTCCAACCGCCAGTTGGAGAGATCGAAGTTGTTGGACGACGAGTTGTAGAGCTCGACGTAGGACGCGTTGGTGGCCAAAGGCCGATACATGATCTCACTCATCACGATGGCCCCTTGGGGCGAGGGTTCCTGGCCGGTGTAATTAATGGTGAGCGCAGTGGTCGTGTTGCTCAGAGCGTTGCCGAAGCGGTCGTAACCTTGGATGGTTACGCTATTGATTCCCGAATGCAGGATCACGCGCACCGACCATTTGGCCACATTGGCGGATACGGCGTTCCCCACCACGTCGAAGTTAAGTGGATACGGTGCGCCATTGACCATGGCGTTGAGATGACGAATGTCGACGGGCGCCAAGCCGGTGATGATGACGAAATTATTGTTCGTGCTGAAGCTGGTCGGGGTGAACACCACAAAATTGGTGGCATCCACTTGTTTTAGCTGAGCGGCGATGGACGTGCGCGCTTGATCGATGAAATCCTTGATCACCTGGGGCGAACTGGCTCCGCTGCTGATGCCGCTAGCTTGATAAGCGGCGTATTTGGCGTCCACAATCGCTTTGATCTGGGAGTTGGCCGCCATCGGACCGGTAATGACATCCTTTAAGCTGCTCCAGTAGGCACGCCGAAAGACCGGGTTCCGATACAGATAACTCATGGCGATATCTCCGCCCGAGGGTGGGCCGTCCACGAGGTGAAAGAGTTCAGCGCCTGGTCCCCAGGAACCGCTGTTGTTTAGGACGATGTTGTAATCCCAAATCATCAGTTGCCAGCGGCCTTTGGTGGGCTTGTAGCCGTACATATTCTGCGAGTTTTGCGCGCCGAAGCTGTCCCAGTTGCCGACGGCATGTTCGATGGCGAAGGTGCGCAGCCACTGATCGATGTCCACGATTTCTTCCATGCCAGCGACGTAGTCGGCGGCGTTGTTGGTGTTATTGGCGGTGTTGACCAGATCGAAAACGCTACTGTAATCGTTGGCGGTGCCGTTGGCGGCGCGCACCAGGAAGTTCCACCGATAACGCGCGGTTTTCAGGGCGCCGCCGCTGGTGTACTTGTTCATGACGCACCAAGAATTGTTGGCGAAATTCAGCGAGGCCCCCGCGCCGTCGTCCATTTCAAACCACGGTTGGAGCTTGAACAAATCACCATTGGGATCGTCGGAGAAATTCTCCTCCAATATATCGGCGCCAGGAGTCTGCGAGTCTTCCATCAGGGCCGCGGGCTGGCGCCGGTTGCCGTTGATGATGAAATTGACCGAACGCCGATAGTTCCAGGGCAAGCCCATCTGCCGCACCATCCAGTAACACGCTTGTTCGCGCTGCAGGGTGGTGTCATCCCAGGGACCGTTGCCAGGGGCATGGACCTTGTTGAAGTTCTCCGTTCCCAGACAGAGGTCATCCAACGGCATTTCCATCGAGTAATGGCACTGATTGTTGGTCGGGTTACCGAAGCCCTGGTGATACGGGCTGCCGGAGAATTTGGTGCCGACATTGTAAATGGCGCGGACGTTGCCATAAACAAACGTGCCGTCGATCCGCTCGTTGCTCAGCGCGGGCCGATTGGCCCAGGCGTTGACGTTGGTTTGGGTGAGCCAAAGCCGATACGTCCCGAATCCGCTCGCCGCCGGCACCGGGTCGCCGAACCGCACGGGGATGTCCACCAGGGGCGCCTCCTCGGGGAATGTCGTCGTATTGCCGAGCGTGTCGGTGGCAACGAGATGAAAGGCAATGGTCGAGCCCGCAGGTCGCGCGGGGATGGTAGCGCTGTAGATGCCGTCGGCCGCGATGAGGTCGCCGTTGGTGCCCTCATCGTTCATCAGCACAGAGGTAAGGGTGGTGGCCGGGTCGATGCGGTAATTCAGGACGAGCGAGCTCAACCCATCGAAATCACTCACCCGCGCCTTGATGACCAACGGCTGATTGCCTGCGGGCAGGACCGGGTCATGGCGCACTTGGTAAATGGCCGGGCCGGCATTGGTGGCCCGGCTGTTGCGGGCGCCTGGAGTGCCCAGATTGGAGGGGATGTTCAGGCGACCGGCGGCTTCATGATAATTGCCATGCAGCCGCAGCAGCGCTTCCGGCCAACCGCGCAGCCAGCGGACGCGCGCCCGGATGGTCGCGGTTTGATTCACCGGAATAGCGCTGGTCATGGGAACGATGAGGCGATTGGCGCCACTGTCACCGCGGGCGCTCGCGCGGACGTGCAGACAGTTCGGCGGGCTGAACCCCCCGCTGGTTTCGAGGCTGGAATGAATATGATTGCCGCGCCGATTCCATCCGCCCAAGCCGCCTTCAAAATTGGAGTTAGCAGCGGCAAGAAGATTAGCGGTGTTGGTGCCCGCCATCACTTGTACATCGTCTAGCAGCCACTCTCCTGGCCCCAGGGCTGCGAATTCGAGGAAGTTGGCCGACCCGGAGCCGTTGTCGGCCGTGCCGGTGGCTTGGATGAGCGTCCAAGGAGCTTTGCCGGTTTCGTCGCTGTCACCCCAGTTATAGGCCAGCCGATGATCGCTGTTGGGATCGATTAATTCCAAGCTGCTGCCGCCTTCGTTGGCCCAAGTCCCCCAACGCCCACCCGTCCCGTACGTGACTTCATCCACGACGACGAACACCATGTTGGTTTCGAGTTGGGACAACTGGTTGAGTTTGATAACGGGCTCGGGGCGAGCCAGCGCGATCCGTTCGCCCTTGTTGGCCAAGGTACCCGCGTAATTGCCCACCGTGTTGTTGGCGTTCAGATTGGGATACTTGGCCAGCAGATTGGTGACGTTCTTGGCCACCACCAGATAGGCATTGCTGCCCAGCAACGTGTTGCTGGGGAAAGTGAAGGTGACGCCCGCTGTGAATTTCCACCCAGTCAGGTCCACCGTTTTGGATCCTTTGTTGTAGAGTTCAATGTATTCGTCCGCACTGTCGCCGGAGATGGGCTTATACATGATCTCGTTGAGGACGATGTCATCGAGCAACGGGCGGGCATTGGCTGCGCCCGGGGTGCGGGCCGACAGCGGATAGAATTCCCCTCCATCGGGAAAACGCCCCACGGCCACGCCGTCGGCCTGGGCCTCGTACTGCACGGCGTCCAAGACGCGAAAATCAGGGCTCTTGAAATAGATTTTCTCGCCGTTCGCTGACAGCCGGAAGCCCAGTTGCGTTTCGTCGAAAGCCAGGAACCCGCCCGGCAGAATCTGAGTTCCTGGCGGAATGACAAATTTGTTGGTGCCGGGATCATCCGTGAGGATGCAACCGGAGAGGTCATTGGTCTGGTTACTGTGATTATAAAGTTCGACGTACTCGAGCAGACCGCTGCCGGCGTCGGTATGGGGGAGCAATTCATTGATCAGGACTGCACGCAAAGAGCCGGTGGGGATCGGCTCGGCTGCGCCGGGCGAACCACCCAGCGCGGCGCTGAGGCCCCAAGCTTGGGGATAGCCTTCGCCGTAGCTGGGCCGCGCCAACACCAGCGAGTGGCCCGTGCCATCGGCGCCCACCGGCCAAGGGTTGGCGTTCGAGTAGGGCACTTCCAGGTAGATCGCGCCGATCCGGCTGCGCAGGCGGAGCGTGCCCGAGCGGCTGAGAGAATTGATCACGTTGGTGGCGATGGGCACCGCATTCGTGACCCCGCCCACCACGAGGTTGGTGTAAGTGACATTGGTGACACCGTAATTGAGCACTCCGCTCAAACCGTAGGCGGTCTGCACGTCCTCCGCATGCTTGGCCAGGACCAGAAAGCCGCCGCCGGCAATGATCGTGCCCTCGGGAAAAGTGAAGTCGACGTCGCCCGTGAGTTGATAGCCGCTGATGTCTTCGAAGAATGGATTGGAGTTGTAAAGTTCGATGAACTCCAGGTTCTTGCCGTCGGGCCGTGGCGCGGGCCGATACATGATTTCGCTAATAGCCAACCCTGTCTTGCGGCTGGAAGGACCCAGCGGCTCGGTCGGATAAGTTACGGTGCCAATGGGGGCGCCGGTGCTCTCCGCGAAATCCCGGAACTGAGCCGTGGCTAGCCGATTCGTGACACGGCTGCTCACAGCCATGCCCAGATAAACGGTGTTAGTCATCCCGGCCAAATTCGTCGAGCCGAGCAGCCCCCAGTTTTCGCCGTCAAAGCTCGCGTAGCCCGTAAAAAGACTGCCGGTGCGCTGGAGCCGCAGCCACGTGTTTGGGTAACTGATGGGGAAAGAACCGGCGTTGATCCCTCCTTGGTTGGTGGCAACGCGTGATTGGAAGAAACATCCGCTCACAATGGGCGTGGCAAAAACAGCCGCATAACGGCTATTCGTGTTGAAGGTTTCGCGTGCCATCAAGCCGGCTTTGGTCCACACGTCAGAACGGGTCAATGCCGCCAATCGCACCTTTACATCGAAGTCGCCGTCGCGCGGTTGATAATTGAATTGAAATTGGTCGGAGACCCCGGTACCGATATCGCTGCCGGCTCCGGACACGTCATAGCCGTTGCCCGCCGCCGCGACGGAGCCCGTCAAAGCCGGATTGCCTACGGTCGTGGCCGTGAATGGGTCCTGCCCTTGACATCGCTGGACGCCAAGGCTGACGACGAGGGCAAGCGCGTGAACAGCGAAGAGAAACCTGGTGGAGGACGAGGTGTGTAACATAATCGTAACTTTGGGGCTCAGCAGAGGAGTGGAAGACGACATTGCGGCAGAAGGGATCACGCCAACGTTCTCTGGAACAATAAGAAGCAATTCAGCCCATGCTATGAGGCCGATTATACTGAACCTAGCCTGGAAAGCAATGCCCTTCTGTTCGTCCTAACTACGGCAACACCGGCTCGAGCCGGTATAAGAGCAACGAACAAGGCCCGACGTTTTCGTTTTTCTTGCCCGCGTTGGGAACGTCCGTCATCAGGTAGAACTCTCCGGGCTTCTGGATTGAACCGACCAGCGGATTGGGCGCCATGACGTAATAGCTGCCTGGCAGGCCGAGCGCAATCGGGTTGGACCGGGTGAACAACGTTCGCTTGACCTCGCCAGTCCCAAGAAGGTCGCCATGCCAGGCGCAGAGTTGTCCGGCCGACGGATTGTTCACGAAGACGGATTGCTGGTCTGCCAGGGGCAGCCATTTGCCTGTGTTCGACCAGGAATAATCTGTGGCAATGGCGCGGACCCGGCGCAGCCGCCTGAGCTTGGCCGAATACTCCCAGAACTCATGAAAGCAATTCGTTCGATCGGCTGGAGTGCCTTGCGCATACAAGATGAAATTCTCTGGCTGACCCGGCCGGGGTTTTAGGTCGTAGACGCAGTGGGTGCCGTCGCTTTCGATCGGCAAATCCTCCTGATGCAGGAGTTTTCCGGACCAATCGAGTTGCAGCAGCCGGGCTTGCGGCCGCTTGGAATCGTTCCACAATTCGCCCACCACGATCGCACCGGATTCCATGACCGCCACCAGCGGATAAAACAGGCCCATCGGCGCCGCGTAAGCCTTTGGTTCTTGAAAAGAAAAGTCTACGCCGCGGCGTTCGGCGAAAAAGACCACGGGCGTGTTAAACGGGACCTTGCCATCAGCTGAAACAGCCAGCGTTACCCAGACCAGTTTATTTCCATCTGGAGAAAGACCCACGTTCATGCGCAGGTGAAACTCGTGGTAGACATTCGTGGGGATTAGTTCGGTGCGATCGATCATGCGGCTGATATCTTCCGCGGCCGCGCTGCGATAGTAGCGCAAGACGCCGGGCTTCAGGTTCGGATTACCGAGATCAGACGTGACGCCGACGAACAGGTGAATGAACCCATCGGGCGTCCGCGCCAGCAGGGGCAGGGATGAGTTGAAGAAGTTGGTGGCCTCGAGCGAAAGGGAGGTTACGACCGGCGGTTGGTCGACATTGTTTTTCGGATATTGCCCGACGAGCATCGTGCGGCTCGTGCGTCCGGGTTCATAGAGCATTCCCGACCAAAAGACATACTTCTCGCCGGTCACGACATAGGAGAAGGTGTGTCCACCCCATTGGCCGACGGCATTGGCATGAAGCAGAGCAGGGCCCTCGACGATGCGGATGGGCGACGCGTCTGCCAACGGAGGCATGGACGCAGCCTGGAGGCCGAGGCGAAGGCTCCACGCGACGCTGATCACGATCTGGATGAAACGTGGATACTTCATGGGTTCTTGCTTGCTGGAAGGCGCATTCGGACACGAACCAACAACCATTTCAACACCGCTGAATGAGATCCTAACGGGTGCGGATTGCGCGCTGGATCCGGACGGGCGGCGTCAATGTTTGATCGTGCGCGCGCGCTTCATGGATGCGGCGCACGACGTCCATTCCCTTGATGACCTGGCCAAACGCGGCGAAGCCTTGGCCGTCAGGGTTGCGTTTCCCGCCGAAATCCAGTTCGGGCTGGTCGCCGACGCAGATGAAGAACTCGTCTTGTGCGGTATCAGGGCCGTCGCGAGCCATGGAGATGGTGCCGTCACGATGGCGAAGGGTCGTCACCCTTGTGCGTTCGAGGGGGATGGGCGCAAGGAATTGGTTGGTTTTGGCCGGGTTGGCGGAGGCTTGGATGACCTGAATCTTGACGAGGTTATTCGGCTGGTTGGTCATCGTCACAGTGCGATGGAACACGCCGTCGCCGTAAAGACCGAGCAGCACATAACGCAAGAAGTTGGTGACGGTGGTGCGGGCGTGGACGGCGTCCAATTCGAGTTCAATGGCGCCGAACTCGGTTTGGAGGTTGACGCGCGGCCGGTCGACGAGGGGGGCTTCGCGCCAGACGAAAGGCGGAGCCTGGGCAAGATCGAATCCAATCAGGTGAGCGCGGTCAGCCGGGGAACGGCGGCTGGGCCGGAGGTAACGCCAGGGGCCCTCGCCATAGATCTCCGCGCATAACTGCGCCAGAGCCGGGTCGTATTCTTTCAGCTCAGCCCGAGTATTGACGTGGTTATGCAGCGAATCGTTTTCGCGGTTGTCATCAAACCAGGATTGCGTTCCTTCGGCCCAATATTCGTGAGGATTTTCGGCGGCGTAAGTGGCTTTCCACAGCCCGCGATTGGTGGCGCTGTGATAGGCGTCGCGCAGCCGTTTGTCGAAAGTGGGGTCCACGGTGGACAGACCCAGCTCATGAATGGCGTGGGCGAATTCGTGGATGAGAATGTTTTCGGCGGCATACGGATCGCCAGGATACTCCAACAAATTCTCTTCCGCGCAGCTGACGGCGGGGCGTTCCCTGGTCGCGCCGAGGCCGCGCGCGCGGCGATCCCAATAGACTTGGGGCCGCAGCGTGCGGTGTTCGGGTATGTCGGTGGTGAACTCGGTCGCGGCCATGACCGCGAGGCGGACTTTGTTGCTGGTCATGGCGGCAAGGAGGTCGTCGCGCCCGGCTAACATTCGGCTGATGATCCAGGCGGCTTCACGCAACGCGAAATCGGTGGTGCGGGCGGAACTTAGGATTGGGAAACCTTTCACCTCGGTTTGTTTGGTATAAAAGGAATCCAATTGCAGGCGTTCACGGAGTGCAGGAGAGACGGGGCCGATCTCCTGGGCCACCACTGCGGGCGCCCAGAGCAACGCAAGGAGCAAGACGCCAAGGCGCAAGCAGAGTAAGGTCCGGGACAAATTCGCGGAAACTCTCTTGAGTGTTGTTTCAGTACGCTTGGTGGGTGGGTTCCACCTGCTTGTGCAGGCGAATTGGGACCAACCTACTCCCTCTCCCCTCAACGGGGAGAGGGCCGGGGTGAGGGGTGAGAAGGCCAAGAGTTTCGAGCTCCCGAAGGTCAGGTTCATGGACCGCTTCGACCACCGAAATTTCGGACGCGCATTGGACCCATGAACCCAACCCAAATCTGGCGTAGCAGCCGAGGTAACGAGGTAGACCCTGAGCCTCTCGAAGGGCTCTGATCTTTTTCCACGAGAACGCGTTGGGATAGAGTGAGCCCCTTCGACAAGTTCAGGGCAGGCTTCCTGACGTCGGCTGCTACCTGAGGGTCGGTTCATGGATAGCTTCCGCTTTCCGCTTTCCGCTTTCCGCTTTTCCCTCATGGGTTGGCCAGGTACTCCAGGAGCCCGACGAGATCTGGCTCGGGCAAGGTCTCGAAACCGACAGGCATGATGCTGAGTTGGCTGGCGTCCAGGGAGGTGATCTGGCTGCGTTGAATGACATGCTTTTGCCCGGCCGTGTCGAGAATCTCGAGGGCGCCCTGCGTTTCAGCTTCCAAACGGCCGCTGTAGATTTCGCCGTCCTTGGTCGACACATTCCAGAGACGATAATTGGCTTCCACGCTGCGGTTGGGATCGAGGATTTCGATGAGGAGATCGGCGCGAGGCCGGGCGCCAATCCCGGTGAGTTCGGGGCCGATCTTACCGCCGGTTCCGTTGAAGCTGTGGCAATTGGCGCATTGCGCTGTAAAAACGGCGCGGCCCCGGTCGCGATCGCCTTTTTGAGCAGCTAACGGGAGGAGCTTTTTCACCACTGCTTCGCGGTCAGCAGAGATCGATCCGGCGGCGTTGGACAGCGCCGTCGCGCGATCGGCCAGGGCTTGGTCGGGATGCCGTTTCAGTTGCGACCAATGTTCCGCGGCGAGGTCAGTGCGCGAGACGGTTCCGTGCTCGACCGCATCCAGCAGCGTGACGATGGATTCGGGTCGGCGCAGCAAGGCCGTGATGAGAGCGCGCCGGGCGGCAGGGCTGAACTTGTTCCAGGCTGCCAGCAGCGTGGGCGGCGCTTGCGGGTGCCGGCTTTCGTTGGCGGCGTTGACGAGGCCGGCGGCCAGGACAGGGGGCATGAGTGGGTTCATCGATTGCAACACGGCCTCCAAGCTCTGGGGCCGATCATCAAGAGTCACCAGACGCCGCGCGGCGCCGACTCGCTGGGAGTCTGTTGCGGTCGGATCACCGATTTGCCGTCGCAAATCCGCGGTGATGGCGGGCAACGCCGCGGCGAATAACTCGGAGCGCCCCCATCGTTGAGCCAGCAACGCCACCCGATCGCGGACTGGAGCCGGCAACGTTTGCATCAATCCGGAAACCGTCTGGGCGGCTGGCTCGTCGAGCCTCGGAGCTTTGTCGGCGGGCCAGCCAGCGATGAGTCCGTCCAGGATCGCGCCCGCCACGGCCGGCGAGGCTCCTGCCAAGGCGGTGAGAGTGGGAACAATAGTTTCCACGGGCGCGCGTGCGGCGTAATGGGCGGTGACCACCTGCAGGACCTGGCCGACTTCGCCGGGCAAGGCGGGAGCTGAGACAGGCACGAGTTCCACGTCATCAAACCAGGCGGTGCCGGTGGCGTGCCCCCAGCCGCCGAACAGACAGTTGACGGTGAGCGCGGTGTACTCGCCTGAATTAAAGAGGATCTCGAGTTCAGTCCAATCTTGGGAACCGGTGAGCGCGCGGCTGCGCGCGTTTTTATCTCCCTGGATTTCATGGATGTTAAATTGCGCGCCGCGCCCGCCGCGGATGGCGGTGAGGTTCTCGGTCTTAACCCATCCGGTGAGCCGATACTCGCAGCGCGGTTGGACGCCGATCCGTTGGCTCCAACTCACGTCGGCTCCGGCCGGGGAGCTGATGCGGACACTGCGCGCCCCGGTGCGACCGGTGTTGGCCAGGCTGAATTCGCCCCGGCCGGAATGCGTGACCGTTATCCAGGACTGCGGCCGGCCATCTTGTTCGTTTTCGAAAGATGCGTTGGTGAGAACATTGCCGCGGAGCGGCGGCTCATTAACCGACGAGCGAACAGTGGCGCGGCCGAGGACACTGCGGAGAAAAGCGTCATCATGGCGAGCAGCCGCGGCGGTGGCGGCCTGAGGGATCCAGTGATCGGAGGCGTTCTCGGTTTTCTGCAGCATGGCGTAGAGGTTGCCACCGAGTTCGGCTTCCAGCTCGACCGCGGGTCTGCTGGTGGCGTCCGACGTGTCGGACGGCGTTTGGACCCTGGGGCTGCCGCTGACGGGAGACAGATCAGCCACGGCGAGCAACGCGGCCAGGCGCACCTGCGGCTCAGGATCGTCGAGAAGTTTTCCATGCAGAATGAGCGGGAGGGCGCCCGGATCGCGCAGGACCATCAGGGCGGTTCGGCGAACTGAAGGGGAAGGGTGCCCCAAGGCTTCTGCGGCAGCGAGACGAGCGCGGGGCGAGCCGTCGGGCGCCTGGAATCGTCCGAGGCCGTGCAAAGTCCAGAGCGCATGAAGGGCGGGCGGGTTTAGTCCCAAGGTATCGACCGTGCGATCGCGAATCAGGCGAACCAGATCCTCTTCGATTTGATTGATTTGATTGGGCTGCGCGGATCCGCGTTCGATGAGCAGTCGTTGGGCGTGCAATCGCCAGAGCAGGTTGTCGTTTTGCAGGGCGCGAACAAGATCACGCGCTGTGGCCTGAGACAGGTCCAGGGCGGCGGCGGGCTTGGCCTGGTTCCAGCCCACGCGATAGATCCGGCCGTGTTGTTTGTCGCGCAGGGGCGTGTCGTAGGCGTTGCCGCGGCCGGTCTTGAATCCGTGCGGGGTGGGATTGTGTTGGATGATGTAATTGTACCAATCGATCACCCACAAGGCGCCGTCCGGGCCGACTTCAGCGGCGATAGGGGCCGTCCATTCGTCGTCACTGGCGAGGAAACTGCGTCCGTTATGAGCGGCGAAATCGGCGCCGCGGGATTGGAGATGGAACTTGCCGAGCAGATGGCCGGTGGGTTCGGCTACAAATTGTACGGAGTTCCAATAGCTGGTGGGGAAATTGCGGGCGGTGTAGAGGGCGCTTCCGGCCCCGGCGGTATAGCGGCCATGGGCGTCGACTTGGCGGATCTTGTCAGTCACCGGGTAGAACTGCTGACTGTCGGCGATGGTGCCCAGGGCGGCGGCCGACCATCCTTGCACCGCTTCGTAATAGCGATTGGGGATCGGCATGTACATGCTGGCGTTATTATTGGCGGTGGACCCAAAGAGGTAGCCCTCCTCGCTTAGGCCCAGGCCCCAGGTGTTGTTGTTGCTGGACCGGACAAATTCCAGCACCGACCCATCCGGTTTGAAACGGAAGAAGCCCTGGCCGAAGCGCAGTTTCTTTCCGCCGACGGTGCCGTTGAAACCGCTATAGCCGACCACGCCCCAGATCCAGCCATCAAATCCGTAATGCAGGTTGCTGGGCTCGGCGTGGGTGTCGGCGGTGCCCCAGCCGGTCATCAAGACCTCGCGCACATCGGCGTGGTCATCTCCATCGGTGTCCTTGAGGAATAATATTTCTGGCGCTTGCGCGACGATGATGCCGCCGCGGGCAAAGCAAAAGCTGGTGGGAATGCTGAGATGATCGGCAAAGACGGTGAACTTGTCGGCCCGCCCGTCGCCATCGGTGTCGGTGCAGATTTTGATCCGGTCGCGTCCCTGGCCTTCGCGTTTGAGGTCGTTGGGATAATCGACCGTTTCGGCGATCCAAAGGCGGCCGCGTTCGTCCCAGGCCAGCCAGATGGGTTTGGTGATCTCGGGTTCGGCGGCGAACAGGCTGACCGAAAATCCCGGCAACGTGACCAGGTGCGGCATGGACTCCTGCGGCGCGAGCGGCTGTTGCATCGTGGTGATGGGGTCGCCTTCCGTGCCCCAGCGTTGGTCCGGCAAATAATTGGGCATGGGGCTGGGCGCGGGTTTGTATTCGAATGGTTTGAGGCCGGAGCGCGCCACGAGGCGGTTGGGAGAACGGGCCGCGGCCCAACGGATGCCATTTTCGATCAGGGCCTGGAAGTTGGTGTTGCCCCAAGTCCGTTGATCGTGACCCCAGGCCGTGTAAAACACCCGGCCTTGCCCATGTTGGCGCACCCAGGTGTACGGTTCAGCGCCTTGCTCGTCCCGTCGTTCCGCCAGGACCTCGCGATCCGGGTTGTGCTTCGTGTGCACGTACGTTTCGTCCCAGCTTTCGATGGGCGCGCAGCCCTGGAAGATCGGATGATTGGGCTGCAGAACCGTTTCACGGAATACGCCGGTGCCATGGCTCTTGAATTGGGCACCAACTAATTCGATGTAACGAGGCGAGTTCAGAAAACAATAAGAAGCGCAATGGATCGGGACCAAACCGCCCCCGCCGGCGACAAAGTCCACCAAAGCGTTCTCTTGCTCCGGAGTGATGCGGGCATGGTTGGCGAAGATCGCTAAGGCATCGAATCCGGCGAGCTGGCCCGGGTTCAGATCACCCAGGCGCTCCGTGTAGACCAGTTCGATGCCGTGGCGCGCCAGGACGGGTTGCAGTTGTTTGAAGCGCTCGGCGGGTTGGTGGTGTCCGGTGTCTCCGAGAAACAAAACGCGCCATTGCGTCCTGGGCACGGTCGCCGCGAACGCGCGATCGGTGCAAGCGATGAGGCCCAGCCAGAACCAGGCCAACGTGAACGTGAACACCGACGTGGACATGGACGTGGGCCTGAACGTTTTCATGATGATGGCAAGAGACTGTCTACGGCGCAGCGGATAGCCTGTAATAGGCCTGGCTTCCGGAACTCTGCGCAGGGTAGGGGAGGTCCAGGTCGGAAGGCGACGCAAAAGAGGGGTTCAACGGTTCCAAACGGTTCCCGGTTCAGGGTTCAACGGTTCTCGGTTCAGGGTTCAGGGTTCTCGGTTCTCGGTTCAACGGTTCAGCGTTCAGGGTTCTCGGTTCCTGGTTGAATCGAACGTTGAGTTGAATGTTGAACGTTTTTGAGGCTCGGCAACGCACGTCCTCGTCCTCGACCGGCGGCTATCGCCTAGCAACCCAGCAGCACTACGACAGAAACCAGGAACCAGAAACCCCGAACCCTGAACCGTTGATCCCTGAACCGGGAACCGTTTGGAACCGTTGAACCCGTCGATTCTTCCCTTGCTCCGGATGGGCGCTGTCACTACAAACACGGGCGTCATTCCGTTGTGAGCTGGATTGTTGCGAATTTGTGGTTGGTCCCGGCGTTGCCTTTGTTGGCGGCGGGGTTGAGTGCGTTGGCCAAGCGGCCGAGCCGGACGTGGGCGGCATCCCTGGCGATAGGCTCGATGGGGTTGGGGTTCCTGCTGTCGTGTGCGGCGCTGGTGGAGACGCTCGATCAACCTTCGGCGCATCTGGTGCGGAGCTTCGACTGGTTTGTGCTAGGAGAGACGATCTTCAAGCTGGGTTGGGTGCTGGATCCGTTGACGGCCAGCATGCTGGTCATGATCACGTTGGTGGGGACGTTGATTTTCGTGTTTAGCGTGGGCTACATGGAACACGATCAAAATTTCACGCGGTTCTTCTGTTTTCTTTCCTTGTTTGCCGCGGCGATGTTGGGATTGGTGATCGCAAACAACCTGCTCATGCTCTTCATGTGCTGGGAACTGGTGGGATTGGCTTCGTATCTGTTGATTGGGTTTTGGTACCACAAACCCAGCGCAGCGGCCGCCGCCAAGAAAGCGTTCATTACCACGCGGATTGGGGATCTTGGGTTTCTCCTGGGCTTGTTGTGGCTCTATGCGGCCTGCGGGACGCTGCTGTTTTACGACGGCGGAGCCGGCTGCCTGGAGAAGACAGCGTTAACCAAGCTGGTTGGGCAGGTGACTCTGGGCGGCATGGCGGCCAGCACGGCGATCAGTTTGTTGTTGTTCTGCGGCGCCATCGGCAAGTCGGGACAGGTGCCTCTACACGTGTGGTTGCCGGACGCCA
This sequence comes from Verrucomicrobiia bacterium, assembly GCA_035577805.1. Classification (GTDB taxonomy): domain Bacteria; phylum Verrucomicrobiota; class Verrucomicrobiia; order Limisphaerales; family JADJPG01; genus DATLUX01. The sequence goes on from DATLUX010000493.1 coordinate 17,107, forward strand.
TGGAAGGCCCAACGCCGGTGAGCGCCCTCATTCACGCCGCCACCATGGTGGCCGCGGGAGTGTTCCTGGTGGCACGCGTTTATCCGCTGATGGCGGCGGCACCGGCCGGAACGGCCGGCGCCGCGCCGGTGGTGATGAGCGCAAACGCGAACGCGACTGGACAAGGAATGGAACCAGGCCGCGGCTCAACCGCACCGGCCGCCGCTGGGCGGGAAGAGACAGCGAAGACGGCGAAAGCGGCAGAGGCAGCGTTGGAGAAGACCAAGCCCGCCGAGCTGGCCGAAACGAGCCACGCCAAGGAGGCAAATCAGGCCCCTCGCGAGAGCACAGCCGAAATCTCGAGGCGGCATGGCACGGCTGCGATGTCGGCTGCACTCACCGTGGTGACCTGGATCGGAGCGATTACCGCCGTGTTCGCCGCGTTGATCGCCGTGGCGCAAACCGACCTCAAGCGAATCCTGGCTTACTCGACCGTCTCGCAATTGGGTTACATGTTTGTGGGGTTGGGCGTGGGCGGAGTGGCGGTGGGAATTTTTCATCTGCTGACGCACGCCTTTTTCAAGGCGCTCCTGTTTTTAGGTGCGGGCTCGGTGATTCATGGGAGCCACGAGGAACAGGACATCCGTCGCATGGGCGGCTTGCGCAGGTCAATGCCGGTAACGTTTGTGACCTATGCCATCGGGATGATGGCGCTGGCTGGAGTGCCGCTGTTGTTCTCGGGCTTTTGGAGTAAGGACGAGATCCTGCATGGGGCCTGGGTCTGGCAACCGAGCAAATGGCCATTCGTGCTGACGGCCTTTGGGGCATTGCTCACGGCTTTTTATATGACGCGCCAGGTTGTGTGGGTGTTCTTTGGGCCGAGTCGCGCGGCGCACAAGGCCCATGAAAGCCCAGCGGTGATGACGGTGCCCCTGGCCATTCTGGCGGTCTTCAGCGTGTTGTTGGGCGCACTGGGGACTCCGATTTTTCCCTGGTTCCAGACCTATCTGGCCGGGCACACCACCGGCGTGGAATCCACGGTGGAAGTCGGCGCGTTGTTGACGATGCTCTTTTCGACGGTGGTGGTGACGGCCGGTTTGGCGTTGGGCTGGTGGTTGTACGGGCGCCGGCCACTCCTTGATCCGATGGAACCTGATCCTCTCGAGCGATGGCGTCCGGATTGGTTTGGCGTGTTGCAACGGAAGTTTTTCATCGACGAGTTGTATGACGCGTCGGTCATCCGTTTTAATGCCTGGAGCGCGCGCACCGCGCGGTGGCTCGATGACATCATCTGGAGCGGCGCGGTGACGGCAGTTTCCTATTTGGTGCTGGGACTTTCCTGGGTGAACCGGTTGGTGGACGAGTTTGTGGTGAACCTTTGGTTTGACCGAAGCTGCGGGCTGGTGGGTTGGTGCGCGCGGCTGGTGGGATTATGGCAGAACGGCCAGGTGCAACGGTATCTGCGGGCGCTGGCGCTGAGCCTGGCCTTGGGCGGCCTGCTCTTTATCTGGGGCTGCCGCTAGGCCTGCCCGCCGTAGCCCGCAGGGTGAAGGCGGGACGATTCACGGGTTTCCGCTTCCGCTTCCGCTTTCCGCTTTCCGCTTTCCGCTTTTTCCCTTCAAGCTTCCTCTGGACAAGCAGGTGACGGATCCGTTCAATAGCGCCTCAACTCAATGGAACCTGCCATCGCAAGTCCTTCCGGGCCGTCCTGGCCCTGGCTGACTTGCCTGATTCTAAGTCCGATCCTGGGCGCGGTCATCGTGGCGGGGATGGACCGCAATCGGCGGACGCTGGCGTGGGGGGTGGGTTTGCTCTCGATGTTGGTGACCTTGGGGTTGGCTTTGGCGATTTGGTTCCAGTTCGATCCCGCGCGGGGGGAGGTTCAATTAGTGGAGCGGCACGCGTGGATTCCGTCGGTGAACGTGGAATATCACCTGGGCGTGGATGGGTTGAGCGCGTTGATGGTGATGTTGGCGGCGTTGATCGTGCCCTTTGCGCTGTTGGCGGAGTGGAAACGGTTGGGGGATCCGGCGGCGGGAGCGGGGGACTTGGCCCGGCCCGGCACGCCGGCCTTTGTGGCGCTGCTGCTCTTTCTGCAGGCCGGGATGCTGGGTTCCTTCACGGCGCTGAATTTCGTGCATTGGTTCCTGTTTTGGGAACTCAGCCTGGTGCCGGCTTATTTCCTGATCAAGCTGTGGGGCGGGGCGCGTCGCTCGGCGGCGGCCAACCAATTCTTTGTTTACACGATGGTCGGCAGCGTGACGTTGCTGTTGTCGATGCTGGCGGTGTATTTGGTGACGGGAAGTTTTGATTTGATTGCGCTGGCGGAGAAGGGGCGAACGGGGGAGTTGGCGTCGTTGTTTTCGCTCAAGTTGAAGTGGTATGGGCTCTCGATGCGCACGCTGGCGCTGGTGATCTTTGGCGGGGCCTTGCTGGGGTTTGCGGTGAAGGTGCCCTTGGTGCCGTTCCACACCTGGTTGCCGGCGACGTATAGCGAAGCGCCGACCGGCGTTTCGATGGTCCTGACCGGGGTGATGTCGAAGATGGGCGTGTATGGGTTTCTCCGCATCCTGCTGCCGATTTTTCCGGAGCAAATGCGGTGGGTATTGACGCCGCTATTGTGGCTGGCGGTGGCGACGGTGGTGTTGAGCGCATGCGCGGCGTTCGCGCAACGGGATCTCAAGCGGATCGTAGCTTATTCTTCGATTAACCATTTGGGCTACTGCCTGCTGGGCATCTTTGCGGTGGCCAGGTTTGTGGACAGCAATCCGCAATGGACGACCGAAAAGGCCGCCGTGCTGAATGGGGTGTTGCTGCAGATGTTTAATCACGGGCTGACCGCGAGCGCCTTGTTTTATTTTGTCGGGCTGATCGAGCAGCGCACTGGCCGTCGTGGGCTGGAGGATTTTGGCGGGTTACGCCAGGTGGCGCCGGTCTTTTGCGGGCTGATGGGGATTGCCTTGTTTGCGTCGCTGGGGTTGCCGGGTTTGAACGGGTTTATTGGCGAGTTTCTGATCTTCAAAGGGGTGTTTCCGCTGGTGACATGGGCGGCGGCCTTTTCGACGCTGGGGTTGCTGGTGACGGCGGTGTTCATCTTGACGATCATGCAAAAGGTTTGGAGCGGGCCGCTGGAAACGCGTTGGAGCCAGTTTCTGGACCTGACGCTGAGCGAGCGCTTGGTGGTGATCCCGGCCTTGGCGTTGATGTTGGTGCTGGGGCTCTGGCCACAATTGGTGTTGGGCCGGATTAACAGCACGGTGCTGCAAATGGTGGAGGGGTTGAAGTTATAATGTTCGCCTGGACGATTTACCTTTCGTTTAGCGGGGTAGCGTGCCTGATGGCCCTGAAGCCCGAGGACGTGCGTTCGGCCCGTTTGGTGGCGATGGTCACATCGGTGGGTGGTTTATTGGTCGCGTTGGTGGGCGCCGGTCAGTTCAATCCGGGGGCTGGCCTGACCACCGTGGCGAAGGTGCCGTGGGTGTCGGCCCTGGGGTTGGAGTATCATCTGGCGGTGGATGGAATCAGCGTCACGCTGGTGGTGCTGACGGGGTTGGCGGCGGTGGCGGGGGTGTTATTCAGCTGGAACATCGAGTTTCAAACGAAACGTTTCTTCGCGTTTTACCTGGCGTTGATCGGCGGAGTCTACGGAGTTTTTCTGAGCTTCGATCTGTTTCTTCTGTTCGTGTTTTACGAACTGGCGATCGTGCCTAAGTATTTTCTGATCGCGGGCTGGGGGACGACCCGGCGCGAATATGGCGCGATGAAGCTGGCGCTGTATTCGTTTGTGGGCAGCGCGATGATTTTGGCGGGACTCTTGGCGGCCTACGTAGTGGCGGGGGCAACCACGTTTAATCTGGTCGAGTTGGCCAAATTCCCGTTCCCGCGCGGTTTTCAGATGTGGGCCTTTCCGCTGGTGTTCACCGGGTTTGCCGTGTTGGCGGGCCTGTGGCCCTTTCACAGTTGGGCCCCGACCGGCCACGTGGCCGCGCCGACGGCGGCGTCGATGCTGTTGGCGGGGGTGATCATGAAGCTGGGGGCGTATGGATGTTTGCGGGTGGCGATGACGCTCTTTCCGCTGGGGCTGCACGACTGGGCGTCGCCGGTGCTGGGGTTTGCTTCGTGGCGGGATGTGTTTGGGGTGCTGGCAGTGATCGGGATCGTGTATGGGGCGATGGTGGCGCTGGTGCAGAGAGATTTTAAGTTTGTGATCGGTTATTCCAGCGTGAGTCATATGGGATTTGTCATCCTGGGATTGATGACCTTGTCGGTCATCGGGTTGAGCGGCGCGGTTTTGCAGATGTTTTCGCACGGAGTGATCGCGGGGCTGTTGTTCGCTGTGGTTGGGCGCATGGTTTATGATCGCACCCACACGCGCGTGTTGGACGAGCTGGAGTTATTGGGCTTGAACCGCGCGTTGCCGTTTGCGGCGGGGACCTTTGTTGTCGCGGGTCTGGCTTCCATGGGGATGCCTGGGTTCAGCGGTTTTGTGGCGGAGTTCCAAGTGCTGATTGGCGCCTGGAAAGCGTTCCCGACGCTGGCCGTGCTGGCCGGAGTCGGCGTGCTGGTGGGAGTGGCCTACACTTTGCGCGCGATGCAAAAGGCATTTTTCAGCGCCTCGGATTTGGCTCCGACTTCCGCCGAATTGGCCGGTGCCGAATTAGCGGGTGCGCCGGCCCCGGCTCTGGAGCCGGTGGGCACGATGGGCGCGATGGGGTCGGGGCATGTTGGCCCGAGTCATTCCGTGGCGGCCGCTAGGGCAGGGGAGTGGCCAGAGCGGGCGGCATTGGGGACAGGAAGTTCCGGGCCTGGTCACTCGGGTCACGGCTTGGGAGACATATCGATCCCGGAACGGTTGGGAGCAACATTGCTCATTGCGTTGACGCTCTTGATTGGGGTTTATCCCCGGTTGTTGTTGGATTGGATCGAACCGGCGCTCCATTCGCCGTTAATGGAACAAGTGTTGAAAGCGGGGGATCGATGAACTACGGGGAGCTGCTCAACTTCGTTGCGCCGGAAACCCTGGTGGTACTCGCGGCGTTGGGGGTGCTGATGATTGATCTCACCACCCTGCGCGGTAGCCCCCACAAAAGCAGAATGCGCGCGGGGGCCGGCCTGACGGCGTTAGGTTGCTTCGCGGCCATGGGCGCGTTGGCGCTGACGCCGGCAACGACTCCGGCGGGGTATCTGGGCGGGATGCTGGCCCTGAGCCCGTTGACCGGGCTGGTGAAAGGCGTGCTGCTGATTCTGACGGTGCTGACGGCGGTGTTCGCGTTGGAATCGCAGTTTACGGATCATGTGGGTGAATACTTCGCGCTGCTGCTGCTGGCCACCGCCGGGATGATGTTTTTGGCGAGCGCGGAGAATCTGCTGATGATCTTCGTCTCGTTGGAATTGTTGAGTCTATGTCTTTATATCCTGACGGCGTTTCACAAGGAGAACCTGCAATCGGCCGAGGCGGCTCTGAAGTATTTTCTCTTTGGAGGAATGTCCGCGGCGTTTCTGCTATTTGGGCTGAGTTTGGTTTACGGCCTGACCGGCGAATTGGAATTGGCGCGGATCGCCGCCAAGGTGGGCCCCGGCGGCGTGAAGCTGGACGCTTTGTTTGTGTTGGCGTTGCTGCTGGTGGTGGCGGGGTTCGGATTCAAGGTGGCGGCGGTGCCATTCCATCTCTGGGCACCGGACACTTACCAAGGCGCTCCGACGCCGAGCGCGGCGTTGATTGCGTCTGGTTCGAAAGTGGCCAGCTTTTTTATTCTGGCCAAGGTTTTGATGGCGGGGGTGGCGGGGGCGCAGGGTAGCGCAGCGGTGGGAAGTTTAGTTCAGGGTTGGGCGCCGATGCTGGCGGTGGCGGCGGCGTTGTCGTTGGTGGTGGGCAACCTGGGCGCGATTGCACAAACCAGCGCGCGCCGGTTGCTGGCCTATTCGGCCATCGCTCATGCTGGCTATCTGCTGACTGGCCTGCTGGCCACCGACCACCGGGAAGGGATGGCCTCGGTCTTGTATTATGTCACGACCTATGCGCTCACGGCGGTGGGAGCCTTCGCCGTCATTGGCGTCGTTCAAGAAAAGGCCGGAGAGGATCGGCTTTCGGCCTTTGCCGGTCTTGCGGAGCGTGCGCCTTGGCTTTCGTTTTGCATGCTGATTTTTATGTTGTCGCTGGCCGGCATTCCGCCCCTGGCCGGTTTCTTTGGAAAGTTCTACCTATTTAAGGCGGCGTTAATAGGCAAGGGCCCGCCGGCGGCTCCATCGATGGGATTGTTCTGGCTGATCCTCTTGGCGTTGGCGATGAGCGCGGTTTCCCTCTACTACTATCTGCAGGTCTTGAAGCAAATATACGTGCGGCCATCGCCCGACGATGCGCCGGCCATCCGCGCCGGGGCGTTGAGCAAGGTGACGCTGGCCGTCGTGGCCGCGGGCGTGCTGCTCCTTGGATGTTTTCCAAACCTGCTCCTTCGCCCTCTGCTGGAAGCGATCGGCGGCTGAAGAATCCTACCTCAGTTCAGATGACAGCTGAACTGAACGCCCCAGACTAACTTTTGCTGTCCCACGCTAAATTTTACTGCGCTGGACTAAAACTTAGTGCGGTCGACTATTTTTTAACGCTGGGCACTAAAATTTAGTGTGGGGACTTAAGTTTTAGTCCCGGGCACTATTTTTTACCACGGAGGGCACGGAGAGAAATTCTCCTAGAGCTTCTGAGACCTCACGGCCCGAACCTGGCGCGGTAGAACCGGAACGGGTGACCGACCGCATCCGCATCGGTGATATCGTTGGTTCCGGTCGCATTCTCCAAAGAGCTAAGAACCGTCCATGAACCAGTCGACAGGTCGTCAGTGAATTCAACCACCAAGGGTTGTCCGGGTGCGGCGGTGACGTTGAGTTGCACGCCCGTGCCGCTGACGCCGAGCAGTTTCAGGCTAGGCGGATGCGAGATGAGCGTGAGGGTGCCTCCGGCGTAACTGAAGGCATAATCGCCTCCGACTCCGCCTGCGGCCGTGATCGGGTACGGACCGAGCGGGCTGGTGGAAGTGGCGGTGGTGGTGGCAGTCGGTTCAGTCGGCAGCGAACTCGGACCGTCACCGCCAATGAATCCCGTGTAAACCAGGGTCAGTGGCGGAAGCGGATCGCCGTAATACGCGCTCTTATCTTCCGCCTTAACCGCCAGCGGGGCCGGCGTGACGTCGGCGGTCGTGGTGACGAACGCAGGCGGCAGATAGTTGTCTGCATCCGTGCCGGAGACAGAGAGGCCAGTCACAAGGACCGTCTTAGCCGTGCCGACGTGCTGGTCATTGAAGAAAGAGTTGGCTTCCGTGACGGTGAGCGAATCGCCGGAGATCCGATCATCGGACAAGGTCACGGTGGCCGCGGTGGTACCATCGTAGGTTTTGCCGATCCCGGTGGCGGTAATCAGCAAGGCGCGCTGGGTGATATCGGCCGTAGCCGAGGCCGTGCTGTTAAAGGTGTAATCGCCCGAGTCCGGCCCGCTGATGGCAATGTCGGTCACGGAGATGGGTTTGGCCGTGCCGATGAGTTTGTCCGCGAACGTGGCCGACGCATAGGTCGCCGTCAGGGTGTCTCCTGAGACGCGGTTATCGGAGAGCGTGACGGTGGCGGCAGTGGTGCCGTCGTAGACTTTGTTCACGCCGCTGGCGCTCACGAGCAACACGCGCGAAGTGATGTTGGCCGTGGTGGTGGCGGCGGCATTGAAGGTGTAATTGTCGGCATCGCCGCCCGACACGCCGATGCCGGTGACGGACACCGTTTTGTGCTCGCCCACATTCTTGTTGTCGAAGTTGGCGGCTCCGAACGTCAAGGTGAGGCTGTCACCCGACACCCGATTATCCGAGAGGTTGACCGAGGCGGTGGTGGTGCCGTCGTAGACCTTGCTCACGCCGGTGGCGCTCACGATCAGGCTGCGCGGCGTAATATTGGCGGTCGCCGAGGCCGTGGTGTTATGCGTATAATCGCCAGCATCGGTCCCGGACACGCTGATGCCAGTGACGGACACGGGTTTGGCAGTGTCCACATTCTTATTGTTAAAGGCGGCGGCCCCGAACGCTACGGTGATGGCGTCGCCAGACACGCGGTTGTCGGACAGAGTGACGTTGGCGGCGGTGTTGCCGTCGTAGGTCTTGCTGATGCCATTGGCGGTGACGGTCAGGGTGTGGACCGTGATGTCGGCGCTGGCGGTCGCGGTTTCATTGAAGGTGTAATGCCCGGCATCGGGACCAGTCACGGTGATGCCGGTGACGGTGATTTCCTTGGCGGTGCCCACATGTTTATCGGCGAACAGGGCGGTGGTGTAATTGACGGTGATGTCATCGCCGGTCTGGCGGTTATCGCTTAAAACCACCGTGGCGGTGGTGGTGCCATCGTAGACTTTATTCACGCCGGTGGGGGTGATGACCAGGGTCATTTCGGTGATCTCGGCGGTGGCCGAAGCCGTCGTGTTGAAGCTGTAATTCGGCGCATCGGGGCCGGTCACGTTAATGCCGGTCACGGTGATGTGTTTATCGGTGCCGATGGCTGGATCATCAAAGACGGCGGAAGCGTAGGTGGTGGTAAGAACGTCGAGGGCCACGCGATTATCGGAGAGTGTGACGGTGGCGGTGGTGGTGCCGTCGTAAGCCTTGTCCACGCCGCTGGCCGTGACGACCAAACCGCGCTGCGTGATGCTGGCGGTCGTGGAAGAGGAGGTATTCACGGTGTAATCCAGCGCATCCGTTCCAGTCAGACTGATACCGCTGACCGTGACCGCTTTGCCGGCTTCCACGATCTTCGTGGCGAAGGTAGCGGAGCCGACCACATCGAAGACATCGCCCAGGAGCCGGTTGTCGGTGAAAGTCACCGGGGCGGCGGTGGTGCCATCGTAAACTTTGTCGACGCCCTGGGCGACGGCGGTGAGCCCGCGTGGGCTGACGTTCGCGGTCGCGGTGGCCGTGGTGTTGAAGGTGTAATTCCCCGCGTCCGCGCCGGTGATACTGACGCCATTTACCGAGACGGGTTTGTTGTTGCCGGCATGTTTGTCGGCGAAGGCCGCCGAGGCAAAGGTGTCGCTAAAGACGTCCCCAGCCACCCGGTTATCGGAAAGAGTGACGCTGGCTGCGGTTGTTCCGTCGTAGGCCCGATCGACGCCCGTGGCGCTAACCGTGAGGGGCCGTTTGGTGATATCTGCTGTAGTGGAGGCAGTCGGGTTTGGCAGATAATCGCCGGACTCGGTCCCGCCGCTCAAAGTGATGCCGGTGACGGAAACGGTTTTGCCGTTGGCGGCGGTTTTGTCGGCAAACGTGGCAGTGCCAGTGGCGACGAAGGAATCACCGGTAAGCCGGTCATCGCCGAACGTGACGGTGGCGGCGGTGATGCCGTCGTAGACTTTGTTTTGGCCGGCGGCTGTGACGGTCAAGGCCCGTTTGGTGATGTCGGCACTGGCAGTGGTGGAGGTGTTGAAGTTGTAATTGCCCGCGTCGGTTCCGGAGATGCTAATCCCGGTAACCGAGATGGGTTTGGCGGTGCCCACATGTTTGTCGCCAAAGGTGCCGGTGGTGAACGTGGTTGTGAGCGTATCGCCCAAGACGCGGTCATCGCTCAACGTGACATTGGCGGTGGTATTGCCATCGTAAACTTTGTTCTCGCCGCTGGCGCTGACGGCGAGGGTGCGCTTGGCGATGTTCGCGGTCGTGGAGGCCGTGGTGTTGAAATTATAGTTCCCTGAGGCAGCCCCGGTCAGAGTGATGCCCGTTACGTTGACGGTCTTATTGTTAGCGGCGTCCTTGGTCAAGAAAGCCGCCGGCCCCGGCGCGATGGTAAGCGCATCGCCGTTAACACGGTCGTCCTGCAAAGTGACCGTGGCAACAGTGGTGCCGTCGTAGATCTTGTTCTGGCCGGTGGCGCTGATGGTAAGGGTGCGCTTGGCGACGCCGAGGGTGCCGCCATTGGTGTGGACGATATAATGGCCAAGCTTGTTATCCGGGTCGACAAGCGAGGCGGCGATGACGTAGGTACCCACTGGACTGGTGGTTGTGGCGGGCGACAACACCGTGCCCAGGGTGATGTTATCGCCAGGCGTAACACCCGTGATCTCGGCGTGGAAAGTTGGATTCCCATCGCCATAGACCCGGCTCGCATCGTCGATGGTGATGGTGAGTTCGGTCAGCCCAACGGTCACCAGAAAATCTTCCGTGTCGGCCGATACTCCGTCGGTCGCGTTGATCGTGATGAGGGCGGTGCCGGTCTGGCCGATCACGGGATCGACGGTCACGGTCCGGTTGGGCGGACCAACGATGTGAATATTGCCGTCAGGAATGAGGCCTTGATTGGACGAGGTGGCCGTGACCAGGATGTTCTCCGGAGGCGTATCGGCGTCCGTAACGGTGAAGGGGAGCGGCCCGGTCGACGTATCTTGTGGAGTAATGACATCGGCGATCGCGCTGATCACAGGCGGCGCAATCGTGGTGATGGTCAGAGCCCAGCCGCCTTCGAGGGCGCCCTGGGGGGCTCCTTGATTGTAGATGTAAAGTTGCCAGTCGCCGTTGGGATCGGCTCCATGAAAAGTCGACATGGCGCTGAGGTACGGGCCCGCCGGCGCCGGCGGAGCCATCACATCCCCCGAGTTGAAATCAGTGGGCTTATACTTACCGACAATAATCTCGCTCGAGCCCGGCAGCGTGAAGGGCGCGCTGTCCGAGAGCGCATAACTCACATGAGTGATCGATTTGTCTAGTCCGCCGCCCGACTGAATTCGCGCATATTGGCCGGACGGCGCGACCAGAACCATGTCCAGGTTCTTGGGCACAGGGTGGCTCAGGCCGTAGAGCGTGATGGTCACGTCGGTCACCGTGCCCGGAAGCCCCGAGACCGGGAGCGTTGAGGGATACGCCGAGGCCGCCCCACTTGGGCCGATCAGGATGGACGAGAAGTTGGCAAATTGAGCCGTCCGCACAGGCAGCGCATCGACCACCACAGTGAAGTTCTGACTGGCGCTGCGCAGGCCGTCGCTCACCGTCACTGTGATCGTGGCACTGCCGGTTTCGCTGTCGGTCGGAACAACCCCGACAAAGGTGAATGGGGCTTTATTATAGAAAACAATATTTGCGTCAGAAACCAGGGAATGATTGGAAGACGTCCCGGTCAGGATCAAGTCATTCTGCGGGGTCTCCGCGTCCGAGATGGTCAATTGGATGGGACCGACCGGGATGCCGGGCAGGGTATGCGGCGGATTACTGATGGGAGCGATCACAGGCAGTGCGTCGGCGGCTGGATCGAGGACGCGCAGTTGGAAGGTGGTGGTGGCGGTGGTAGTGCCGACGGCTGTCAGAGTCACATTGGCGGTGCCGAGTTGATCCGCCGCCGGGGTGAGCGTCACCATCCGCGTCAAGGTGTCACCATCGAGGTGGATGTTGGCGTTGGGTAACAGCGTCGTATTGTCGGAAGTCCCAGTCACAACCACACCGGATGGAGGCAGGGCGGGGTCGCTGATCGTAAACGTGATCGGGCCCGCCGAGGTATTCTTGGCGATCGTCCGGTTGGGGATACTGCTGATGGTGGTGTTCGCCGCAGTAGTTTTGATGAGCAAGCTCCAGGCAGTAATGGAGCCTGCGGCGCCGGCGGTGTCATCATAAACATAGAGCTTCCAAGTCCCGTCGGGTGGCGTTCCGTTATACGTTGCGAACGTGTCCGGGCCGATATTCTCGGATGGGGCCGGGGGCGGTAGAAGCTCGTGGCCTGAATAATCTGTCGGTCTGAGCGGTTCCGGCCAGACGGCAAAGCTTG
>DATLUX010000494.1:0-42911 GCA_035577805.1 Verrucomicrobiia bacterium
GTAAGAACGGTGTGAAACGAAGCCAGTTTCCTACTCTTGCTCTTACTCCTACTCCTTACTCTTACTCCTCCTTGCAACGAAGCGTCGGCTAGTCTTACGCCCGGGCCCGAAACAAGATGAAGCGGCCTAAAGGCCGCGATCGTGCGCTTGAGAGAAGGCGCGCACAGGAAGGTGAATCGCCGAACGTGGACTAATCTCCTTAGCCTTAGTTAGCCCACGTCAAAGCGGCCAACCTGCAATAGACCACTAACTGGAGAGCCGGATGCGGGAAAGCCGCCTGTCCGGTTCGGAGGGAGGGGCGAGGTTCTACTCCTCGCTCCTACCCCTATCCGGGGCAGTATCCGAATGCCCGACCGTCAGCCTTTGCGAAGCACGTCGGCGATGATGGTGGTGGCTTCGGCGATGCCGTAGGGTTTGTTGAGGATGCGGACGGCGGAATTTTTGGCGATCTCCAATCGTTCGGCCTCGTCGATGTAACCGGAGGCCAGGACGCATTGAGTCGTGGGCCAGCGGGCGTGAACTTCCTGGATGAGTTGCCAGCCGTTTTTGCCGGGCATGGTGTAATCGGTGAAGAGCAGGTCGATGGAACCCTTTTGTTGGGTCATGAGCTTAAGGGCGGCCTCGGCGCTGTTGGCGGTGAAGACCTGATAACCGGCTTGCTTGAGGAAATCGGTGGCAAACTCCAGGACGAGATCCAGGTCATCCACCACGAGCAGGCGGCCGGTGCCTTTCTTGAGCTGTTTCTTGAGCGCGGTATCGGTGCGGGTAAGCGGACCGCTGTTGACCGGTAGATAGATGTGGAAGGTGGTGCCGACGCTGACGGTGCTTTCGACTTCGATGAAGCCCCCGGCGCTGTTCACCACGTTGTGCACGATGGAAAGACCGAGGCCGGTGCCTTTGCCCGGCTCTTTGGTGGTGAAAAAGGGGCTGAAGATCTTGGGCAGGATCTCGGGCGGGATGCCGGTGCCGGTGTCGGTCACGCTGCACCGCATAAATTGCCCATCGCGCCGGCGTTTGACTTTGGCCCACTGCGCATCGGTCAGGTCGATGTAGGTATTGGTGAGGGTGAGCGTCCCGCCCTTGGGCATGGCGTCATAGGCGTTGAGGCAGAGGTTCAGCAGCACCTGGACGGCGCGGGTTTGATCCATCTGCACCTTGATTGGGGTTTCGGTGGGCTGAAGTTTGAGGGTGACCTTGCCGCGCAACACGCGTTTGGCCAGTTCGGAGACGTCCTTCATGACCTGATTGAAGTCCAGGATCGTGATCTTTTCCTCGGAAGCGCGGCTAAAGGACAGGAGTTGCTGGGAGAGGTCGGACGCGCGGGAGGCGGCCTGGTCGACTTGTTCGAGGCGCGCCCGGATTTCGGTGGTCACTTTGGGATCATAAAGGGCGAGCCCGACGTTGCCGCGAATGGCGAGGAGCAGGTTATTGAAGTCGTGGGCGACTCCGACGGCGAGCGCCCCGATGGTCCCCATCTTTTGGGCTTGGAAGAGCTGATTTTGTGCGCCGACGAAGGCGGTGTTGTCGGTCACCCGATAGATCAAGCCGCGAATCTGGCCGTCATGCTGCCAGGGAAACACGTTCATCTGCCAGTGGCGCCCGCCGCCATCGACGGCCTGCAACTCCTGAGGTTGCCCTTCGGCCAGCACGAGTTGGAAAGTTTTTTTCAACTCGGCCCGGTGGGTCGGGTCGGGCACATAATCGAGCAGGGCTTGGCCGACCTTCGGAGGATTAGCCAGGTGCAACCAGCCGTGTTCCGGGGGCATCTTTTGCCAGCCGTCATTCACGTGCGTCAGGCGCAGCTTGCCATCGAGAGTGTAGAGGACGGCATCCAGCGAGTTGATAATGCTGCGCACGAAGTTGCGCTCGGCCAGGAAAGCATCGTGGATCTTGCGCCGGGAACTGATGTCCCGCTGGAAGGCCACCGCGCCGATGAATTCGGCGTTGCCGTCGTGGATGGGCGAGAAGGTCATCTCGACGGGGTAAACCGATTGATCGCGCCGGACCATGAAGAGTTCGCCTACCCAATCGGCGCCGCGTCGGGCCCCGTTCAGGTATTCGGCGGTTTTGGCGGTTTCATCGGGCGATTGGAAAGAATCGACGCTGCGTCCCAAGGCTTCCTCGATCGTGTAACCCGTGGCGTTCTCGAAGGCAGGGTTGACGAACGTGATCTGGAAGGAAGCATCGGTGAGAATGACGACATCCGGAGTGGAATCGATGGCCGCAGCCAGGCGCTGGGTCTGGGCTTCGATGCGCCAGCGGCGCGTGGCGTCCTTCAAAACCACCAAGAACTGCCCCGACTCCAGCGGCAGGACATGCAGATCGGCCACCAAACAGGCGCCCCGCGGACAGGTGAGGCTCACGCTGGCCAGCGTTTTGGGTTTGGTCGCGTCGGGATCAGGAGGGTGAGCGAGCAGTTCGCGGAGTCGATCGGCGCTCGGGCCGGCCAACAAACCGCATTTGAAGAGATGCGTTTGGCGAGCTAACCCCAGCTGATCGGCGGCCCGGCGGTTGGTTTCCAACAAGACGCCCTGCTGATCGCAGACGACTTGGGCATCCTCGGAATCCTCGAACAGATAACGCCACCACTTGGGCGGGCGGCCGGGGCCGGCGGCGGCTCGGGCGGGAGTCTGAGCGGCCCTGGCGGGAGCCGGGGCGGATCGCGCGGCGTGTCGGCGTTTGGGCAATGGAGTGGGCATCAACTGTAAACGAGCAGTGATTGTGTGATCGGGTCGACGCGATTGTGATGATTGAGCTTGTCGATGAAGATCTCGGTGAGTCGTTGGCCGTCAGGAATCAGGAGCAGGCCGTTGGAGGTATAGATGCCGCGGGCCAGCACCATGCCGGGCTTGAGTTCGGAGAGGAGCACTTCGCGCTGGCGATGGGGGACGGTGGCCTGGGGCAGGCAACGCAGGAAAGCGCGGACAGCCTCCGGATCAAACGCCTGTCCGCGTTCCTGTTTGATTCTGTCGATGGTGGCCGTGCTGTTGAGGGGGCTTTCGGCGTAAGCCACGGCCACGGCCAGAAGGCGGGCCAACCAGGGAATGCGATCGCCGGCCAGGCCGTCGGGATAACCCTGGCCATCGAAACGTTCGTGATGCGCGCGGATAACCGCCCCGACGCCCTGCAAGGGTTGGGCGAAGTTGGCCAATTCCTCGCCGAGAACCGGGTGCTGTTGGATCAAGGCGCGTTCGGCCTGATTGAGCGAGCCGGGATCGGTTTCCCAGCGTTTGATCAGCTGGCGCGGCACGCCGACGAGCCCGATGTCGTGCAGCCACGAACAGATCTCGAGCGTGCGCCGTTGTTCTACTGGGAGCTGCAGGCCGTCCGAGATGGCGCGGCAAAGTTCGTAGACCCGCCGGGCCTGGCTGCCGAGGGTGGGGTAGAATGTCTGCATCGTGCGAAGACAAAGCTCGACGGAATGATCGAGGTTTTCGTCCAAGGCCAGATTGAGCCGCTCCAATTCGGCCTTTTGATCTTCAACGCGGGCGACCTGTTCTTCCAGGTCGTGGTTGAGTTTCACCAATCGCTCGTTCATCGCCAGGGTGGTGACTTGGAGCATTTGGTTTTTGCAGATGAGCTCGTAGCGTTGCACCGCGTTTTTCACGGTCACGATCAGTTCCTCGCGCAGCCAGGGCTTGACGATGAACCGATAGATCTCGCCCTTATTGATCGAGTCGATCACGGTGGCGAGATTGAGGACGGCCGTGATGAGAATGCGGGTGGCGTCCGGCTGCATGCGTTTGACCTGCCCGAGGAATTCGAGCCCGGTGAGGATGGGCATCTGGTGATCGGTGATCACCACCGAGTAAGCCTGTTCTTTCAAACGGGCCAGGCCTTCCACGGCGTTGGGAGCGGTGGTGACTTGGTAACCTTCGCGGCGCAGCAGGTCGCGCAGGGAAACCAGCACCACGTCTTCATCATCCACCACCAGGATGGGATGTAAGGCCGATTCAGGCAGATCGTTTGGCATGATCAAAATCAGGTGCGCAGCCCCGGGTGGGTCCGGGTTGATCGGGATCGATTTCCGAAAAATCGGCTTCGGGCAACCAGAGGTGGAAAGTCGTGCCGGCCCCTTCCTGGGTTTCGACCGAGATGGCCCCGCGATGCCGTTCGACGAAGAGGCGGGCGTTGTAAAGGCCCAGGCCGGACCCTTTGTGGGCGGGTTTGGTGGTGAAGAAAGGGTCGAAGATGCACGCCTGATGCCGGGTCTTGATGCCCGAGCCGGTGTCCTGGACGGATAGACAGGCCGCGGGTGGGCGCGGGGCCGGGCCGTGCAGGTTGGGCAAGGATGGCAAGGTGGGATGATGAGACGTGCGGACGACCAGCCGGGCAGGCTGGGCGATCGGCATGGCATCAATCGCGTTGAGGACCAGATTGATCACCACCTGTCGGAGTTCTTCCGCGTCCAGGTAGACCGGGAGGGCTTGGGGACAGAGGTCGAGGGAGAATTCCACCCGGCGCGGGATGACTTTGCGCACCAAGTCGGAGAGTTCAGTGGTGATGTCGTTGAGGTTATAGTAACTGGTTTCGCCCGTTTTAGCGTGATGCAGGTTAATGATGCGGTGAACAAGCTCAATGGCTTGGTGCGCGTTGCGTTTGATCAGGGTGAGGCCCTCGTTGAACTCGTGCTCGCGTCCGATCTGCTCGAGAAATGACTCGCTGAGCGCGTGGATGCCGGCCATGACGTTGCCGAAGTCGTGGGCCAGCCCCATGGTCAGCACCGACAGAGTTTCCTTCCAGGCGGCGCTGGAGAGCCGTTTTTCGGCCAGCGTCTGCCGCGTGACATCGAGCCATACTCCTTCATAACCGAAGACCAGTCCGCCGCGGCTGATGCTGGGCTGGCGATGTTCCATCACATAGGTGACGCGGCCGGAATGCACATGGCGGATGCGATAGGTCAGGATCAAGGGTGGGCTGGCCGTTTTGGCCAGCTGCAGATGCTTGCGCAGCTCTTCGGCGTCTCCTTCGTGAACCACATGCCAGAAGAGATGCGGTTTGGTTTGCCAATCGGCAATGCTCACTCCGGTGAGGTCTTCGATCTTGGAACTGGCAAATCGAAAGGTGAAATCAGCGCGCTGACTGAAGACCACTCCCGGCCAGCGTTCGGTCAGGGCGTAGAGATGCGACTCGGCGCGAAGCAGGCGGATGCACATTTCTCGCCGCGCGGATTCGCTCCGGAGATGTTCGTTCCAAGTCGTTTCGCCGGGCTCAAGCAGCGGCGGCAGGATGGAATGAAAACGGGCGAAGCTGCCGGTCACATGCCGGGCCAGTTCGAGCTTGAACCATTGATCTGGCTGGGTGCCGTTGGGCAGAGCCAACCGTTGTTCGGCGAATGGACCGCTCTGCCGCAACAAGGCGGCCAGCGGTTCCGCCCAATCCGCACACCGCGCTTTGAGTCGTTCCCATAACAGGCAGCCAATTAAAGCCTGCGGGGCCTGATCGAGCCAGGCCGCCAAAGGATCGTTGATTTCAGTGATGCGCCCTTTCGCGTCGAGAATGGCCAATCCACCTTCCAGCCAGCCGCTCAGATCGACCGGGTTCTGAGAGTGAGAATCCGGCCCGGTCTCCGTTTCCGGAGACGGCTGGAAAGACATGCTGGCAGCCTGGTTATGCAGTTCAGACATCACGTGCCTGGTGGCAATCCAAGCAATTATCGGAAGTGCACGAAGTTGCTAAAGGCCCTTTAAGAAAAGCGGAAAGCGGAAAGCGGAAAGCGGAAACGGGGAAAGGGGAAACCTCACGAGTAGGATTGCCAATGGGCGCGGGCGGGGGGCACGTAGGACTGGTGCAGCTGACGCAAATGGCGGCGGGAACGATCCAGCTCTTGCTGTTGGTCTTGGGCGTGGCGTTGGAGGTTCTGCAGGAGCGCCTGGTTGCGGCGTTCCAGCTCGATTAAATGTTCCACCATGGATCTAAATTCTCGTTCATGAATGGCGGGCTCGAGCTGTCTCGAGACATCGGCAATGCGGGGTTGAAGGCGGGCTTTGCCGGTCTGCGACCGGGTCAAGCGGGTCCAGTCACGGTTTTCGAGGGCGGCGCCTTCTTCCTGGGTCAAAGCGCGCCACTGTTCATAAAGGGCGCGAAGCTCCTCGGTGGGCGTCATGGCTGGAGACTTCCGGGAGAGCCGGATGCGGCGGAGGGAGGCGCCACGGGATGGGCCGTGAGAGAAGGCTGAGGGGGGGTGCCGCGTTGGAGCATCTCCGCCCAGGCGTCGCGCAAGACCCGGACATGCTTGAGGACCTCCTCAATTCCCGGGCTGGTTTTGGTCATGTTGCTCTCGTGCAGACGGCGGTCGAAATAGTCGTAGAGCGCGCGCAAGCGGACGGCGAATTCCCCGCCCAGGGTCATGTTCAGGGATTGGTTCATCTCATTGATGATGGCCTGAGCGCGTTGGATGTTGTTGTTGATGGTCTCGTTGAATTCCTTGGGGTCATCCTTGGAGAAACCCAGGCGCGCCTGTTCAAGGAAGCGGAGGATGCCGTCGTAGAGCAGCAGGACGAGTTGGCCTGGGGAAGCAGTCTGGGTCGCTACCTGGCGATAGGACTGCCAGGCCTTCGTCTGCTGAAACATAGAGGCTGTTTACAGCTCGGTGTCCGGCTCCAACTGGATGGCCAATAGATTGGAGATCATCCGGATGGTTTCGGGCGGTGGATAATTGACATCGCCTACCAGGTCGGTGGCGCGGCGCACGACCTCATCGCGCACGGGGGGAGTGTCGTGCAGGGCGCTGGTCAGGGCCCGGGCATTTTCAAAGGCCACTTCGTCCTGCGCGGCCCTTGTGCCGCGGTTACCCGGTTTGGTCACGTAGGTCGAGCCAACGGCATCCAAACTTCTCAAATGGAAACTGACTTCCATAACTGCTTCGTTCGCTTAGGCAGGTCTCAGTGCGTCTTGAACACGCACCTTAAGGAAGTCATCGGCAGAACCGCCGGAAACTTTAATTTTAATGCGGCTGAATTTGCCGGGACGGAAGGGTCCCGACCACGGCACTGACCGTATATTGGCCAAATCGGCGAGGCGACCTGAGCACTTCTTGCCCATCCCCGGCATCCCCAGAGGTCTCGGGATGCTGGTGAGCAAAGCGACGGGCCGCTGCCGCCACTCCGGGCACCCGGGCGTCAAATACCTCGTCTACCGCCCATAGAATCCGCGGCTCATCGGTCTCCAGCAGTTTCAGCCGCCAGCCGATGCTCAAGGGTTCATAGGCCCGGTATTGGGTCAGGCGCACAAAGAGCACGGCGTCGGCCCCCAGCTTTTCCTTGAGCGCATCAAAGAAGTCCAAGGGCAAGCGTTCTTCTCCAGTCCAGGCGTTGCGACCGGTGGCCAGGTGCAGGTCCTCGCTGCTTATCACCACGACTTCAAACAGGCGGGCCCGCTCCAGCTCTTCCACCAGGATTGGCCCCAAGGTGTCCCGCCCGAACTCCATCGCCGACTCATCAGTCATGGCCGTGACGGGCAGAACGGCCACGCGCTTGATCTGCGACGGAAGATGCCGTTCTTCGCGGTGCACGTTGCTTGGCTCGTAGCTGGCCACGGTAGTTTTTTGCAGGCCCGGGATATGCGAACAACCCGCCAACACCAGCAAGAGGGGGAGGAAAAGCTTTTGTTCAGAATCCATTCTTTGGTGGCTTTAAAGTTTTGGTTTTAGCGATTTAGGGCCTGTCCCAGGAACGTTCTCGGGACAAAGGCCGAAATCGCCCTTTTCGGGACAAGCTCTATTTAGGGGACACCTCACTAGTTGGATTGGCCGAAGCGTTGGGACAGGAACTGCAATTGTTGATTGCTGCGGGCCTGGGCTTGTTCCATGGCCAGGAAACTTTGGGTCAGCAAGTCACGGTTCGCCTGCACTTGCCGTTCCTGCTCGGTTATTTGTTCGTCGATGTCGCCCACCTGGCGGGTTAACAGATCCTGCTTGTCGCCAAGAGTTCCGTCGTCCCCGGCGACGTGCTCCAGGTAACTGTCGAGCCCGACGGCCAGTCCTTTCGACTGGTTGGTGAACAGTTCCTTGACGTCATTGAGGTTGAACGCAAGAGCGTCATCGAGCTTGGCACTGTCGGTGAGGGCCAGGTTGTTGTCATCGCCATTGCCGGTGATCCCCATGCCTTCCAGGCGTTTGAGCGTGCCGTTCAGGAACGAGAATGTGCTGTTGACCTGGCGGCGCAGTTCGGTCGCCAAGCTGTCGGCATCTCCTTCCGTGGCCAGCAAGCCGGCAGTGACCTTGCCTTTGGCATCGGTTGAACTGGCGGTACTGGTCTCGATCAAGGCCTGAGCTTTGTTGTAGTCATCGATGAAATCGGTGATCGCTTTCTTGATCTTGCCCGAGTCGCTGGTGACCTCCACGGTGAAGTTCTCGGCTTCCAGCACATTGACGCTTAACCCGGGCATGCCTGAACTGTCGGCGGTGATGAGGTTGGAGTGGCTGGCCAGTTGACCGCCACCATTGACGGTGTAGAGCAGGTCCTTCCCCCGCTGCAAGGAGCCTCCGGTCAACCCGGTGGCAGCCAGGAAATTCCCTGTCACATCCTCGAGTCCGATGCCCAGATCTCCGGTAGCCTTATTGGTCAGAAGCAGCCGGTCATTGGCCGAGTCATAGGACGCATTCACGCCAGCCGCCGAATTGTTGATGCGCAACAAGACGTCGCTGAGTGTGTCGACACCGGCGTTGTAAGTGATCTCAACGCCGTTGATCTTGAAGAGCCCGGCCCCGCTCCCGCCGTCGGTGATGGCCGTGTTCAGGTTGGCCGCGGAGAGGGTGGCCGAGAACAGGACGGAGCCGAGGGCAGACGCGCTGGAGATCGTGCCCGTGCCGTTGTTGGAGAGGCGGGCGACCTGCAGGAAGTTGCTGGTGTCGGCAGCGCTGCCGAGGACGATCTCGGCATTGCTGGCGCTGGCCAGCGTGATTTTATCCGTAGTCGCATCGTAGCTGGCGGTGACATCCAAGGCGGTGGCGGAATGGATTCGGTCGAAGACGGCCTGGAGGGTGTCGGTACTGGCAACGGTGATCTGGTGGCCATTGACGCTGAAGGCGCCGTCCTTGATCGGGCTGGAAAAGGCGGCCTCTCCGAGAACGAGGGTGGAGACATCGTTGGAATGGTGGACCGCCTTGGCCATATTGGCGAGGCTCTGGCGGACGGCGGAAGTGGCGCGTTGGATGATCTGAAACGCGTAACTGCCAATGGAAGCGCGCGCGTTGACCAGCGCGGTGGCGAAATCGGGGTCGGAGGAGGTGGCCTGCCGAGCATCGAACAGGTCGGGGTCATTGAGTTCCCGGACCCGGTTATGGAGCACGGCCAGCTGAGTGGCGATGCTGCCGTAGGCCGTCCTGCGATCGGCGATAGTCTGCTGTTCTTGCAGCAGGCGGCGTTGGGGCAAGCGCTCAACGTCGGAGAGACGGTCGATTAACGCCCGCCAATCGAAGTTGGAGGCCAGGCCGGACACGCCCAAATCGAATCCTTCTGGCATAATGTCTTTTACGTCTTGGGTTCGCTAAGCAAACCCTTTGCCAGACGGCTCGCGAACCTTTCCCGAACTGGCAAAGGAGACTCGGACGGCGCGCAAGCGCCGTCCGAGTTGCGATACGAACTACGGCGCTTACGTGAGCAACCGCAGGGCGGATTGCGGAGTGGCGTTGGCCTGAGCCAACATGGCAGTGCCCGCTTGAACCAGGATGTTATAGCGGGCGAACTGGGTGCTTTCCTCGGCCACATCGACGTCCTTGATGCGGCTGTTGGCGGCACTGAGGTTATCCCTCAAGACCCCCAGCTGTTCGCTGGTGTAGCTCAGCCGGGTGACGTTGGCACCGGTGGTGGCGCGATCCGTCGCGAGCTGGGTGATGGCCAGCTTAACGTTAGCCAGCGCCGTGGTCGCGCCAGCGGTGGTGGACACGTCACCGGCGGTGGCCGTGGAGTAGGTGCCGGCGGTGAGGTTGACGCCGTCCATGGTGAAGGTGTTGCCTTCACTGTCTGAGGTAACCGCGAGGTTGGCACCACCGAAGAGGCTGACCCCATTGAAGTCTTTGGTGGCCAGGTCGTCGATGTAGGCGCCGAGCTTGCTGAATTCCTTCTGGTACAAAGCGCGATCCGCGTTGCCCTTGATCACGTCTTGCGAAAGAATCGCCAGCTCACTCATCCGATCCAGAGCCTTGGAAACCTTGCTCATGAACCCGTCCTGGGTCTGCGCGAACGAGATAGCGTTCGTGACATTGATCTTCGTCGCGTTCACGCGATTGATCTGCGCGTCGAAACGCATCGAAACAGCCAGTCCGGCCGCATCGTCTTCGGCCGAAATGATCTTCGAACCGGAGGACAAACGAGCCAGCGACTTGGCCAGCAGTGCAGAGGAATCCGAGAGCATGCGTGCGCTGCTCTGGGCCGATATGTTTGTGTTAATGACCATACTACTAATCCTTCCCTAGATTACCCTCCTGCTGAGGGCTTTGTGTTAACGACGTCCTTGCCGCTCGCAGACCTTGAGACCAGGGCGTCTGCAGTGGTTTCCCCGCCGGCGTTATTGGCTGCCGGATGCCAGCGTCGTCATGACCCCAGTAGTATCGGCAGGCACTCCGCGAAAGTTTAACCCTTCGACGCGCCGCTGCGCGGGCTTGCTCAGGGCAGGCCCTTTGACGCGCCGCTGCGTGGGCTTGCTCAGGGCAAGGCCCTTTGACGCGCCACTGCGCGGGCTTGCTCAGGGCAGGCCCTTTGATGCGTTTGCTGACGCGGACATGCAGCAACGCGCACTTTTTTTGTAAGAATTCCCTCGTTTGTCTGTGGTACAAGATAGATGCAAACCACGACAAAACAGATGGCCTCAGAAATGATGACTTCTATGTGGCAAATCACCTACCGCACCCTGACAGCTGCAGCAGCAAGCGGCTGGCTATGTCGGGCATCGGCCGCAGCTTTGGTCAGCACAACCCCCGCGCCAGAGAAAATGAACAACTTTGGCAGCACCCTCGGCTATGAGTTTACGCCGGTTTCCGCTCTCACAGTTTCTGCCTTGGGATTCGCCGATTTGCCGAGCGCCAAGGTTCTTAGCGTCGGAGACGGACTGGAACAGGAGCGGTTGGTTACTCTCTGGGATTCCAACGGAAGTTTAATCGCCGCCGTCACGATACCGGCAGGCACAGGCGCGCCCTTGATTGACGGGTTCCGCTACTGGTCATTGCAGACTCCGCTCAGCCTGGTTGCCGGGCGCACTTACATTCTTGGCGCGTATTACAACCGGGAATCGGACGACCGTTACACGCTCGATAATGGCACCTCTTCCCTGGCGACGTTGGGCCCCGGCCGCTCGGCTCTCGGCCAGACCTTTCCGAATGTTGTTACTAACACACGCGTTTTCGGCCCAAACCTCTTGGCCGACGACCCCGGGATCGTCGGTCGTTTCTATGAAATCGTTTCCGGCAGCTACGATCAATGTTGCGGGATTGGAGGGGATATTGATTCCTCTCTGCCAAATGAAAGTCAGCGCTTTGTCTGGTTAACGGTCGATTCGCAGAGGCATACGGCCAGCATGACGTTCATGGGTGCAGACCGACAGACCGTCTTTAGTATTGTTCCCTGCCCGCCCAATCCGCCAATCGATTTTAGTTTCGATTTCGGGCTGCTCTTTTCGGACCGCATCATATTCCATGTTGATCCAGGTCCACCGCCCTATCACCTCACTTGGAATTACACCGTAAGCAATTCCGTAGATACCCTGCGGATCAATGGAACGCTGGGCATGGTTCAGCCAGCCTGTGTCGATGTTCCCACTCGATTCAATCACAGCAATATCGTGGCAGTGTTATCACCATCCGTTGGGCCGAAACTGACACTGCTGGAATCCTCAACGGACCGCCGTGTCCGAATCTTAATGCAAGGACAAGCAGGCCGAACCAATGTGCTCGAAACGTCATCAGACCTGATTAGTTGGGCAGCGATCCACACCAACGTCATGCCGTATAGCGTGTGTCCGCCCTGTCCATTCCAGGTGTTTGAAGAGCCCACGCCTGCCGTCAGCACCAGCGCGCGCCGCTTTTATCGATCGTTTGAGGTTCCTTGAGTCCCATGCCAAAGCTCGAGCGTGCTGACCCCAGCACGACGGGCATGGAAACATTTCCGAACCAACATGGAAGGCTCCCGACCCACGCTCAAAAGACTGGACGGTTTAACCCGAAGCGGAACTGGCGTTGATCGCTTCCGCCAGCACTCCTAAGGCTTCTGCCCGCGCCACCGCGCCCACCAGACGGAACGTGCCGGCTCCATCCACGACCGGCACATTACGCAGTTCACTGGCCAAAAGCACCGGAAGGGCGTCAGAAAGATGTTGCCCGGGAGTCAGGCAGGGCGGAGACGGCCGCATCAGGTCCGATGCGATGACGCTGTTGAGTTCCTGCCCGGCGTTCAGATATTCCTTCATATCTTGCAGGGCAACCATCCCCAGCAGCCGTCCGTCCGGATTAACCACCGGCAGGAAATTATTGGGCGAGGTTAGGAAGCGATCGGCCATCTCCCGGAACGAAGCCGTCTCAGCCAGAGGCGGGACGGGTGCATGCATCAGGTCGCCGACTGTCTGTTCGGTGGCGGCACCCAGGCGGGGGCTTTCCCGAGTCAGTTCCAGTCCTTTGCGTCGCAGGGGTTCGGTGTAGACCGATTCCGAATGCAGGCGGCGGGCCACGAGGATCGAGACCGCGCAGGCCAACATTAATGGCGGCATGAGGGAGTAATTGAGCGATAATTCAAAGACCAGGATGATGGCCAGCAGGGGCGAATGTGTGGTGGCGGCCAGGGTGCTGCCCATCCCGACCATCGAGAAACAGCCGGTCGGGATCGTCTCGGCGTAACCAGCCCGATGCAGCACACCTTCCACTACGCTGCCAAAGGCGGCTCCCAGAAAAAGCGTCGGCGTAAACACGCCTCCCACCGTGCCGGATCCCACGCTGACCGTGGTGGCGATGAATTTGGCCGCCAGCAGACCCAAGAGGAAGCTGAGCGCCAATTCCTGACGGAGGAGCAGGTTGATGGCTCCGTAACCGTTTCCCCAAACCTGAGGGTGAACCGTCGCCAGCACCCCCACCACCAAGCCGGCCAACCCGAGCCGGGCATACAGCGGCGCCGGCAGTCGCGCGAAGAGTTCCTCGACGGCGCGCATCGCGCGCAGAAATACCGCCCCAAGCACACCCGTCCCAATCCCCAAGAGCAGAAACCACGGTAATTGCCCCAAGCGCGTGAACTCGAATTGCGGCGCATCAAACCAATGGCTCAAGCCAAAAAACGTGCGCGATAATACTGAGGATACCACCGAGGCCACCAGCAAGGGCGCGAACAGTTTCATGGAAAAATTGCCCAGAACGATCTGGGCGGAAAACACCGCGCCGCTGATCGGCGCGTTGTAGACCGCCGCGATCCCGGAAGCCGCTCCGCACGCCACCATCAGCCGGAGCCGATACGGCGGCCACTTGGCCAGCTGCCCAAACTTGGAAGCCAGGGTTGAAGCCAGCTGAATCAACAAACCTTCTCGTCCGATCGACGCCCCGGTATTGATGCTAATCAGCGAGGAGATGGCGTTGGTCAGAGCCGGACGCAGGCTCATGCGCCCGTCCCCCGCCACCACTGCCTCTAGCAGATTGCTGAGGCCCGGATTGCCCATCAGCCGCAGCCCAAGAAAAAGCACCAGACCCGCGGCGATCCCGCCCAACGTCGGCACCAGGAGCCGTTGCCAGGCTTCCAGACCTTCGGCGATCTCAATCAGATCCCCGGTCCGGCCCAGCACCAGCCACTTGGTCAACTGGCTGACGGCGTGATAGGTCAGGTTGGTCAGCGCGCCGATGATGCCGATCAGCGTGGCCAGGATCAGATGAAAAGCTTCTTCGCTGAGACGCAGTCGGTCCCGCACCAGCAGGGCCCGCCGCCAGTGCCTGCGAAAGAACCCATGCGCCCCGTCCAAAACTCGTCGGACATTCGTCGACGCCGCCATGGGCTGAACATAGGAAAGAAACGTGGGGCGACACAATGTCCAAACGCCAGTGACAAGCCCTCCGGTTCTCCAGTATAACGCGGCAGCATGAGCAGCATTGCAACGGTCTTTGGCTACAGTTGGGGTTACCTCCGCCGCTATTGGGGGCGGTTGGTGGCCAGCATCGTCTTTGGGCTAATCTTTGCCCTCACCAACTCGAGTTTCATCTGGGCCACCAAGACGCTGACCGGCCGGTTCAACCCGCAGAAGCCTGCCGCGGTGGACGCGGCGAATGCTGGCGCGGCGGCGTCGGTCTCCAGCCCCTGGCGTGAACGGGTGCGAGCCTGGGGGGAAAAAACCCAGCAGACAGTCGATCCGTGGCTGCCGCGTTTCGGCCAACCGCTGGATTGGCGGCAGATCACAGGTTTGTTGGTCTTTCTGCCGCTGCTGGTGGCCGTGCGCGCCGGCTCGGATTATCTGAACAGCTACTGCATGGGCTGGGTTACCGAGCGGGTGATTCGGGACATGCGCCTGGACTTGATGACGCAACTCCATCGCTTGTCCCTGGATTTCTTCAACCATTTCAAAACCGGCGACCTGATCACGCGCATCAACATGGACACGCAGAATTTGCTGCGCTGCCTGCGGGTGGGTGGCGCAGATCTGATCAAGGAATCGATCACGGTGGTGGCGGTCTTCGTTGGGCTTTGTCTGCTGGACCCGGTGCTGACGTTGAGTGTGATGGTCCTGGTGCCGGTTTGCCTCTTTCCCATGATCGTGCTGGGGAAAAAGGCGCGTCGCGCCACCCGGGCGACGTTGCGGGCCAACGTGACGCAGTCGAGCCAATTGGTGGAGTTGCTGGCCAGCATTCGGGTGGTGAAAGCCTTCGGCCTGGAACAAGAGCAACTGGACCGGTTCCGCAAGAGTTCATCCCAGATCGTGCATGCGGGCATGAAAGGCATTCAAGCCAAGGAACTGATGAATCCGATCATTGAAGTCATCACGGTGCTGGGACTGAGCGGGCTGCTGCTTTATGTTTTTGGCAGCGGGCGGACCGGGCAACAGTTGGCTGGGTTTGTCGTGGGCGTGGGGATCTTTTTTCTTTCGATCAAGAAGCTGGCGGGCTTGCATATTCTGTTTGAACAAGCGGGGGTGGGAGTGCAGCGGCTGGATGAACTGTTGCAGCAGCAACCCAGTGTGCGCGAACCGGCGGCGCCCAAGTCTTTGCCGGCGTTCCGCCATGAAATCACCTTTGAGAATGTCGCTTTTGCCTACGGCGACCGTTTGGTTCTCAACGATTTTACGCTGGCCATTCCGCGCGGCTGGCGGCTCGGGTTGGCCGGGCCCAGCGGTTGCGGCAAGACCACCTTGCTCAATCTGCTTTTTCGTTTCTATGATCCGATCAAAGGCTGCATCCGCATCGACGGAGTGGATCTGCGGGAATCGGCCTTGCAGGATCTCCGGCGGCAGATGGCCTTGGTCAGCCAGGACATCGTGATCTTTGATCAGTCGGTGGCGGAGAACATCGGCTGCGGGCGGGGGCAGGCCACGCGCGAGGAGATCGAAGCGGCGGGCCAGGCAGCCTTTGCCCATGAGTTCATCATGCAATTGCCGCAGGGTTACGACACGCAGGTCGGCGAACGGGGCGTGACTCTGTCCGTGGGCCAGCGCCAGCGCCTCGCCATCGCCCGGGCTTTCGTGCGCGATGCGCCCATCCTGGTGCTGGACGAAGCCACTTCTGCCCTCGATTCCAGCGCCGAAGCGGAAGTGCAGGCGGCCATTGACCGGCTGGCCGAACAGCGCACAGTGATCTGCGTGGCGCACCGGCTCTCGACTCTGGCCACGATGGACCAGATCATCGTCCTGGCTGGCGGCCGGATCGCGGAGGCGGGCAGCTTCGAGGAGTTGCTGGAGCGCGGAGGCAGCTTCGCCGCCATGGCCGCGTTGCAGGGGATTTTTCCAGCGCGAACCGATCGCGTGGGTCGTCCCGGTGCTTCGGCGGCGCCGGTGAGTCCTCACGCCTGACTGGAGCGTTCGCCGTCCCCGGCCGGCTTGGTCTGAATGGGCGCCTGAATGTGGCTTGGCCGCCCGTTTCGGCCGGCTCTGATGGCTCTGGCTATTTGAGAAAGGCGCCTCTAGATTATGCGCATGCGCACGGTGATCTACCCTGGGAGTTTCGATCCGTTCACCAATGGGCATCTGGATCTGGTGCAGCGCGCGGTCAAATTGTTCGATCACGTCATTGTGGCGGTGGCCAAGAGCGACGCCAAGAGTCCCTTGTTTACGTTGGAGGAACGGCTTGATTTGGTGGGCCAGTCCACCCGCGATATCGCCAACGTCTCGGCCGAGGTCTTTGATGGATTGCTGGTGGATTATGTGGAGCAACGGGGCGGCCAGGCGGTGATTCGCGGTCTCCGTGCGGTATCGGATTTCGAATTTGAGTTTCAGCTTGCGTTGATGAATCGAAAGCTCAACGAGCGGGTGGAAACGATCTTCATGATGCCCAAGGACACGTATACATTCCTCAGTTCGAGGATCGTAAAGGAAATCGCGCGGTTGGGGGGAGACGTCAGCGCGTTCGTGCCTCCTCACGTGGTGGGGCGCTTGCGTAAGAAACTGGGCGTCCTTGCGGCCGGCGGGGACGACCGGACCAAACTGTCACTGTAACAGGGCGATGCTGGATCAAAACTTTAAACCCATCCTGCCATGGCACTGCTAATTAACCTGCGCCATTTGGAAGACAAAAACGTGCGGGTCCAGGGCGAGTTAACGCCCCAGGAGTTGGAGATCGAGTCGTTGGATGAGGTCATTCACGCGCGGCGCCCGCTCCGTTACGACCTGGAAGCGCAAAAGATGGAACAATCGGTTCTGGTCATGGGAACCCTGGCCCTGGAGCTCGACTGTGAATGCGTGCGCTGCCTGACGGCGTTTCGGCATCACCTGCAGGTGGACCGATGGGTGTGTCATTTACTCCTGGAAGGCGACGATAAAGTCCTGGTAGTCAGCGATTGCCTGGACTTGACGCCTCATATTCGCGAAGATATCGTCCTCGCCTTTCCGCAGCACCCGCTGTGCAGATCCGATTGCACCGGGCTGGTCAGTACAAAACAGAAGCCGGAAGAACAGCCTGGTTCGGCCACGGCCTCGGCGCCAGCACCTTCCACTTGGGCTGCGTTGGACAAACTGAAACTGTGAGTCGAGACCGAATCGACCGAGACCGAATTAAAGCGAACTAAAGTTATGGGCGTTCCAAAACGAAAACCATCGCGAAGCCGCCAGCGGATGCGGCGAGCCTACAACAGCGTTCTGAAGCTCCCGCAGCTCAGCCAATGTCCCCAGTGCGACGCCCCGTATATTCCGCATCGCGTCTGCCCAGCTTGCGGCTTTTACAAGGGACGCCAGATCATCACGGTCACGGCTGGGGCGTAGGCCTTGGAGCGCGGTTGGGTTGGGATGCTCACTGCGCTCTTTCCATTTATGCGCATCGTCGTGGATGTTATGGGGGGAGACCACGCTGCCGGGGTGGTCATCGATGGAGTCAAGCAGGCCTTGCAAGTTTACCCGCAGATTTCCGAGCTTCATCTTGTCGGCAAAAAGCCCGAGATCGAGGCTGCCCTCCAGCGCGCCCGTTGCGCCGACCGCCGGCTTCATCTTCATCACGCTTCCGAAGTCATCACCATGGAGGACAAACCCCTGGATGCCGTGCGCAAGAAAAAGGATTGCTCGATGGTCCGCGCCATGGAACTGGTGCGCGATGGCTGCGCCGAAGCGGTGATCTCCCGCGGCAACACCGGCGCCCTGGTCGCCTCCGCCACCTTCAAGCTGCGCCGGCTGGAGCCGGTCGACCGCCCCACCATCGCCGCCGTCATGCCCTCCGGCCGCGGCGAATTCGTTCTGCTGGACGCCGGGGCCAATCCGGAATGTAAACCTTCGCACCTGGTGCAGTTCGCCATCATGGGCCAGATCTACTCCCGCAAACTGTTGGGACACTCCAACCCGCGCGTGGGCATCCTGAGCAACGGCACCGAAGAAAGCAAAGGCACCGAACTGACTCGGGAAGCCGCCCGGCTCTGTCGGCGGGTAAAGATGAACTTCATCGGTTACGTGGAAGGTCACGACCTGTTCGCGGATCGCGTTGAAGTGGTGGTGACAGACGGTTTTACGGGCAACGTTGTGCTCAAAAGCATCGAAAGCATGGGCCCGGCCCTGTTCGGTTTGCTTCGTCGCGAATTGACCTCCAATCCCATCCGGAAAGTCGGGGCGGCTTTGGCCCAGGGCGCCTTGCGCAACGTCAAACGGCGCATGGATCCTGAAACCTACGGCGGTGCTCCCTTGCTGGGCCTTAACGGCATCGTCATCAAAGCTCACGGATCGGCCCGCGCCAAAGCCATCCTCAACGCCATCCGCGTTGCCACTGAAACCATCCAATATAAAATCAACGAAACCATCGTTCACGAGGTGAGTCAGGCCAACGAAAGTCTGGGCCTGAACAAAACCGCTGTTACAGCCCCGGCTAACGCAGTCGCATGAGCACCACCCAGCTCTTCAAAAATCCCCGTGCCCAACATGGCTTTAAAGGCCGCAGTTGTTCGATTACCTCCGTCGGCTCCTACGTCCCCCCGCGCATTCTGACCAATGCCGAACTCGAGAAGATGGTCGACACCAGCGACGAATGGATCACCACTCGCACCGGGATTAAGGAACGCCGGATCGCCGCCGAGAATGAGTTCACCTCCGACATGGCCGCCAAAGCCGCCCAACGCGCCATGGACAAAGCCGGCCTGACCGCCGACCAGATCGAGCTCATTATCGTTGCCACCATCACGCCGGACATGCCGTTCCCGAACACGGCGTGCCTCGTCCAGCACAAGCTCGGCGCCACGCGCGCCGCCGCCTTCGATGTCGAGGCCGCCTGCTCCGGCTTCATCTACGCCCTCGAAATCGGCCAGCAATTCATCATGTCCCGCACCTACGAAACCGTGCTGGTCATCGGCGCCGAACGGCTGTCTTCCATCGTCAATTGGAAGGATCGGAACACGTGCGTCTTGTTCGGCGATGGGGCGGGGGCCGCCATTCTGCAGCATCGGCCCGATGCTCACGGCTTGCTGACCGCTTGCATGGGAGCCGACGGCGAAAAAGCCATGTTGCTCTGCATGCCCGGGGGTGGTTGCCGCGTTCCCCCGACTCCCGAATCCATCCTGGCCGGACTCCATCACTTGCAGATGGACGGCAAGGAAACTTTCAAGAGCGCCGTCAACGCGATGTATAATGCCGCCCTGGAAGCGTTGCGCCGTTGCGAAGTCGATATCTCCCAAATCAAACTCGTCATCCCTCATCAAGCCAACCGCCGCATCATCGATGCGGTGGGCGATCGTTTGGGGGTGCGTCCCGAACAAGTCTTCGTCAACCTCGACCGCTACGGCAACACCTCGGCTGCCTCCGTGGCCATTGCGCTGGATGAAGCCGTTGAACAAGGCCGCCTGCAACGAGGCGACTTGGTCCTGATGGTCGTGTTCGGCGCCGGCCTTACCTGGGCCGCGGCCGTGATCGAGTGGTGACAAGATTTCCAAGGGCATCCTATGTCGACCACTGCCACTTCCAGCCATCGTTGGAGCTATTTTCGCGCCGGTGGCTTTGATCAGATCCGTTTTCAATCCGGTGCCGACCTGGTCAACCTGCCCCATTTGGACCAAAAACTGTGGGCGGCGTTGAGTTGCCCGACCCGTGGGGTTGAATTTGACACCAAGACCCTCGATCTGCTCGATACCGACAAGGATGGCCGGGTCCGCGCGCCGGAGGTATTGGCGGCCGTGAAATGGACTTGTTCGATGCTGAAGAATCCCGATCACATCCTGCGTGGGTCTGTTTCCCTCGAGCTTGATGCCATCAACGAGGCCACTCCCGAAGGCCAACAATTGCTGGCCTCGGCCCGGCAGATCCTCATCAACTTGGGCAAAAAAGACGCCGCCGCCATCACCATCGAGGATACCACCGATACCGCGCGCATTTTTTCGACGACGCAATTCAACGGCGACGGCATCGTGCCGGCCGAATCGGCTGCCGACGATGCCACGCGCGCGATCATCAACGATATCGTGGCCTGTATGGGAAGCGAATTGGATCGCAGTGGGAAACCCGGCATTTCGCGGCCGAAAGCAGACGCTTTCTTCGCCGAAGCGCAGGCCTTCTCCGATTGGTGGAAGATGGCGGAGTCGGATGCCGCGGTGCTGCCGCTGGGTGAACGAACGGCCGAGGGCCTGGCGGCTCTCAACGCCGTCCGCGCGAAAGTAGACGACTATTTTGGGCGCTGTCGCCTGGCAGCGTTTGATCAACGTGCGCTGCTGGCCGTCAACCGGCAGGAAGCCGACTATCTGGCGTTGACAGCACGAGACTTGACCATCAGTGCCTCCGAGATCAGCACCTTTCCGTTAGCCCGCGTGGAAGCTCACCGGGCGTTGCCGCTGAAAGACGGCGTGAATCCGGCCTGGGCCGGAGCCATCGCGGCGTTTCAGGTCTGCGTAGTCAAACCTTTGTTGGGTGCTGAAAAGGCGGCGCTCACCGAGGAGGATTGGAGCACGATCTTGGGCAATTTGGGCGCTTACGAAGCGTGGGCAGGAGCCAAAGCGGGAAGTGCCGTGGAAATACTCGGGCTGGCGCGCGTGCGCGAGATCCTGGCCGGGAAAGCCCAGGAAACTATCTCGAGCCTGATCGCCAAAGACAAAGCGCTTGAACCCGAAGCCGCTTCGATCGCTGCGGTCGAGAAACTGGTCCGCTTTCATCGCGACCTGAAGCAGTTGTTGATGAATTTTGTGTCGTTCGAGGATTTTTATTCACACCGACGCAAAGCGATCTTCCAGGCCGGCACGTTGTATCTGGATGGACGGAGTTGCGAGCTTTGTGTGCCGGTGGCTGATGCCGCTAAACACGCCCTCCTGGCCGGCTTGGCTAAGAGTTATTTGGCCTACTGCGATTGCACGCGGCCAGGTGGCGAGAAGATGACGATCGCGGCCGCTTTCACCGATGGCGATGCCGACTATCTCATGGCGGGACGGAATGGGCTGTTTTACGATCGGAAGGGGCGCGATTGGGACGCCACCATCACCAAGGTGATCGAGAATCCCATCAGCATTCGACAAGCCTTTTGGGCGCCTTACAAGAAACTGGTTCGTCTGGTGGAGGAACAGGTGGCCAAACGCGCGGCCGCGGCGGAATCAGCGGCCGATGGGCGACTGGCCAGCGCGACCACCGCCACAGCCAATGCCGACAAAGCCAAAGCCGAACAGAAGAAGATCGATGTCGGAACGGTCGCGGCCTTGGGAGTGGCCTTCGGCGCGATCGGGACCGCGTTTGCTGCCCTGGCTGGTTACGTGGCTGGTGTCCTTAAGTTGCCTTTCTGGCAGGTGTGCCTGGCGTTCGTGGGACTGTTCCTGATCATTTCCGGGCCGGCGATGCTGATCGCGTGGCTCAAGCTTCGCCAACGTAACTTGGGCCCGATTCTGGATGCCAACGGCTGGGCCATAAACGGCCGGGTCAAAATGAACGTGCCCTTCGGGGGCTCACTGACCAAGGTGGCCAGCCTGCCGGCCGGAGCGCAACCCTCCTTCGCGGTGCGTTATCCGGAGGCACCTACTGCCCTGCCCAAGCTGTTGTTCACCCTGATCGTCATCTGTTTCCTTTATAGCCTGCTCAACCACTTTGGTCTGATCGCCAAGGCCACCGGGGGCGTATTGGGCAAGAACCCGGCTGCCGCTGCCCAGACCAAAACCAACGCGGTGGAATCAGCCAGCACAAATGTTCCACCGCCAGCCGCTCCGGCCCCCGCCGCCAAGTAAAAAGCCGAAATAATGCTTGCCAGTCGGTTTTGGGTTGATACTTTCACCGTTCCTCTTGGGACAAAACGAGCGTATGGCGAGAATTTGCGAGCTAACCGGTAAAGGCCCGATCAAGGGCAGTATCATCTGGCGGAGTGGCAAGGCCAAGAAGGCCGGCGGTATCGGCACGCACGTCACCGCCATCACCAAACGCCGCTTTCTGCCTAACCTCCAGCGGGTCAAGGCTGTGGTGAATGGTGAGGTGCGCTATGTTCGCGTCGCCGCCAGTGCCATCAAAAAGGGCCTGATCGTCAAGGCTCCCAAACGAACCTGGAACAAGGACAAGGCTCAGGCGAAGACCAAAGCGTCATGACGAGGCCGCACTTGGCCTATTCGCCTTTGCGCTGAGTGTTTAAACTCAAGCCCAAACCCTATTATGAATAGTGATTTCTGCCGGCAAGCGTTGTCCAAGGTGGGCAACCCCAACGTTCTGGTCAACCTCATCTCCCGGCGCGTGCGCCAGTTGAACTCCGCCGGTGGCACCGGCAGCAAACCTTTGCTGCTCGACTATGCCAACCTCGGCGCCGCCGACATCGCTCTGCGCGAAATCCTCGAAGAGAAGATGGGCTGGGAAATGCCGGAGGAACACCAGCTGGTCGAGCCCAACCCAAAGAAACGCAAACGCGGCTAGCGTCCTTCAGTTCGACTCAGAGGCGGATTAAGTCCTACGGCGCGCGGAGCACGCGGAGCACCTGCGCACTCGACTCTCGATTCCACCGCGTCTAACCTGGGTTGTGGCCGACATCGTCACCAATTCCAAGGCCCGGCGCGATTATCACATCCTGGAGACCTTCGAGGCCGGAATCGTGCTCAAGGGCACCGAGGTCAAAGCGTTGCGGGCGGGCCAAGCTCAGATCCGGGATGCTTTCGCCCGCATCGACAATGACCAGGCTTATCTGCACAACGCGCACATCGACGAATACGCCTTCGGAAATATCCAAAATCATCAGCCCAAGGCCCCGCGCCGATTGCTGCTGCGCAAATCCGAGATCCGTAAGCTCTTCGGTCTGGCGGCGGTGAAGGGCAACGCCTTGATCCCGCTCTCGCTCTATTGGAAGAAAAACCGCGTCAAAGTTCTTTTGGGAGTCGGTCAGGGCAAAGTCCAGTTCGACAAACGCGAAGATCTAAAGCGGCGGGAGGCCGACCGCGAAACCAAACGGGCCACGCTCCACAAACTCAAGGGAAAATGACCGTGGGAAAAGCGGCGGCCTGCCACGCCGTAGCCCGCAGGGGCGAAGGTGCGTAGCCAAAGGCGAAGGCGGGAAAGCGGAAATGCGAACCAGCAACCAGGAACCAACAACCAGGAACCCGGATCCAGGAATCCATCGCACGTTTCCGGCACTCCAGCTTTCTCTGCTGCTGGCAACGGGCTGTGCTGGCGGCGCTCCGGTCGTGTCGTGGCCAACAGGCACCAACACGAATTCGGTCCCGCCCATGAGCCGAACTCAGGCGGAGGCCGCTTTGCAGGAGGCACTGGGCGTTCGGCCGCTTGGTTCAAATCGCTTCGAAGTTGGCGAGGTGATCATCGACGCACAACGCCGGACCGTGACATTCCCAGCGTGGGTGAACATGCGCCGCGCTGTCATCGAGTACGCGTTGGTCACCAGCTACGGTAAAACGCACGAATCGTTGTTGGCGACCGAGGTGCAACCGCAGCAAGTGCATCTGGCTTGTTTGTTGTTGGGTCTGGCCCCAAGACAAATCAGCGGCCCTCCCGACACGGCGGAGCCTGTGCCGGCTGCCAACGCGGTGGCCATCGAGGTGTCCTGGGACACGCCGCGGTCGGTCCGGCATCGTCTCTTCGAGTTGGTCTCAATCAAGAAACCCAACACCGAAGAACCCGGCGCGCCTTTGTCCAGAGGACCTTGGTACTATAACGGCTCGCAGATGGTTGAGTCCGGCTTTGCTGCGCAGGTCGAGGGCTCGATTATTTCGCTCATTCGCGATCCGGCGGCCTTAGTGAATAATCCCCGCCGCGAACGTGACGATGATGAGCTGCACGTGCCGAACACGAAATGGTTGCCTCCGGAAGGCACGCCGGTCCGGGTCGTGTTGCGTTTCCTGCCGGGAAGCAGATGAGGAGCCCGGGGTCCAAGGTGGCGGTCGCCTCGCCGCTCTGAAGATTGGACACTTTGAGAGCGGCCATGCTCCTTCTTGATTACGAGTTCCAGCCCGCCCTCGGCTGGTATGAAACTCTGACCAACAAGGAGTATGCCTCCGAGCAAATAATGTCCATCATGCCGAGCTCGGCATAATGTCCAAACTCCAGAGCGGCGGTCATAGACCGCCGCTCAGCGCGACCGCAGTCAGCACGTTACCGGATGCGGGGCGCCCGGACCGTCACTTGGCGGCGCGGGCCAGTGGCGCGGGCGGCGCGTTCCTTGCCACTGATCAAGCGATCGAATTGGGCGACTGGTATGGCGGCGTGCGTCGCGAAGGCAATGCCAGTGGTTTTGTTTAGTTCAAACGAGGCCCGGAGGGCATCCTCCTGGCGCGGGAAATCCACCAGGAACGCCAGGTCCAGCCCGCCCATCAACCCATACATCGAATCCACTCGCCCGCCGCATTTGCCGAGCAGATCGGTGATCTTCTTCGTCCGTGCCGGGGAGGCGGCTTTGACCCCTTCCGTGGTGTATTTGCCCAACATGAGGAACATGGCCATACGAGTCCTTTCTCGGTTTGAGGTTTACAGCTGGTACTAACACTTTGCCCAGAGTACACCTCTACCTTCGGGCCGGGAGTCCGGTGTCTTACTGACGGAGGCGAGCGGGCGCATTCGGACACTGCCCGCGGGATCGCGGCCTTTAGGCCGCTTCGAGATGGGGATCGGAGGAAGCCCCTCGACGGGCTCGGGGCGGGCTGTTGGGTAGTTCCTTGGTCTTCGAGCCGACGGACGATGAAGCGGCGTAAACGCCGCGCACCAAACTGATTTGTTCGGGGGGCAGTGCTTCAATACGCCGGAGGCGAGCTTGAGCAGGGGCAGTGCGTGCCGTTCAACGGCTCAGAACGGTCAAGGCCTGCATGAGTCGTTCCGCGATGTACTTCTGTCGTTCGGGCCGCAGGACTTTCTGGCCATCCAGTTCGCTGACGTAAAAGCTGTCGATGGCGGCGCCTTTCTCGGTGGAGATCTTAGCCAGGGCAATGTCAAGGCCCACTTCCGCGAGAACTTTCGAGGCGATGTAGAGCAATCCCAAATGATCTTCGGTTTCGAGGTCGATGACGGTGCGATTTTCGGAGGCATCGTTGTCAAAGAAGATGCGCGTGGGGATTCGTTCCCCGGGCAGGGATTGGTAGAGCGGCCGCGCGGAGACCTGTCGGGCGATCAAAGCGCCCAGGTCAAGGCCTTCGCTGGCGAGTGCCCGATTCAAGATCGACTCGAACTTGTCGCGCGCCTTCTGGTGAACGACGCCCCCAGCAGAGCCGTCCGTGACATAAAAGGTGTCGAGCACGATGCCGTCCTCGCGGCTGAAGATCTGCGCGCTCAAGATGTTGATTCCGGCGGCGCTGTAAGAGCCGGCCAGCGTGCTGAACAGGCCGGACCGATCCCAGGTGCAAACCTTGCAAGTGGTGTAACCGCGATCAGGTTCGTTGTGCCAATGCAGGACCGGTTGGAGGGCCGTCTCCTCTTCTTCGATCTGCTGGTGCATGAAGCGATGGGCCAGCGCCAGATCGGTGAACACTTCCCGGGCGGAATGCACCTGGAAATAACGCGAGGGCAACACGGAAAAGTGGGCATCCAGTTCATCGCGATGGAACGTGCGCGGCATGAGGCCGCGGACCTCTTCGGCCAGCAGTTCGCGTTGTTTTTCCTCGGCCCGAATGAAATCGGTGCCGCCCATCAGGAGGGTGCTGGTTTTGTCATAAAGCTCCCAAAGCAGGGAATCCTTGAATCCGTTCCAGAGCTTGTCGCTGGTCGCCATCGAATCGGTCACCGTGTGCAATGCCAGCATCCGGAGATTTTCCTGGGTTTGGATCAAGCCGGCGAAATGGCGAATGACGCCGGGATCCTCCAGGTCGCGCCGCTGGGAAATCATGGCCATGGAAAGATGGTGTTCGATCAGGATGCGAAGCGAATGCGTGGTGGCGCCATCCAGGGCAAGGCGTTTCGCCACCCGCCCCGCCAGACGCGCTCCCGCTTCCGAGTGGCTTTTATCGTCCAGGGCTTTTCCCGCGTCATGCAGGAGCAAGGCCAGATAAAGGATGAAGGGCCGTTCCACCGCATGCAGCAGTTCGGCGTAGCGGGTTAACATCGGATCCGATGCTTCCCAGACCCGGTCCAGCTGAGCCAGGCACATCAAGGTGTGTTCATCGGCGGTGTACTGGTGATAAAACTCATGTTGAACCAGACAGGTGAGTTTCCCGAACTCCGGCACATATCGGCCCAGCAACCCGACTTCATGCATGGCCCGCAGAATCGGGGCAACGTTGCCGCGCTGATTCAGGATTTCCAGGAAACTCTCGCGCACATGCTCGTCATACAGAAACCCGCGCCCGACCAACGGCAGTTCGCGGCGAATGGCCTGGGCCAGGTCCGGATGCAGCTTCAATCCGCGTTGCTGCGCGTGCAGGAACACCCGCATCAAACGACGCGGCTGATCCTTGAACGCCCGGGGCGAAGCCAGATGGACGTGGCCGTCCGCAAACCGGAATCCGTCCACCACTTGGGGCGGGTTCCGTCGAAAGGGCGTGGGCAGGAGGCGGCCGAGCTTGCGA
This sequence comes from Verrucomicrobiia bacterium, assembly GCA_035577805.1. GTDB lineage: Bacteria > Verrucomicrobiota > Verrucomicrobiia > Limisphaerales > JADJPG01 > DATLUX01. The sequence continues at coordinate 26,523 of DATLUX010000494.1, forward strand.
AAATCGGGTAACAACTGCGGGCGGGGCAGCAGCGCCAGGCGCTCTTCCAGCACGCGCGTGATCAGGAAAATGTTGCGCATGTGATTGTAGAGATCGCGCATGAACTTTTCCAGCCGCCGGCTTGGCGAACGCTCCGTGTAGCCCAAGTGCGTGGCCACGGTGGGCTGCAACGCCTTGGTCAAAGTGTCCACCGGATGCTTGGGTGAGCCGGCCAGGTAATGCATCTCGTTGCGCACGCGCAACAGGAAATCGTAGGCCTTATCCAACGGCTTGCGCTCCGCTTCCGTGATGAATCCGCGTTCCTCCATCTCCGCCAGACTGCGCGTCCGATATTTGAAGAACGCCATCCAATGCAGGCTCTGATAATCGCGCAGCCCACCGCATCCGTTCTTGATATTCGGCTCCTGCATGGTGGCGGAATTGCCAAACTTTGTCCGCCGCTCGCTCTGATCCTTGATTCGGGCCGCGATGTATTCTTCCTCATGCCCTTCCACGCATCGCGCCACAATGGCCTTGCGGAAGCGTTCGAACAGTTTCTCGTCGCCCGCCACCCAGCGCGCTTCAATGAGCGCCGTCTTGCTTTCCATACTGCGCGGGTCCGACTTGTTGCTGGCGGCTTCGGCGCATTCCGCGATGGTGCGGACGGAGTGGCCCACTTTGAATCCGAGATCCCACAGGGGCGTCAGGATGCCGTCCATCAAGCGCGAGAGCCAGGGCAGGGGTTTTGTGCTCACCACCACCTGCCCCTGATGCAAAAACATGATGTCGATGTCGCTCAACGGGCTCAATTCCGCCCGGCCGTATCCGCCCAAAGCCACCAGGACCATCGGGGGAAACTCCTGTTGGGCCTGCTCGGACATGCTCTGTTTGGCCGTCTCCCACAAATGCCGGATTAAGACATCCACCAAAAGACTGCGATCCCGGCAGACTTCGCGTCCGCGCGCTCCGGCCCGGTGATGCATCTGCAACCGGTGTGATTCCACCTTGAGAAACGCCTTGTACCTGCCCAGATCCTGGGCCGGCGAATGGCCCGCCAGGCGCGTGGCTACACTCGCCTCGAAAATTTCTCGCAAACTCGGCATCCGACCTCAAAGGTAGGTGAACGGGGGAACCGAATGCAAGACACGGAGGAAGAGGAAAGAGGAAAGCGGAAAGCGGAAAGCGAAAAGCGGAAAACGGAAACGCAAGCCAGAGTGCCAGCCGTGCCCTTCAGCTTAAGATCTCGCGCACCACTTCACCTTCGCCGGCGACGCCGATGAGCTTTTGGTTTAAGCCCTGGTACTTGCAGGTGAATTTTGGAGGAAGCGGAAAGCGGAAAGCGGAAAGAGGAAACGCGAGCCAGAGTGCCAGCCGTGCCCTTCAGCTTAAGATCTCGCGCACCACTTCACCTTCGCCGGTGACGCCGATGAGCTTTTGGTTTAAGCCCTGGTACTTGTAGGTGAATTTGTGGGCATCGATGCCCATTTGGTGCAAGAGGGTGGTTTGCAGATCGCGCACAGTGACCTTGTTCTCGACCACAAAGTAACCGAACTCATCCGTGCGACCGTAAGTAAGGCCCGGTTTGATGCCGCCGCCGGCCATCCAGAGCGTGAAACTGTGCGGATGATGGTCCCGTCCCAGAAAAGTCGATCCATTGCGCGCTTCGTTCATCGGGGTGCGCCCGAATTCTCCGCCCCACACGACCAACACTTCGTCCAGCAAACCGCGCTGCTTCAAATCGCGGATCAGCGCGGCGCTGGCCTGGTCAACATCGCGACATTTCTTGGGGAACGCTTTCATCAGATCGTCCCCTTCGCCGGTGCCATGGATGTCCCAGCCCCAATCAAATAGTTGCACGAGACGAACGCCGCGTTCGACCAGCCGTCGGGCGAGCAAACAATTGTTGGCGAAGGAACCTTCGCCGGGTTTGGCGCCGTACATCTCCAGGACTTGCGCGGGTTCCTGGTTGATGTCGAACGTTTCGGGCACCGACGCCTGCATGCGAAACGCCAGTTCGTACTGTTCGATGCGGGTGACCGTCTCTGCATCGCCGAATGTTTTGGCCTCGAACTCATTTAATTGCCGGAGCGTATCGAGGCTGCGCCGGCGCGACTCACGGCTCATCCCCGCGGGATTGCTGGCGTAAAGAATCGGTTCGCCGGTGGTTCGGCATTGCACCCCCTGATACACCCCGGGCAGAAAGCCGGCGCTCCACAGACTTTTGCCTCCGGTGGGATCGGTGCCGCCGCTCAGCAACACGACAAACCCAGGCAGATTCTGGTTTTCTGAACCCAGGCCGTAGGTGAGCCATGAACCCAGGCTCGGTTGTCCGGCCCGCATGTTGCCGGTGAACAGAAACAATTCGGCCGGGGCATGATTGAACTGATCCGTCCACATCGAGCGTACGACACAGATGTCGTCGGCGATAGAGGCGATGTGCGGGATCTTGCTGCTGAACCAGCCGCCGGATTGGCCGCTTTGCCGGAAGGGATGCGGCGAGCCCAGCATCTTGGGCACGCCTTTGATGAATGCAAACCGTTGGTTCTTCAGAAACGAGTCCGGGCAAGGTTGCATGTGCAGCCGATTCAGCTCCGGTTTGTAATCGTAGAGATCGAGGGCCGGCGGTGCCCCGCTCATGTGCAGATAAATAATCGCCCGGGCCTGGCTCGGCCGCGGGGCTGGGCGCGGGATCATCGGCTTGAGCGGATCAGGCTCCGCCTCCGTCTGCATGGCGGAGCTGGTCCCCGACATCAGACTGCCGAGAGCGATGCCGCCCAGGCACAGGCCGGACGAGGCGAAGAATTGGCGGCGCGTCAACGCGCGCGCGGTTTGCAGGGAGATGTTCATGATCAAAGTCAGCCTTTCGTCAGCACGCCGTCGAGGTTCAAAAGCACGTTGCCCACCACGGTCCAAGCGGCCGCTTCGGCGGGCGTCACGCCGTCCGGCAGCGGCCCGATCGGTTCGGTGGCGAGCTTGCGGGCGTCTTCTTCGTTCTTTTGGTAGTGGGCGATTTCGGATGCGTAGAGGGCCAGCAAGGATTGGATTTGTTCTTCCTGGCCAGGGCGGGCCAGGGCCAGGCGCAGACCGAGGCGAATCCGTTCCGCGGGCGTCTGTCCGCCTTCCTGGAGGAGGCGCCGGCCGAGGGCTTGGGCGCATTCGACAAAGACCGGGTCATTCAAGGTGACGTAGGCTTGCAGAGGTGTGTTGGTTGGCAGTCGTCGCAGCGTGCAGGTCTCGCGGCTGGGCGCATCGAATGTTGCCATGCTCGGGTAGGGAATCGTGCGTCGCCAGATCGTATAGAGCCCGCGGCGATAACGATCTTCGCCCTTGCTGGTTTCATAGGTGCGCTCGCCATTGAAAGCCGCCTTCCACAAACCGGGCGGTTGCGGCGGATAAACGCTTGGCCCACCGATCTTGGGGCTCAACAAACCGCTCACGAAGAGCGCTTGGTCACGCACGGTCTCCGCATCGAGGCGCCGGCGCGGGTAACGACTAAGAAGCCGGTTGCGCGGATCCTGAGCCAGCGCCTTCGTGGAGGGTCGGCTGGATTGTTGGTAGGTGGCGCTGGTCACGATCAGGCGCAACAGCGCCTTCATATCCCAAGCTGACGAGCGACCTGGCGAATCGGACTCCTGGTCGGACCCGGGCTTGACCCCGTCGCGGAAGGTAATGGCCAACCAATCCAGCAGCTCGGGATGCGTAGGGAGCTGGCCCTGAGTGCCAAAATCTTCTTCCGTCTCGACCATCCCGGTCCCGAACATCTGGGACCAGAATCGATTTACGGCCACGCGGGCGGTCAGCGGATTGTCGGGGCTCAATAGCCAGCGCGCGACGGCGATCCGGTTGCTGGGCGCGTCTTCGGGCCATTGGCCGAAGGACGCCGGCAGCCCCGGTGAAAGTTCCTCGCCGGGATCGAGGAAATTGCCTTTGTTGAGCAACCTTGTGCGGCGGTGTTTGTCGGCGGCCAATTCCTGCATGATCGGCACGGGTATCCCCTTAATTGCTTCGGCGCGAGCGCGGTTTTTGGCAATGCGCTTGTTTAGGTCGGCGGTGGCATGAGCGTAAGCGCGATACCAGCGCCGCAACTCAGTCCTCTGCGCAGCGGTGCGCTCCGCGGGCGTGATCTGCACGATCTGTTCGATGGCGGACGGCGTGTAGAGCACCGGGCGCATGGCGTCCGTCACGCTGATCCGGAAATGGCCCAGGACATGTCGATCGCCATAACTTTGTTCCAGCCGCACGATCAACAAACCGGGGCCCGGCAATTCGCCCAGCTCGAAGATGGCGGTATGAGCGCGCCCGAATTGGTCGCCGACGGCCCAGCCCGATTTCCTTTCGCTGGAGCCGTCGATGGCTTTGCTCACCCCGAACTCGGCCTGGCTGTAATCGGCGGTGGCCTTGAGCAGCGGGATCTGCCGCGTGCCATCCAGAGCGATAACCGTGTTGGTGAGAGCCGCCTTCGGTTGGGTGCCGTCGAAGGACGGTTGCCGGTCCGCTTGGAGGGCGAGCAGACGAAACCCATTCAACCGGTCGCCCAGATTGGCGTCAGTCCGATTCCAAACTTCGATTCGATCGATGGCCAGCTCGCGGCCCAGATCAACTTCCCACCAGGGATTGGATTCCGCGCGGGTGTGAGTCGTTGATTTGGCAGCGTCGAAGCGGCCGTCGGTGTTGCCGTCCACGGCCAGTTCGGGTGGTCCGCCGTAATCGGTGGACGACTGAGTCGCGGGGGCGTGGACGGCGACGTTGGAACCGCCGCTGAAGACCTGGACTTCGGCGAGGGACAACATGCGCTCTTTGCCGGGCAACTCGATGCGCACAAACCGGGCGCGGGCCGCCTGAGCCGTGTCTGGAGCGAATGACACGGATAGATCATTAAGGACGAAGTTGCCTCCAGCATGACCCGGCCCCTGGCCAGGAAGCGACGCGTGCGGCAACGTTTCCAACCGGAGAGCAGTGGCGTTGGTGAATGGGAGCCGGACTGTTACTGTGTAGGTATCGCGGTTAGGGACCGAGTTGGTCGCGAGCAGAGAGTTGTCTTCCAGAAGGACCAGTTCGGTTCCCTTCTGGGTCTCGAACTTTTCCGGCTTAAGCGGGGTCCATGATTCGCCTCGCGCGCGGGATTTTTCCCAGGTGCCGAGTTCAGCGAGGAACTCGGGGGTATCCTCGGTGAGTTGGTGTTCGAGGGCAGCCAGCTCGTTGGAGATGCTGTGGAGCTGTCGTTTTTGTTCTGCGTTGTAGATCGGGAAAGTAGGTCGTTCGTCGGGCTGATCATTGTCCGCGGTTTGATTGAAGAGCGCGTAGAAGCGGTAGTAATCCTTTTGGCTGATCGGATCGAACTTGTGAGAATGACACTGGGCGCAATGCAGGGTAACTCCCATCCAGGCTTGGGCGGTCACACCGATGCGATCCTTGACTGCGGCCACGCGCCATTCCTCATCATCCGTGCCGCCTTCGGTGTTGGTCATCGTATTACGATGGAAGGCGGTGGCGATGAGCTGCTCCTCTGTCGGGTGTTCCAGGAGGTCGCCGGCAATTTGTTCGAGAGTGAACTGATCGTAAGGAACGTTCCGGTTAAACGCTTGAATCACCCAGTCGCGGTAAGGCCAGATGTTCAAGCGCAACGGATCGGAGCCATAGCCGGCGCTATCCGCGTAACGGGCAATGTCCAGCCAGGGACGAGCCCAGCGCTCGCCGAAGTGAGGTGAGTCGAGGAGTTTTTCCACCAACGCCTCGTAAGCGGCGGGGGTTGGGTTTCGGACAAATGCCTCGACGTCGGCGAGCGCCGGCGGCAGGCCGGTCAAATCCAGGGCGACTCGGCGCACCAACGTGTGCGGATCAGCCGCGGGGGCCGGCGCGAGATTCAGCGATTCCAGCTTGGCCAGGATGAAATAATCGATCCCGTTGTGGGGCCAGTCTCGTGCCTGCACTTTGGGCAACGGCGGCAGCATGGGTTTGGTAAAGGCCCAATGACCCGCATAAGGCGCCCCTTCGGCGATCCATTGTTTCAGGCGCTCGATTTCTTCCGGTTTCAGGGGTTGCCCTTCCTTGGGCGGCGGCATTCGCTCTTCCGGATCGGTTGAAGTGATGCGTTTGACCAGCTCACTGGCTTGCGGATCACCGGGTTTGACCGGAGTTGAACCGTCTGAGCGCGGCTTGATGGCCTGGTCGCGTTGGTCCAGCCGGAGTTTGCCCTTGCGCGACGATTCGTCCGGTCCGTGACAATGGAAGCATCTCGCGGAGATGACGGGGAGAATGTCATGCGCGAAGTCGATCTTCGCTTTGGTTTCCGGCGGGGCGGCCTGAATCATTCCGCTGCCGGCGACAAAGACGGCCAGGAACCCGGGTGGCCAGCGGGCGGCACCGCGGGCAGGCCGCGGCCGGTCCGGCGCCGGGCGCAGCCGGCGTTCGCAAGCAAGCGGTGAATTTTTGCGAGTCTGCTTCGTTCGATAGCGCATGGAGTCCGGACCAGAACGGCACAGAACCGCCAGGTCAGCCCCTCTTTTTCGCAGATCGAGGAGAGCTTGTCACGCTTGCGTGATCTGCCAGATCTGCCATGGAACATTCAGCGTTGAATTGAACGTGGAAGTCGTCAGCAAGAAGCCCCTGCCCGACCTTGCGGCCAGACAGGGGCCAATTGGGCGGTGGGAGCGCGCCACGCTCTCTTTCCCAGTTGCCGGCATTAGGCGCCCGATCGGCTGCCGGCTCCCCGACGCTATTCTCCGCGGCCAGCGGAATTAATTTTCGGCCTCATAGCAGGGCCGTCCAACGGCTCGCGCACGTTGGGATTTGAGTGAGGCCTCTTGGCCCGCTTGGATTGGCAGTTGCGCTGCAAACCTGCAGACCTGGCTGAGACGCGCCTGTGAATGAGATCCGCGTCTTGGCCATTGAGCGGCGGGACGGCCACCGCTTTTGGCGGTGCGTTGGCCCGGAGCCACGGGTCTGGCCTCTTACCTCTCAGGTTGCCTTTTGTTCACAAGCCAGCGGTGAATCTTTCGATCATCGCGGGCGGTTGGGAAGCGATAGGGGACCGGGCGTCGGCCCGTTCTGCTTCCATCGAAGCGGAATCTCTGTTTGTCACCGTTTGGTGTTTTTGGACGGGGTTTTCCTTTGGGAAAACCGCCCGAGTCTTCCGCTCCGTGCTGATGCACAGTAGCAACCGTGTACCTTTCGGGTAACTGTGATTGGCTCAAGTCCGAAACCAGCTTGAGCTACTTCACTCGGCTTGGAACGGTTTCTCATCGTTCCTGGCCGCCGGGCTCCAATTTCGCGCTGAGCCGGCCGCACGCGAATGCAGCCGGTGGAGCCGGTGAATTCTGCCTCCCACCTCGGGTCTTGCGACCCGTGCCGGAGGGGTTGAGTTAACCAGCCTGACTCAACCTTTCCTCAGTCACCTGAGTTTATCTTTGAAACGGTTCGCAACGGTCAATGTCACGCGCCGCTTCGTGCTTTCAAGGAACTGTCCTCAGCATATCAGGCCGGAGCAGGCCGACAACGGATTCTTATGCACACGTTATTGACTGATATGCTCGCGCCGCTCGATCGACTGCCATCGCGACTCTCCAATATCGGCGCGGGTTTCGTGCGTGCAAAGCTCCCTGCGCTCAGCAGTTATTCACCATGGCAAAGGCGCTCGGCCAGGCTTGTGCATAAGTTTTGGGTTGCTCCCGCTTTCCGCTTCCCGCTTTTCCAACTCCTCTGCATACTTCGGCGCGTTGATCCAAGTTGTGATTTTATGAAACCCATCGGCGTAGCGATCGTTGGCTGTGGCGGTATCACTCTGCAGAATCATCTGCCGGGACTGGCGTTGTGTCCGGACACGCGGGTGGTGGCGTTGTGCGACAATGATCCGGCAACGCTGGAGCGAGCCCGTCAGCAGACCGGACTGAAGGTCGCTTCGACGCGCTATGAGGAGATCGTCGGTCGCGAGGATGTTCAGGCGGTCATTGTGGCCACGCCGAATTTTACGCATGCCCCAATCGCCTTGGCGGCGATCGCCGCGGGCAAACATGTTCTCTGCGAAAAGCCGCTGGCTTTGTCGTATGCAGACGCGCGCGCGATGGCGCAGGCAGCCGAACGGGCTGGGGTGCGGCATATGACGGCATTCACTTATCGGTTCGTGCCAGCCATGCGTTATCTTTCCCACCTGATCCAACGAGGGGATCTGGGGCAGCCTTATCATTATCGCTGCTGCCGGCTGCAGGACTGGGGCTCGCGTTCCCTCGGCTGGCGGCAGGTAAAGAAACTGGGTGGAACCGGTGAACTTGGGGATATGTTGTCGCATCGGATCGACTTCGCGCACTTGCTGGTCGGGCCGATGCGAAAGTTGGTCGCGCACTCCAGGCGCTTTGTGGATGTTCGCCAGGGCCAGCCCTCGGAGTTGGACGATTGGGTGGCGATCCTGGCCGAGTTCGAAAGCGGAGCCACGGGGGTGCTGGAAAGCTCAAAGCTGGCCAGCGGCCGCAACGAGAGTTGGCGCAGCCTGGATTATGTCGAGCTCAACGGCAGCCAGCGCAGTTTTGTCTTTATCACTGGGGAATGGAACAAACTACAAACCGGGCCGGCGGGCGGCCCCGGGTTGGAGACGATCACGATCCCGGAAGAGTTCTGGCGTTGGCCGGGGTCTCCGCGAGATCTGCGGCAAGGCGATCCCCTGGTCACGTTCCGCTACGATCAGGCCTGGGAATTCATCGATGCCATTCGGAACCAGCGCGAATGCCGGCCGAGTTTTCATGATGGAGCCAGGGCCCAAGCGGTGATCGAAGCCGCGGTGCGTTCGACGGAAACCGGCACTTGGATTGATCTCTCCTCGGGCAGCCTGTCAAGCGCCCTCGGTCCCGCCCGCTAGCCCCGGCTAGGGCGTTATCGAATGTGTGGTGGAGGCCTGGGCCTGGCGGTCTTTCGCCAGCAGTTCGAGCCCCAAGGTGGCAGAGGGACTCCAAAAAAGTTGAAGGGAACGCTTGTACATGGCTTCGGCCTCATCGAACTTGCCTGCCAGACGCAGGTGAGTCGCGTAGTAGGTATGGATTTGGGGCGACTTGGGATTCCAGCGAATCGCCTCTTCGTAGATCGGTTTGGCTTCGTCGAAGCGGCGCAGCCCATCCAAGGCGGAGGCCAAGCCTACCAACAGCCATTGTTCCTGAGGATACAAACGCAAGCCGTCTCGAAATGAGACGATGGCAGCCTGAAACGATTTCTCGGCCAAAGGCAGGTTCGTCACCGCCACGGCGTTTTCGCCAATGTTGGAAAGTGCCTGGCCGTGATAAAGAAACAGATAAGGGTTCTTGCGGTCTCCCGGCATGCCCAGTTCCGCCATCGCCACCGAATCTTCATGCCGTTCCTCGGTCAGCGCAACGCGGGCTTGCTCAGCAAAATATTCCGCCGGCAACGTGGGCAAGCCGCAAGCGGCAATCCACAGTCCCAAGGCCGGCAGCGAGAGTTTCAAGTAATGCGAGATTTTTTCGTGAGTCTCGTTAAGCCGCGGCATGACCACCCCGGGGTTGGCCAGAGTGCCGATCACGAATGCGATGAGCATCGCATTGGCCGGGATGTGCAAATTGAAATCGAAGAACGAGTGCACCACGTAGATGGCCAAGGAGCTCAAGGCGCCGATGTTCAAGGCCAGGGCGTCGCTGCGCATGCGATAACGGGCGATCGGCCGTTCCGTCACGATGTAATTCAACGCCCTGCAACCAAACCAGAAATGGCAACCGACAAACCCCAGCGCCAGAGCCACGCCCATGACCCCGTACTCGGCCAGCAACTGTAGATAATCATTGTGGGCATACACGGGGTCCTGAGCGATCTGCGCGGGCCGAAACAGGCGCGCGTAATATTGGTAGGTGCCTCCCCCGGTGCCCACGGCGGGATTCAGTTGGTATTGTTTGAGGGCCAGTTTCCAAAGCTCGGTCCGGATGTCGCGAACGTCGAAGATCTTTTGGGCGCGCGACTGCAACGCGTAATGCCGCGAAAAGATGGCCGTCACACCTCCAAACAGGACCGCGGCGACCATGATGGCGCCGAAGGCGGAGACCCATAATTGATGGCGGCCGGCCCGCCGAATGGCGATGTAGCTCAAGGCCATGAATACGGCCAACCCGATTATGGTGCTGATATAACTGCCGCGGCTGGCGGTCAGCAGGATCCCCACCGCGCAGATCGCCGAACCGTAACCGGCCAGCAGCTTGATCCAGAAACTCTGCCGGCTCCAGCACACGATGGACAATCCCATCAAGGCGCTGACTTCAAGGTAACCGGCCAGGTGATTCGGGCAAATGTAAAGCCCGGAAGCGCGCAAGCCGGGATCGGTCCGCTGCAGAAAATCAAAAACGGGAAACCGCTCGCCCCGCAGGTATTGGATGCCGCCAATGGTGACGTGGACGAGCGCGATGAACAGGAGGGTCATCACAAAGATGAACCGGTACTTGGGCATCGTCAGGATCAACGCGACAAACAGATAGATCATCAGCGCGCCCATCAGGATGTAGAGATCTTCCCGCGCCAGATATTCCACCGGAGACAACGAAAGACGAAGCAGGATGTAGAAAGAGAAAAGAGCGGTGGTGACCAGGCAATAAATGTTGGCGGGCACCTGCGCTCTTCGAAACGAATAGAGGCTAAGAAACGAAACAAGCGCCAGAATCCCGCAGGAAGGCAAACTAAACAGAAGCCGGGTCCCGCCGATCAAAAGCTCAATCAACACGAAGGCGATGACGAGCAGGCCAATGTAGACGTAGTTCAAACGAGCGAATCCTCTGGCGAAACACTGAGCCGGTTAGTCCGGGCTGAAACCTACTGTCGTTTCGATCCGTCGTTTCCTTCTCCTCGCGATCCGTCGCGATCTCAAATCAAATCGCTCTTTATCGGCGGCGGCGTGGGTGATGTTTGCCGTTGCCGAAAGATCGCTGCTTCATGCTCGACGCCAACATTGTCGCTGGCGACAGCATCCTGGCCTTATTACAACCTTCCGATTCCATCTTCTGATTGTGATTCTGATTGCGCCCCGGCCAGCGGGAGCCACGACCGAAGAGGCGTGTCCCGGTGGTCGATTCCCTGGCCGTTACTTGTTTTTGTTGGGAGTGACGCTGCAGGGCCCCAGGGTGTCCCCGTGATTGAGATGCGCTTGAATCGCCGGTTCGGGTAACTCGAGGGTTTGACCCTTGTGGCAAATCGCGATCTTGTGTTGACCCGGCCCGGCGCCCGTTTCTCTTGTCGGCCAGAAACTCACCAAGGTCAGCACAAGCCCCCACAGCATCCATCTTAGCCAGTTCTTACTCATAAGACATCGTGTTAATTACCTGCTATCTATCGACTTGAACAACTTCACTCTAGCGCCCTAACGGCGAACCATTCTAGGTCGGGGAAACGGTGATCCCCTTTAGAATACCTCGGGAATTTTCATCCTTCGGCTGGAAAGCGAGCTTGCGCAGATTACGCTCTGAACGAGGCGTTATGGCAAGCCTTATTTTGATTGGCCAAGCCCCGCCGCCCACTCCCAAACACCCGCCCGATTCAAAAGGAAGCATTTGCAAAACCCTCACCGACCGGCATCCAGTTTCCCACCGGTTAACCGGGCAGCTGTGTCGCAGTCGAGTTGCCCAACAGTTCCCCTGCCTTCGCAGCGATGCTGTCGCCTCGCATCAGGGATTCACCAACGAGAATAGCGCAAACCCCGCAATCCCGCAACCGGCCAACGTCAGTTGCCGTCTGGATCCCGCTCTCCGCCACCAGCAGGGTCGAGCCGCCATCCGGGCGGCGCCGCAGGCGTTTTGCCAGCCTCTCCGTGGTCCCCAGATCCACTGTAAACGTCTTTAAATCACGGTTATTCACACCGATCAAACGCGCCCCGCTCTGCAACGCCCGGTCCAACTCCGCTTCCTCGTGCACCTCCACCAGGGCGGCCATCCCCGCCGCGGCGGCCAACACCGGGTAATCCCGTAATTGTCGGTCATCCAGAATGGACACGATCAGCAACACGGCGTCTGCCCCCCACTCCAGCGCCTGCAGGATCTGGCGTTCATCGATAATAAAATCCTTGCGTAACAATGGCAGTTTCACGGCCGCCCGCACCTGACGCAGGTACTCCAGGGAACCTTGGAAGAACGGTTCGTCGGTCAAAACGGACAGGCAACTCGCACCGGCTGCCTCATATTCGCGTGCGATTCGGACGGGGTCGAAATCCGGGCAGATGATCCCCGCGGAAGGGGAAGCTTTTTTTACCTCGGCAATGAGGGCCAGCGCGCCAGCCCGCGGCGCCTGCAAGGCAGCGATAAAATCACGGCGAGGTTCATGGCGTCGAGCTGCGGCCCTCAGGTGTTCGACGGACAACGTTTGCGCTGGCAGCGCGGCCACCTCCAACCGTTTCCGGGCGACGATGGCATCGAGAATGTTGGGAGGTGCGGCCATGCGATCCCCGGCAGCTGATCTGATCTATTCCTCCTCGTCCTTTAGCCCTTGCAGGCGTTTGGCGGGGCCGCCCGCGCGTAGCCAGGCACTGACGAACGGGTCGAGATCCCCATCCATGACGGCTTGCACGTTGCTGGTCTCCACCCCAGTGCGCAGATCCTTGACCATGCGATAAGGTTGAAAAACGTAACTGCGGATTTGGTTTCCCCAAGAGACGCTCCCCTTTTCGCCGTAGAATCGTTCCAGCTCGGCCTTCTGGGCGTCGAGGCGCTGCGCGTAGACTTTTGAAAGCAGCATCTTCATGGCGGTGGCTTTGTTTTGCGCCTGCGACCGCTGCGCCTGTGAGGCTGCCACAATGCCGGTGGGGAGATGAGTGATGCGAACCGCCGTTTCCACCTTGTTTACATTCTGACCACCTTTGCCGCCGGAACGGTAGGTGTCAATTTGCAGTTCGCTTGGAGGAATGACGACCTCGCTGTTATCCTCCTCGATTTCCGCGATCACATCTACACTGGCGAAGCTGGTATGGCGCCGTTTGTTGGCATCGAACGGGGAGATGCGCACCAGCCGATGCACGCCTCGTTCCGCTTTGCAAAAGCCGTAGGCGTTTTCTCCCGTGATCAGCGCGGTGGCACTCTTGATTCCAGCCGTTTCGCCGGGTAACGCATCCGTCACTTCCACCGTCCAACCACGTCCTTCGCTCCAGCGCTGATACATTCGCAACAACATGTTCGCCCAATCGCACGCTTCCGTTCCGCCGGCGCCGGCGTTGATGCTCAAGATGCAATTGCGATGATCATGGGGGCCGGCCAGCAGGACGCGCAACTCCATGGCTTCGAGCATGGTGCTAAACCGGCTGACATCTACTTCCAATTCCTTGGCATGCTTGGCCCAGGTGGCCTCGGGTTCGGCTTCGCAGAGCTCCACCATCACCTGCAGATCCTCCAACCGCTTTTCCGCCTCAAACAGCGGATCGATGCGCTTGCGCAGGCTGCTCGCCTCGTCGATGAGTTTTTGGGCTTGTTCCCGGTTGTTCCAGAACGTCTCCGCCGCCATCAAAGCGTCCAGTTGGCTCAGTCGTTTCTTGACGCTGGGCACGTCAAAGAAACCTCCGGAGGTGCGCAAGCTTCTCCGTGGCAGTGGTCAACTGCTCTTTGATGAGGTCGAACATAGACGCCAACCATACCGATCGAACGAGACTCCGGCCAGTTACTTTTTGGGAGTGCCCGGCATCAGATCCAGGCATTGCAACGCGCGCCCGTCGCGGACGTAGAGGCGGCCGTCGGCATAGGCGGGATGGCTCCAGGTGTTGCCGCAAACCTGCAGCCGCCCCAATTCGGTGTACTTCTGCGGGTTGGCTGCCAGCACCAGCAACGTGCCGTCTTCGGTAAGAACCAGCAGGCTTTTCCCGGCGGCGATGGTGGACGCGTAATCCTTGCGTCCAAGCCCAAAGCCCGCCTGGCTCCAGGCGACCTTGCCGGTTTTGGCTTCCACACAGACGTAATCTTTGTCTGCGCCCTGGCAATAGAGATAGCCATCGACGAGGACCGGCGTGGCGAGGTTGATCTTGAGATCGAGATTCGTCCAGGCGGAGGCGGCTTTGAAGCCGCCACTGTCCTTCCCAAGGTGGAAGCAGACCAGGCCGATGGAGTGGGAATTGACCAGGACGAAGTCATCAAAAATGACGGGCGACGCGGCATGGCGTTTGGCATTGGTTTTCAGCGGAATGCGCCAGAGGATCTGGCCCGTCTCGAGCGCGGCGCCCAGCAAGGCGTCGGCCGTGAAGGCCACAACTTGGCGCGTGCCGGCCAGGGTGGCGATCATGAACGAAGAGTAGGCGGCTTCGTCATCGCCGCATTTCCACAGAACCTGGCCGCTCGTCTTATCGAAACAAACCAGGCTCGCGCCGTGGGTGCTTCCGACTGGCAGGATTAGGCGCCGGCCTTCAATCACCCCGGAGCCGTTGTTCCCGCGGCGGGTCGCCGTGCCTTCATTGGCTTTGCTGCCGAGAAACTTGACCCCGAAATCCTTCTCGAAACTGGTTTTCCAAAGGGTCTTGCCGTCCACCAAACTCAAGCAGAGGAATTCGCCGTTGCAGGCTTGCACATAAACGCGGCCCTCATCGATGATTGGAGTAGACCGTGGACCCGCTCCCCATTCGTCCTGGAAGCGCTCCGCATAATCCACGCGCCAAAGCTCCTGGCCCGTGACGGCGTCCACGGCGTGAGCAACCTCGCGAGTTCCATTCTCGTCGAGATAAATCAAGCGCGTGCCCGCGACGATCGGGGCGGAGTGACCGCCCCCCACGGAAATTTTCCAGGCGGGCTTGAGATCGGCGGGCAACGAAGACGGCAGCGAAACACCCGGCGACAAGTGCCCGTCTCTCTGCGGGCCGCGCCACTGCGGCCACTCGGAAGCCGCCCGCGCCGAAGGGACCGGCATGATCAAGGCCAGGCTCAGAGGCAACAACCCCAGCAGACTGAAATGTTTGTTCATAAGCATTGGGACCTGCCGGATGCAAAACGCCCGGCTCGTGTTCACGATCAAGCCAATTCACCAAGTGCCGTCGACCAGCATGGCGGTGGCATTGCGAGCCAGGTCTGCGGCCACCAACGGAAGCGCTTCGCGTTCGGAGCTTACTAGATCAGGGCCGATGCGGATGTCGGAGTAACCGGTGAGTTTACGATCGAGCAAGGTCCGTCCGGTGGCCCGTTCGCGGGCGGTCACGTGGGCGGTGATGGTCAGGCGATAATCACGCGGGGTCTGGACGTCGCGCGAGACGAAGGTCAGCGAGTGCCGTTCGTAGCTCACGATGGACCCGGTGACGACAATGTCTCCATCCTGGCTGGTATTGAGTTTGTAGGTGCCGTCCTGTTGGAGCTGCCGGCGTAAAGCCAGGCTGACGGCTTCGACCAGGCGCGGTTCGATGGTTTTATTCTCGAACGGTTGGACTTGAATGGAACGGGAACCTGCCGGTGTTCCATTGGTGGGACCCAGCCGGTAGGCGCAACCAGCAAGAAACACGACCACCAGGATCGCGCCGAAGGCACGGAATCCGACGGCAGGCCGAGACCCGATCCAGGTGGCCGGGCGGAGGGAGGCGGGTGCGTCAGCGTTTGGGGTGTCGTTTGTTGATCGCATCGATGCGTTGGCGTGCTTCCTGGGCAAATTTCGAATTGGGATCCTTGGCCAGCACATCGTTGTAATAGATCTTCGCGCCATCCCATTTGTTATGGCGTTCGTAATAGCGGGCGATTTCGTAACTGCCGCGGGCTTGTTCGGTCTTGAGGGCGTCGATCTTTTTCTGGGCTTCGCCGACACGTTTGTCGGCGGGGTGCAACGTGCTGAAGTCAGTGAAGGTGGCGATGGACTGGGCGGCCACGCTTTGATCGTATTCGGCCTTCTTGGCCTGGCGGAAATAAGTTTCGCCGGCCTTGTAGAGGCCGTCGGTTCCTTCTTTGCGGTCTGCATAACGGTCCGCGGCGCGTTCGTAGGCGCGGGCGGCTTCGGGATGATCCGGGACCACCTTCTGTTCGTGAGCCGTGCCGATGTTGATCTGAGCCTGCGGCGCCACTTCGCTGTAGGGACCGTTCTTCAGGATCTGCTCGTACAGTTTGATGGTTTTGTCCATCGAGGGGAACAGAGGAAGGTAGTTGAAGACACGGAACCATTGACCGGCCAGAAACCGGTTGGCGATGGCCATCTGGCGGAGGATCACCTCGTCGTAATTGGAGATCTTGGGGTAACGTTCGATCAGCTTTTGGTACGCTTTGAAGGCCGCTTCATCCTGGTTGCGTGCCTCGTAGCAGCGCCCGACCAGATATTGGGCCTGCGGCGCGTAATCCGAGAACGGCCAGACTTGAACCGTTCGCCGGGCCGCTTTGATGGCCGTCCCATATTCGCGTTGATCAAATGCTTGCTGGGCGACTTCGAGCTGATCCTTGGCGCGCGGACGCACCCAGGAGCCTTCGCTTCCCACCTTCTCGTAGCGCCATCCCTCGCCCG
>DATLUX010000495.1:0-39264 GCA_035577805.1 Verrucomicrobiia bacterium
TGCCTGATGCATTCACGACTGGAAGAGCCAACCGCCATCTGATTAATGTGACGAATCGGCTGCTGAAACTCGTGCCTGACTGTTGCGAGGCGCTAGTGAGACCTACCGACCGAGCGACGCGGGCGGCCCGGCGCCTCTGCATTGGCAACTGACGTGCCCGCCCGCGTTGGCTCCAGTGATTCCGATCGGCGGCACGTTTGCAACATAGCTCTTTGTAAAACCGCAAAAGCTCTCCCGCAAAATCAAACTCTCAGGAAACAATTCTGACACTTCGTTAATCTTCAGTAGCCTCAACTCTGACACGTAATCCTTGGCACGGGCTGGCGTTGGACGCTCAATGAGGCCCCAGACCGTGCATCGACGAGCCAGCTTCAGTTGAACAGCACGGGGCAACCAGTGAACGCAAGGGGTGAGCAAGTGGGGCTCGATGAAAAACTCGTGGGCAGGGGTTTGCACCCAATACTGGCGACCGACACGCCTCACTTCCCGCGCGAATTGCTTTTGCGCCTGCCAAGTACGCAAATGTTCGATCACGCTATTGGAGAAAACAATGTCGAACCCGCCATCCTTGAAAGGCAGATTTGTTCCATCTCCAACCACGGCCATGCATCGGTCCTGCATCCCACTCGCCACCTCGAACGGGTGAATGTTTAAGATTGTGATGCGGGCCTTGGTACTCGTCTCAGCCCAGAATGCGGGATACCCGCCGACATCCAGAATCCGTGTGCCGCGGTCAGGTCGAAACCTTGCCATAAAATCAGCCATCCTCCTCCGCCGGAACCGCGGTGACACCTTTGCAAAGACATCGTGGATGGTCATGTGAGTGATGCTGCAACCAACGACGCGAAGCCAGCCTCTACGGCTGCAGAGGCTCGGCCTGGATGCCGAGCCTCATGTTCGCTCAACGCAGAGGATCGATTTGGCCTCTCAGTCGCGAGTGGGAAATCCAAACCCGCTAATCCTCGCCTGGTCATCATCCTCCTCGGAATCATGATGAAAGGCGAATACCTGACCGGCGACGATGCTCCCGCTGTAGATTGTGGGACTGTTAGTGCCCGCGGCGGGCACGGCGTATTGCAATCGTCCGGTCAGCGCAAAGCCAGTGAGTTGGTTGCTCGAGCGAAGGAAAGACCGTTCTGTAGCGATCAAAGTGCCGTTGGCCATCGTAGCGGCATCTGCATACACAAACTCGAGCCGCTCGACCTTCGTGTTGTTGGTATTCGTGAGCGACACGCCTCCGGAGAAGGACAACGGCGTGCAAACCAAAACATGGTTGGTCCCGCTCACGACTTGCAGCGCGTTGGCGGTGCGATTGAAGACCAATGACAACCCGGCGAGGTTGGTCATGCCTTGGTCGCGGGCGCACTTGCGAATGAAGTCGCGGTTCCCAAAAGGTTTATACACCAAACCGCCCGTGGCATTGGTCGAGATACAAACCTGGCTCACATATGCCCTGTAGAGCTCCTGGGCTTTGCCGCAAGGCACACCCAGGCACAGAGACAGACACGCCGCAATCGCCCACACGAGGATATTTTTTCGCATAATAATAAGAATAATGCATTTAAGGTTTCTGGGGTTGGGGTCAGTACAACAATCAAGGAGCTTGTGGGATGGTCATAGCGACTCCACAAACACCTAGCTGACCGGACCTGTTTTTTAGCAGGGAGTGTACCGTGTGGCTTTTTCTGGGTTTCTCGTCCTTCTTCATTAAGAATGAACTGGGGGGGCTGTGCAAGATGCAGTGCGGGCGCGCCGCGCCTCATTGCAAGCTGCAACAGGAAGGTCGGTTTTCCACTCGCTCTCCATCCGGCAACCCTGGGCGTGGCTAATCGTCCAGGGGCACAAGCCGATTGAAAACCGCACTTGGCCGACCACCTACCGGGGGCCTCTGCTCATCCACGCCGGCGTTATTGGCGCCACTGAAATCCACCGCGCCAGCACCCGGTAAAACCGGTTAGGCCCGTCCGACAGGGCGGTATCGTGTCTCAGTTGGTTGGTGGCAGCCCATTTGCCATTGCTGCCTGGCTCGTGTTGTCGGCAAACTCCAACCGAGAATCGGTTGATCGAGCAACGGGGTGATCAAACCCAACTTCAGGCCGATCGAGGTTCTCCTTGGTTTTATGAATGAAAGTGCACAACCGACCTCGACTAACCGGTTCGGGAGATTATTTCTGGGGATGTTAGTGGGAAATGGTGTCGGGGCGATTCTATGTGGCCTGGTTTGGTGGATCAGCTCTCGCTCTCGCGAAATGGGAGGCGTCATCACCATCCCGAGCCTCTTTTTGATTCCCATCGCGATTGGCGTGGTGGCCGCCTGGGTCTGGGATCCGCTGGAACTGCGGATCGGGCGCACCATCCTGCACTCCTTGACCTGCAGCTTGCTGGCCTTAGGCGTGGCGATGGTCCTGTTTCGCGAAGGATTCATCTGCGTGATTATTTTGTCGCCACTGCTCTTCGGTGGCGTCCTGGCAGGAACATTACTCGGTCGTCTTCGCTTTCGCCGTGATCGCACGCACTTCCATCCTTGGCTTGTCCTCATCCTGGTCGCTGCGGTGCTCGCCGAGCCAGCATGGCGCGCGCCCCACCAATCCGTGGTCATGGACGAGCTTTCCATCACCGCCCCGCCCTCAGTTGTCTGGCCCCACGTCCTTGCCTTCGCCCCCATCCTGGATTCGCCGGATTATTGGTTGTTTCATTTGGGGCTCCCGTATCCGACCGAAACGACGAATGGCGGCGCGTTCGTGGGCGCAGACCGGGCCTGCCGTTTCAGTGCCAACGCCGTCTTCAAGGAACGCATCGTCGAATTTGATCCGCAGCGGCGTCTGACCTTCGACATCGTGGAATCACCACCCGATCCGGAAATGATCGGCCACCTAGACGCCTATCGCGGGCAGTTTGAACTGCGCGCCAACCCCGATGGGACGACCACCTTGATCGGACGGACGTGGTACTCCTTGCACGTCCGTCCGGCCTTTTATTTTGATTGGTGGACGCACGACATCTTTAGCGCGGTGCATCTGCGCGTGATGCGAAATGTCAAACGACTCGCGGAGGCCAGCCAATGATCTTTGGCTTCGTCGTGCGGCGCCTTCACTGGATGGCGCGGGTTCCTGGCGCACCGCACTTGTTTGAAGCCTTCCTCCTGGCGTGGACTGCGGTCTTTCATCGTCAGCGCCTAACTGCGATGGAGAGAATCGAGCGAGAGATTCTGCCATGGCCAGGCGTTCGACTGGGGGTGCACCGGTTTGGCGGAACCGGGTTCCTTCGCGCCGGGCGCGAGTTCGCTCATCTCCATGGCAATGGCCTGCTCGATGTGCACTTGCCCGGTCAAGACGCGGAAGGGGTCGTCACTGCGGGCCTCGCCCAGCCGCACCATCTTTTCGGCCGATCGGCGTGGGTCAGTTTCTGGATCCAAACCGAACAATGCGTTCCCCGTGCATTGCATCTGCTGCGCCTAGCCGCCGAGTCAGATCAGACTCCGCTCGGGAACTCGGAAACAGTGAGCAAACCCCTATAAACATTGGGAGATGGTGCGCGATACAGGGTTCGAACCTGTGACCCCTACCGTGTCAAGGTAGTGCTCTACCACTGAGCTAACCGCGCATTAAAAAACCAAAGCCAGCACCGTTCGAGGCAGGAACAATCCGGTAAGACCACCTTGCGCGCAAGCCGATTTTCCCCCGGCGCAGTCCCGCTGGACGCGCTTTGGAGGCAGCGTTGGGATTCCAATAACTGGGTTACTGCGTTTAAGCCCGCGAGAAGGGCGTTTATCCGGAAATCGCCGATCGAGCAGGGGTCTGGTCGGATCGAGCAGGGGTCTGGTCGGATCGACCAACTTTCTGGTCCGACCTGCCCAAAGTTTGCTCGGATCGAACTGAACCTTTCTTCAGCCGCGTGTATTGGGACCTCCGCGCGATCCGAAATCGAGGCTGCTCAGGCCGAACGCTGTTTTCGGCTGTTCCGCTTGGCTACCACGACCAGCGTCGCTCCAACCAGCGCGGCCAGGGTCCAGGTGGACGGTTCCGGAATGATGGCCCAGGCGCGCAGGTTATCCATGCAACGTTCTCAGGGCCTGGAGCCAGGTTCCGCAATGGGCGGCGACGGCGAGACACCGCCCACCGACCGCAGGAGCAGGTACTGCGCCTTGTTCTGGTCGCTCACCGTGCTGAAATAGTCCTGTCGCAGCCGGGTTAACTCCTGTTCGGCTTGAATCGCCTCCAGCACGATGCCCACGCCAAAGTCCTTGCGCTCGCGCGCGAGCCGAAAAGCTTCCTCAGCGGCGGCGAGCCCGCGCCGGGCGGTGGCCAATTGGTCGGCCCCGGACTGCACTCGAGTGAAGCCGTCCACCACTTGGCGGGTGATTTCGTCATGCAGCTTGTCGCTGGTGAGTCGGGCGGCCTGCAGGCGCGCCTCAGCGGCGTGGACCCGGCTACGGTCGAACAACCCGCCGGGCCCGATCCGCCAGCCGAGGGTCACCTGGTAATCCTCCGATTCGCTCAGGCTGCGGTAGGTTGTGGCGTTGCCACCGGCCAACCCACCGACGAAGGCCTGCGCGCCCACACTCGGCACGAGTGGGCCGTAGAGTGCGCCCTTACGCGCGTAGCTCGCCGCCTGCACCAGCGACTTGGTTTGCTGAACCTCCGGCCGCGCAGCCAGTGCCTGGGCCACGAGTGCGTCAAGCGTCGCGTTGGTGGAAAGGAAGGACAGCGGAGCCAGTTCGTCCTCTTTGGCGACCAGTTGGACCGCGGAGTCGAGCCGCAGAGTTTGCGCGAGCCGCGCGCCGGCCAGCCGATGCTGCGCCTGAGCCTGTCGCAGCGCGAGGCGATTGCGCTCCAGTTGTGTGCGAACGCGCAGTGCATCGCCTTGGAAGGTGAGGCCCGCCTCGACGGCGCGCTCAACCTGGTCGAGGTAGTCGGCCGAGATGCGGGTGGCTTCGCGGGCCACGCTGGTGGCCGCCTGCGTGGCCGCCAGATCGAAGTAACCGGAAGCCGCGCTGAGAATCGTTTCCTGCCGCTGCGCTTCCACGCCATGCTCGGCCGCTTTCGCCAGTTGCCGGGCCGCGAGCTTCTTGTAAATGGCATCCCCCACGTCTAACTGCGCGATGAAAGCCCCTCCAACTTGGGAGGCGTCGCGGTTCACATCAATGATGTTCCCCTCGACTTTTTGAGCCGCGTTGTCGTGGGAACGCCAAGCGAAGCCAGGCACCATCCACGGGAAAAGCTGCCAGGTCGCGCTCTCGTTATTGGCGCGAGCCTCGGCCAGCTTCTCGCGCGCGAGCTGCACGTCCAGGTTTTGGGCACCAGCCAGCCGCAGGGCCGTGGTCAGGTCGATGAGATGGACCCCGTTGGTTTCTTGCGCCCGCGCCGTCAGCATCAGAGTCACACCGAGGGCCGCCGCGGTCGCGCGGCACCTGAATGGTAGATCGCAAATCGTAAATCTCACCTCACCTCCATTGCATTCACCGCCGCCCCATCCGTCAGGGCCATCTTGCCCACCAGGATCACTGCCTCACTGCCGGTCAGTCCCGTGACCACCTCGAGCTTCGCCCCGTCATTAAACCCAATTCGGATCGAAGTCTTCTTTGCCTTGCCGTTGTCAGCCACGAAGACGAAGGCGTTGACTCTTTCCATCACGAGGGTTTCGACCGGGATCGTCAGCACCGCGGTGTGTTTCTCGACCCCGACGCTGACCGTTGCGTACATCCCGGGCCGCAAAGCCAGATCAGGGTTCGGCAGGTCGGACTCCACCAGCACCGTCCTGGTCGCATCGTCCAGGGCGTAGGATTGGCGTGTGACTCTAGCCTCGAACATTCTCCCAGGCAAACCATCGACGCTAAGTTTCACGGGCTGTCCCTCGTGGACGAGCGCCGCTTCGATTTCCGGCACGGCGACTTGCACACGCACCAGCTCGAAATCCATGAGGGTGAGCACCGCGGCGCTGGCCGGGCTGCCGCCGGTCGCCGCCGGGATAAAAGCCCCCGGGTCCACGTGCCGCATGGTGACCACTCCACTGAAGGGGGCCGTGAGCCGGCTGAAGGAGAGAAACATTTCTGTGCGTTCGAGATTGGCCTTGGCGGTTTCAATGCCGGCTTGTGCCATGGCGAGGCGTCCCTCGGCCGCGTCCACGGCTTGTGGAACAATCAGGTCAGGTGATTGTGTCCGCGCCTTGCCAAGCCGTGCAGACTCGAGTTCGGCAACCCGCACTTCGGCCTGGGCACGGGCGAGTTCGGCTCTGTAGCGGGCGCGCTCGGCCACAAGTTCGGGCACTTCGATTTCGCCGAGCGCCTGGCCCGCCCGCACCTTGTCGCCTTTGTCCACGGCAATGGACTTTAAGTAGCCCGGCACCTTCGCGTAAAGAGTGGCCTGCTGGTTGGCACGAATGGTTCCCGGCAACGTGACGTAGCGGATGATTTCGCCGCGCGTCGGGCGGGCGACTTTCACTTCGAGAGGCTTGGGCGCGTCGACCGCGCTGGCCGCAAGATGAGCCAATCCACAAAGCGACGCCGCGAGAAACCGGAGGAGGTTTAGGAGGCGTCTTCGAGTCTGCATAAGGTTACTCATGGCCCACCGGCGCAACGTCCTGGCCGCTGAACGAATCGTCCGGGTCCAGCGAAGCGGAGCGTGTGCCGGCGCGCCCGCGTCCAATCGCAAAAACCGACGGCAGGACGAGCAGCGTGGCGGTCGTTCCCCCCAAAAGTCCTCCCACCACGGCGCGTCCGAGCGGGGCGGTCTGTTCTCCGCCCTCGCCCAGGCCCAAAGCCATCGGGATCAGGCCGGCAATCATCGCGAGGCTGGTCATCAGGATGGGGCGCAACCGGCTTTGCGCACCCTCCACGGCGGAGAGGGCGGGAGCCGCGCCTGCCATCCGGCTCCGCTCGGCGAACGTCACCAGGAGAATGGCATTGGCCAGGGCAACCCCAACGGCCATGATTGCGCCCATAAACGATTGAATGTTCAGAGTGGTGTGCGTGAGCCAGAGCGTGAGAACCACTCCAGCGATGACGGCCGGGAGAGTGCAGACGACGATGACGGCCAGCATGATGGATTGAAAGTTCGCCAGGAGGAGCAGAAAGATGACGACGACAGCCAGGAGCAGGCCGGTCTGTAAGCCATCGAACATTTGCTGCATGGGCACGATCTGGCCACGCAAGGCGACGTTCACCTTTGGCGGCGGGGCGCCCACCTCCTGGAGGGCCTTGGTCACTTGCTTTTTCACCATCCCTAAATCGGCCTCGGCCATGTTGGCCGTGACGCTGATCATGCGCTGCATGTTATAGCGCTCATACTGGCCAACGGCCGTGCCTTCTCGCACGCTGGCGACGTTGCGCAACAAGATCGCCTTGCCGTCGCGAAAACTGACAGGGAGATTTTGTGCCGCTTCCACGGAATTCATGTTGGTTTGCGGAATCTGCACTTGAATTTGGTAAGCCACGCCGCTATTCGGATCGGCCCAGTAGTTGGGCACCACGAACCGGCTCGAGGACGTGGCGGCGACGAGCGAGCGCGAGACTTCCGACATCTTCACGCCCATCAGTCCGGCGCGCTCGCGGTTCACCGCCACGTCCACCGTGGGATAATCCAACGCTTGGCCGAACTGCACGTCGCGCAGCGAAGGGATTCTATGGAGGCGTTCTTTGACTTTCTCGGCGAATTCGCGATTGGCGGCGAGATTCGGTCCGCTGACCGTCACTTCGATGGGCGTGGCCGCGCCCAGGCTCATCACCCGACTCACGATGTCGCTCGGCTCGAATGAAACCATCACGTCTGGCAATTCTTCGGCAAAACGCAAGCGCAAGCGTTCTTTTAAATCCTCGATGCGGACGGGCGCGCCGGGCTTTAACTGAACCTGCAGGACGCCTTCTTCTGAACCGCCATTCCATAGGTAGATCAGGTTGATGGGATAACTGGGGGCATGCACGCCCACGAAACCGAGCGTGATGGCGATGTTTGGCGCGCCGGCTTCCTGCTTGATAATGTCCAGCGCCTGGAGCGCGATCGCTTCGGTGCCGGTTACGTGCGTGCCGGCGGGGGCACGCAGCCGAAGTTGGAGCTGGCCTGCTTCCACGTGGGGGAAGATTTCCGTGCCGAGCCGCGACCCCACGAAGACAATGACCAAGCCCACGGCGGCCACATAGGCCCCCGCGACCGGCCAGCGCCGGCGCACAATTCGTTGCATGGCGCGCTGGTAGGCGGTTTGAAAGCGCTCGAAAGAAAGGCCGCCCGGAGTGGCGCGTGCCATCTCCGGCGTGGGATGCGCCCGGATGATCCAGATTGCGATGACCGGCACGAAAGTGCTCGCAAGCAGATAGGACGCCACCATCGAGAAGCCAACTGCCGCGGAGAGCGGAATGAACATCGCCCTGGCCGCGCCTTCCATGAAGAACGACGGCACGAACACCGCCAGTACGCAGAACATCGCCACCAGGAGCGGCAGCGCGACTTCCTTCCCGGAATCCACCACCGAGCGCGCCATGGCTTTTCCCTGAGCGCGGTGAGTATGGATGTTTTCAATGGCGACCATCGACATATCCACCAGAATGCCGATGGCGAGCGCGAGGCCACCGAGCGTCATGATGTTGACGGTCTGTCTGGTAATCCAGAGCGCCAGCGCGGCGCCCAGCAGGGCCAGCGGGATGTTCAGAACCACCAGCAGGGCGCTGCGCCAGTCGCGCAGAAACAACCAAATCACCAGACCTGTCAGCAACGCTCCGAGTGCGCCCTCCATGGTCAACGCACCGATGGCCCGCCTGACATAAGGTGACTGGTCGAATTCGTAAGTCACCTGCACGTCCGGCGGCAGGACGCTCTGGAATTTCGGCAGGTTCTCTTTGACGCGATTCACGACCGAGAGCGTGGACGCATCGGCCCGCTTGGTCACAGGAATGTAGACCGTGCGCCGACCGTTCACCAGGGCGAAGCAGGTCACGATATCAGAAGCATCCTGCACCGTGCCCACATCGCGCAGGAAAACTGCCGGGTAAACCCCGGCCCGAATCGGAACGCTTTCGAGGTCCTTGATGGACTTCACCACCGAGTTAAGCGGGACCATCGGATACCTGTTCCCGATGGACATGTTGCCGGAAGGGCTGATGGTGTTGGCCGCCGTGAGCGACGCAACGATTTCGTCTGGCGACATGTTGTAGGCGCGAAGCCGATCCGGTTTGACATTCACCACGATGCTGCGCGCGCTGCCCCCGAAGGGGGGCGGAGCGGACACGCCTGGCAGCGTCGCAAAGAGCGGGCGCACTAGATTCAGCGCGGCGTCCTGCATCTCGCCGACGGTCCGGTTCGGGTTGTCCGTGTTGAAGACGAGGTTGCCCACCGGCACACTGCCCGCATCAAAGCGGGTGATGAACGGCGGCACCGTTCCCGGCGGCATGAAGGCACGGGCGCGGTTCACGTAGGCCACAGTTTCAGCCATCGCCGCCGCCATGTCTGTGCCCGGATAGAACTGCAACTTGATGATGGCCGCGCCTTGGATGGACTTCGACTCAACGTGCTCGATGCCGATGATATAGAGGAAGTGGTATTCGTAGTAGTAGGTGAGGTAACCCTCCATCTGCGCCGGGTCCATGCCGCCGTAGGGCTGGGCGACATAAATCGTCGGAATGCCCAGGGTCGGGAAGATGTCCCGCGGCATTTGCCGCAAGCCCATCACCCCTCCCAGGGCTACCGCGATGACCGCAACCATCACCGTGTAGGGTCGGCGCAGGGAGGTTTGGACGAGGTTCATTGAAAGCAGGCAGGGCCATTATTTCTGCGGAGACGCGGCGTTGGTCACCGCCCCGAGGCCGTAGTTCTGTGTCAGATAACCCACCAGCGCCTCCACGTTGTTGCTGGCGGTGAGGGCGCCGTATTTGGTCTGCATCTTGACGATGACCGCGCGCCATTGCGCGGCGGAAAGACGGGGCTGAGTAGTCATGTAGTCCGCCGAGTGACACAGCAGACACTGCGAGTTGGCCAGTTCCAGGCCGGGACCGGGTTTGAGCTTGGCCGTTTCACGCGGAAGCATGAACGGCGCGTCAGCCCCCGTCACCTGGACAGCCAGGACCACTAGGAACCCCGCCAGCAGCAGTCGAAGATTCATGACAAGAGCGAGCAGTACTTTCGAAGGCCTGGATTTCAGACGGCGGTCACGCGGACGGTTTCGACGACGTTACGCATGTAACCGGCGGGATTCCACAGCGGTTCACGCGGCTGCGATTGTCCGATGCGGTTGATGGCTTTCACTTTCAATTCGTAGGCGCCGGGCCGCTGCGGAGTAAAGGAAAGGCTCCATTCGCGGAAGGAGTACTTGCCAAGGTCGACGCCCAGTTCGGCTTCGCGCCAGGCCTGGCCGCCGTCATCACTGAACAACACTTCGCGGATACCGTAGCCGCCGTCAAAGGAGATGCCCCGGGCGGTCGTGGTGACGCCCGACTGGAGAGGCGCGCCGCTGACCGGACTGGTGATAAATGAGCGGACGTTGAGCCGTCCGATCGGGATAGTCCGCTTGGGCGTTGTGCCCGGCTCGATACAGGCACATGCGTTATCGGGAATGCGGTAGGCCGAACTCATCCAGTAACTGTCGTCGATATGATCGATCACGGTGATTTCGTGGAGGTGTTTGATCCAGTAGGTGCCGTAGTAGCCGGGCACAACGAGCCGGAGCGGGAAGCCGTTGAGCCACGGCAGCGGCGCCCCATTCATCTCGTAGGCCAGCAAGACTTCCCCATCAAGCGCGTGATCGATGTCGAGGGCCTTGACGAAATCGGGTGTCTGCGGAACAAGGGGTTTGTCGAGACCGTTAAAAGTAACTTGCCGCGCACCTTCCGCCACGCTGGCTTTGCGCAGCACATCGGCGAGCCGAATGCCGCGCCAGCGGGCGTTGCCCATGGCGCCGTTGCCCATCTGCCCGCCGGAAACGCGCGGTTGCAAAAACCCGCGCCCATTGCCCGAGCATTGATTGACGGCGACGATTTCCACCGGCTCAAACTGCGATGACAATTCCGCTACGGAGAGCGTGAGCGGCGTATTCACCTTGCCCCGAATAGCGACGCGAAATCTCTCGGGCCCCAGCGACTCCATCGGCGGCGGCGAGAGCGTGAGGTGGTACCGGACGAAGAAGGCGTCGTTGGGCGTGATCGCTCCTTCGTTGAACACGCCGAACGGGGTTTCCAACTGCGGCGGGCGCGTCGTGATGCGGATGAGCGGGCGCTTCTGCGGGTAGGCGACCAGCGGACGTTCGCCGTTCTCGAACGGGAGGGTCACGGTATCGTCCGCCCAAGCTGGCCACGCCCGCGCACCTACCAGACCAACGACACCGCACCATCCGGCCGCCTTCTGCAGAAATTGGCGGCGCGGCAGTGCCCGGGCGGGGATCGGCTCAAGACAGGACACGAGGCGGAGGTTAAGTCCATGCCGCACAAAAGGGAAGGGGAACAAACGGAAAGCCCGGCTCCGCTCTCGCAGAGCCGGGCCGGGACGCGGAGGTGGCCGCTTCCCGTGGCGGGAGGAACGAACCTAAAATTTCCAAATCATATCCACGAGCAGGTGGCTGACGCTGCTCTCGGAGCCGGCCGGGCTTTCGCTGATCAGGACGCCGTTATAGTAGCTGACGGCGAAAATCAGCGAGTCGTACGGCGAGTAGCTCACTTTGGCGACGTGGCCGCGCACGTTTGTACCGCCGCCATAGCCCGCCCCCTGTGGATTGGTGGCGCTGGCAAATCCGGCGTTCGGCTGTTGCACCTGGTAAAATCCGTTGAGGTCGTCATCGGGCAGTTCCTCATACCAGGAGTTGGCGCCGATGTAGCGGTACTGGTAGGAGACTTCCCAGAGGCCTTTCTTGCCCGCCTTTCCGAACACGACGCCAGCCATGAACGCCTCGTTTTTCGTGCTGGTCGCCGGGTTGTTCAGGTATTCGCCCAGCAGCTTGATGGGGAACGGGTCCTTATAGAGGGGGAAAGTGTCCAGCGTGTAAGTCACGGACGCGTCACCAACAATGGGATTGAAGAAGGTGGCCGGCGCCCCGGCTGCGTTGCGCGTGTTGCCGCGATTGATGTTCGGCACGGCGCCGTTGACCAGGTTCGTAACGGTGGAGATGGACAGGACGCCGACGGCGAGCGAGCTGGCCAAGTGCTTGGTCCAAGCGGAGTCAAAGCTCAGTTGCGCGCCGACCAGGTACGGGTCGCTGGTGTCGAACTGCAATTCGTCCAAAACGAATCCGGCCGCTGTCGCCTTCAGAGCGTGCTGCGAGTTGAAGTGGTAAGTGTATTGGCCCGCCAGACCTTCGGGATTGTAATCGGGATCAAAAAGATTGTAGGAATACGCAAAGGGCATTTCCATTTTCCCCAAGGTCATAGTCGCGTCCATCGCGTCGGAGTGGAGCGGGTGCCATTTCGCATAGGCCAGATCCACGAAGAGACCCTTGCGTGTGCCATTGTCCTGGGCGGTGCTGCTGGCGGACAGCGGGTTGCCCGTATTGAAGCCGCCGGCCGCATCGCCAGACGCGAAACGGAAACCTATCTCAAAGTCGTCCTTGAGCGTGGCGGTCAAGCCGAGGCGCAGCCGGTAGCGGAACCGGTCCCGTTGCACCGCGAAGGGGCCTTCATCGTCCTGAAAAAAATGTCCTTCGTAACGCGCGCGGAAGTCACCGTTGATCTTCAAGGCCGTCACCCAGTCGGGCATGCCGCTTTTGACCTGGTAGGCCTTGCGGAACCCCGCATCGGATTCCTCCCGCAGTTCGTTGGCCTCTTTGACCGTGAGGATGCCCTTATCGACGAGTTTGTTGAGGAGTGCATCCGCCGATTGGCCATAGGCGCCGGCTCCACACAGAACGGACGCAGCAGCTCCGGCCAGGGCGAATTTGTGAGTATAGTGGTTCATAGTGGGATGCGTTTGCGGTGTTCGAAGCGCAGGCTAGGGATGCGCCGTTACGGAAACAAGGCAGTGATGTTACAATTTAGTAACGAACGGTTGTTACGGAATTGTCGCTACTCTGACCAGCCGCCGTAACACATGGCAGGCAGGCTGAGAGCTTGATGAAATATCAGAGCCATCTCTGCCTCGAGGAAGTCGACTTGCCTGCCTCGGGCGAATGGCAACTGCCCCTTTCCTGTTGGTGCTTCGTCCGCGTCGAACAAGGCCAGGGCTATTGGCTGGGCCCGGGCGAGAACCGGGAGATGAACACCGGCGACGTTTTCGTTGCCCCAACCACGGTCAAAGGTTGGTTTCGGGCCAGCCAACTGACGACAATCCGGTTACAGCACTTTCAGTTCTGCCCGGATCTGATGAGCGGACTGCTCAGCCTGACCGAACGGCAGCAGTTCGAGAAACTCGCCGCCAAAGGTCGCTTGGCGATTCGCGTGTTTCCGGCCAGTCACGCCATGGCCAAGCGCTTCGCGGAAATCAGCCTGGAACAGAATGGCAAGAACAGCTTACTGCGACGCTGTCTGCTCTTGGAAATCGTAGGGAGCGTCTTCATGAAGGAACTCTCTCCAGCCACCCGCACGGAAGCAGCCATCCTCTCGGCCACCAAACGGATCAAAGTGTTGCTGGAGCATCTCACCGAGGAGGAGTTCCTCAACGCCTCGGCCGATGAACTGGCGGCCTACTGCGGTTGCAGTCTGCGCCATTTCAGCCGGCTCTTTCTTCAGCATTTTGGGGTCTCGCTGCGTTCGCGCCAAACCGACATGCGCTTGGCCAAGGCGCGGCGGTTGCTGGTGGAAACCGATTCCCGCGTGATGACGGTGGCCAGCGCGTGCGGCTATAGGCATCTGGGCGTGTTCAATGCCCTCTTCAAGAAGCGTTTCGGGATGACTCCAACCGAATGGCGCCACCAAAACGGCCGGGACCTGGCTTCCGCCCTGCCTTGTCTGCCCGCGGAACCGATGGACCCCGCTCCCGCGAAGGCTGGCCGAAAACCGTTGACGTCGAAACCTGCTGTCGTGACGGAAACGTAACGGGTGCGTCATAAGTCCGTCATGCGGTTCCTACCACAAAAAGGCGCGCTTCTTGCAGTTTGAGCTTCGCTGGGCGACCTTTAGTCCATGGTTCGAGCCGTGCGGAAGCCGAAATGCCGGAATGCGGGTTTGTCCCTAATCCAAAGGGTCTATCGTGCAAGTCGCCTTGCTTACGCCTCAAGTAACTGATCCAAAACCTATTCCATCGCTCCCGGCCCCTTCGTTCCCTGCGACTTTTCTTTTCACGAAACTTTTCGTGAATTTAGTGAGTAACGGGATATCTGTATTGTCTAAGATAAGTTCGAAGAAGAAAGGTCTTATGAAAACCAGTCGTGCCCGCCGGGTACTGAGGAGGCGCTCAGCCCAGGTTCGGCGGCGTCGGAACCGCCCCCCAAACGCGGTCCATCATCGTATTTCCCAACGTGTTGCGTCTGCCAGAGGGCACTCGATTTCTCCATCTCCACTTGGGCGTTCGCCGGTCCCTGCGGCAGCCGCAGGCCCCTTGCCTGAGCCGATTCCCAACCCAACCTCCGAAACTCGGGTGGCCACTCGGGTGGTCAAAGGCCCGCTTCCAGGAAGCGAAACGTCAGCCGAGCCGATGGTCTACTCCGGGGATTCGGCTTTCCATCTTTACATTCGCGAGATCGGCCAGACCAAGTTACTGACCCCGGCCGAAGAAATCCAATTGGCGCGCCGGATCCACAAAGGCGATACCAAGGCCCGGGAGCATATGATCAAGGCTAACCTGCGCCTGGTGGTGAAGATCGCGCGCGACTACGAAGGATATGGTCTGCCTCTCCTGGACCTGATTAACGAGGGCAACATCGGTCTCATGCGCGCCGTCGAGAAGTTTGATCCGGCGAAGGGCGCCAAACTGTCGACGTATGCCGCTTGGTGGATCAAACAATCCATCCGCCGCGCCCTGTCCGATCAGTCGAAGACCATCCGCATTCCGGTCCACGCCACCGACAAACTGCTTCACATCCGGCGCGCCGCCACTCGTCTGGAGGAGGAATTGGGGCGCGAACCGACCGCCGAAGAGATCGGTGAGGAACTGGACATCCCCGCCAAACAGGTCCGCCACCTGCAAACCGCCGCCATCCGGCCGGCCTCTCTCGATGCGCCGTTGGGCGACGACGATTCCAGTCGCGTCTCGGACGTGATCGCCGATGAACGCGCCACCAACCCTTACGAGGAATTGGAGGACAAAACCAACGCGGACCTCGTTCGTGAAGTCATTGGCATCCTCGACGCCCGCGAAGTCACTATCCTGCGTTATCGCTTTGGATTGGATGGCGGCGGAGAAAAGACCCTTGAGGAAGTCGGGGAGAAATTCGGCGTGACCCGCGAACGAATTCGCCAAATCCAAAACGTCGCTCTCCGCAAGCTGCGTCGGAAGATCGAGAAGCTCGAGGCCGTGACGGTCGCGGCCTAGTTGCTAGTTGCTGGTTCCTGGTTGCTAGTTGCTGGTAGTTTCTAGAGCAAATCGGCCTTCTCAAGTATGAGTCCGGTTGAAAACGCTATTTCACTTTTACGCGCTGGTCGGGCACAAAGTCCTGGCTAAGGCGGACGTTGAAGCGGCCTGAAAAGCCGCGCTCCATTTCGTCAGTTTTCCGCTTTCCCCTTTCCGCTTTTCCCTTCGGTCTCCATAGTGGCCCGACGCGTCCGGAAAAGCGCACCAACCAGGAACTAGCAACCAGAAACTAGGAACTAGCATGAAAGCGATTCGCGTGCATCAATTCGGGGGGCCCGAGGTTTTGCGATTTGAAGATACTGCCGATCCCAAGCCTGGGCCTGGCCAGGCGTTAATTCGCGTCTATACGGTAGGAGTTAATCCCGTCGAAACCTATCAACGCACCGGCTCCAACCCCGCCATCGAACTTCCTTGGACTCCCGGCACCGATGCCGTCGGAGTCATTGAAGCTTTCGGGCCCGACCCCGCCACCGACCGCGTGAAAGTCGGCGAGCGCGTTTACACCTCGGACACACTGACGGGCGCCTACGCCGAATGGGCCGTGTGCGACATTGGGTATCTGCATCCGTTGCCCGCGAAGTTGTCCTTCGCGCAAGGAGCAGCGATCAATATCCCCTATGCCACCGCGTATCGAGCGCTACACCAGCGGGCCAAAGCCAGCCCCGGTGAAGTGCTCCTCATCCATGGCGCCAGCGGCGGAGTCGGAGTCGCCGCCACTCAAATCGCCCGCGCGGCGGGCCTGACCATCATTGGCACCGCGGGCACCGAGGCCGGTCGAAAACTGGTGGCGGCTCAAGGGGCCCATCATGTTCTGGATCACCGTTCCCCTGGTTATTTGGAACAAGTGCTGAAGCTCACCGGGGGCCGTGGCGTGGATATCCTGCTGGAAATGCTGGCCAACGTGAACCTGGGTAAAGATCTGACCGTGCTGGCCAACTCCGGACGCGTCATCGTGGTGGGCAGTCGCGGGAACGTTGAACTGACTCCGCGCGAACTGATGCGGCGCGAAGCCGATATCCGGGGACTGATGTTGTTCAACGCTTCGGAACGCGAACTGGCCGGCATCCATGCTGCCCTCGCCGCCGGCCTGGAAAACTCCACTCTCCGCCCAGTGGTTGGCCGCGAACTGTCGCTGGCGGATGCAGCCAAGGCTCACGTGGCCGTGTTGGAGCCCGGCGCGCACGGCAAAATCGTGTTGCGAGTCCGGACGGGCTAAGCATTCAGAACATCCGGTCGAGCGGCCCCCACGTTCGCGGGACGCGCCAATAGCTGTCCGTTTGCCTCCGTTTCATTCCCAACAGATCCTTGCCGAGCAGCCGCAGCACCCAGCCCAAGGGCGTCAGAAGGACAAGGAAAAACAACAATAACACGACCATGCCGACGGTTCTGCCGACATAGAACGTTAAGGTCATCCCCAGCCGATAGAATCCGCGGCAAAGGCGCGGCCGCAACGCGCTCACGAGCAAGCCCAGCAGCAAGGCGCCCCACAAAACCAACAATCCTTCCTTCGAAAGATGGCCCCGGCGATGCAACACGTAGGCCAATGCCGCCGGGAACACCGCCATCACCACAGTGAACTTCAACCATTCCTTCGGCGTTTCTTTGAGCTGCGGACCCATGATTCACTTGCGGCTCAGTCCGGCACGGCTTCGAACTTCGGAGCGAGTCCCTGCCGCGGTTGCGCGAGCCGATCGAGCAGAAAGTCGCCCAACACCAGGAAATCCATCTCCGTATTCACAAAACAACGATACGCATCCTCGGGCGTGCAGACGATTGGTTCGCCCCGCACGTTGAAGGACGTGTTGACCAATACGCCGCAACCGGTCGTCCGTTCCCACTCCTCCAGCAAACCATAAAGACGCGGGTTCTGTGCGCGCGTCACCGTCTGGATCCGCGCCGAGTAATCCACATGCGTCACGGCCGGCAGCGTCGACCGTTGCTCCCGCACCCGCGCCACTAAATCCGGATAACCTGTCGAGACGCGGCCGGACGGGTCCGGCGCTCCGGAAACCGCGGCCGAAACGCCGGCGTTTTCGCCCACGCCCACGCCCGACCCGCCCTGGACGGAGCGGCGCAAGGATTCCTGCACCGGCGCCACCATCAGCATGTAGGGCGAATCGGTCGTCAGATCGAAATAATCCTGCACCCGTTCACGGCGCACGACCGGAGCGAACGGGCGGAACGATTCGCGAAACTTTACTTTCAAATTCAGGATGGACTGCATGACGGGCGAACGCGGATCGGCCAGGATCGAGCGGTTGCCCAACGCGCGCGGACCAAATTCCATCCGCCCCTGCACCCAGCCGATCACTTTGCCCTGGCTGAGCAGTTCGGCCACGCGCCGAAATAACGATTCCTCCGTCAACTGTTCATAAACCGCATCGTGTTTCCGGAGGACATCTTGCACTTCCGCCGCGGAAAACCCGGGCCCCAGCAACGCACCTTGCATCGCATCTGTTTCGGGAACGGACGTGTGGGCGCTGAACTCCCGGTGATGCGGGCGGCCGAACTCCGGCGCCGCCGCCGCCAAGGCCGCACCCAGCGCACCGCCGGCATCGCCCGCCGCGGGCTGAATCCAGATCCGTTCGAAGATCCCCTCCCGCAGAATTCGGCCGTTCGCTACACAGTTCAATGCGACGCCGCCGGCCATGCAAAGATGGCGTTCGCCTGTCAACGCGCGCGCCTGCCGGGCCAGTTTCAGGATGATATCCTCGGTCACGACCTGGATCGATCGGGCCACGTCCAGATGCCGTTGTTCCAGGGGCGCCTCCGGCAGGCGCGGCGGACCGCCCAACAATTGATGAAATCGTTGGTTGACCATGGTGAAGCCGCGCAGAAATTCGAAATACTCCATGTTCAACCAGAACGAGCCATCGGCCTTCACATCGATCAGATGCTCGGCAATGGCTTGGACAAACCGCGGCTCGCCATAAGGAGCCAGGCCCATCAGCTTGTATTCGCCCGAATTGATCTGGAATCCGCAGTAGGCTGTAAAGGCCGAGTAAAGCAGACCCAGCGAATGCGGGAAGAGCAGCTCGCGCAGCACCTCCAGCTCGATTCCCC
The DNA here is from genome assembly GCA_035577805.1 of Verrucomicrobiia bacterium. Lineage (GTDB taxonomy): Bacteria > Verrucomicrobiota > Verrucomicrobiia > Limisphaerales > JADJPG01 > DATLUX01. Next base: position 18,477 of record DATLUX010000495.1, read on the forward strand.
GGCCTCGCCCAATCGTGGTCGTCGCCCATTCCCCCACACCGTCGATCGTCAACACCGCCGCCCGTTCGAAAGGCGAAGGCAGAAAAGCGCTCGCCGCGTGCGCCTGATGATGCTGGGTAAAAAGGATCGGACACTCCGCGCCCAGGCCCGGAATTTCCGCGCGGATGGTTTTGGGCAGATTCAACTTCTCGCTCAACCAGGCCGGCAGCACCCGAGGAAAAGTCAGCCAGCCGCCCGGCGCGACCGCCAGGTAGGACTCCAACAAACGCGCGAATTTCGTGATGGGTTTATCATAAAAAACCACTGCGTCCAGATCGGCGGGCCCGATGCCGGCAAAACGCAGACAAAACTCTACCGCCTGGAGCGGGAACCGTTCGTCATTCTTGCGCCGGGAAAAACGTTCCTGTTGCGCAGCGGCCACAATATGACCGCCGCGCAACAGCGCGGCAGCCGAATCGTGGTAATAAGCCGAGATCCCCAGGATATAACGGCGGGCCGCCCGGCCGGGGGCTTCTCTCCTGCTGGCAGCTGCCTCAGTCACAGCTTGGGATCTCCCTCTCCCCTCAACGGCCTCACCGGGGAGAGGGCCTGGGTGAGGGGTGAGAAGGGCACAACGTGCTCGCTTCTTCGGAGGGCAGTGCCTGAATACGCCCCCTCCTGACGTCGACGTCGGCTGCTGTCAGAGCGGGACATTCGAATCGCGACACTCCACATTCGACGATTGGCATTCGGCATTAGAATGGCCCTCCAAGGTCGGCTGCTGCCAAAGCCGGCGCTACATGAACGGATACAGCAACGGCGCCAGCACGGAGTTTGCGCTGAAGATGAGGATGACCCCCAGGAGCAACAGTAAAGCGATCAGTGGGATCAGCCACCATTTCTTTTCCTGCTTCAGGAACAGGATGAACTCTTTGCACAGCTGCCACATGAGCCGGGGACATTCATTAGGAGGCCAGCCGCCTGGTTCAGTCGGAAAGGAACGTTCCCACGCTGGACTCGAGCCGCAGCGATTTCGGCAATTTCTTTGGATCCAGGCGCACCACCACCGTATGGGTGCCGGTGCCGAGCTCCGTCGTGCCGCCGGGGGTGAATGACTTGCCATCCACCCAGACCCCCAGCGGTGCCTCGTCAAATTTCAACATCACTGGGCCTGCCTGCGGCATCTGCAAACGAGCCGCCGCGTAGAGGCCGACCAGCCCGAGGTATTTGCCCGGCACGGCTCCTTCAATGATCCGTTCCGCAGGCAGGCGTCCGTCCACATTGGAATAAAGCGGGGTCCATTCACGGCTGTTGAGGTCACTGGTCACAAACTTCTCTTCGCCGAATTGTTCGAGCGTGTGAATCCCGGGACGCACACGCCAGACGCGGGCCACGTTGCCCTTGGTGGCGTCGAACGGGCCGGGTTTGCCCAATTCGCTCAAAAACCGGAACAGGTCCATCCGTTCCTGTGGCGAAAGGGCGTCGATCAGACCCGCCGGCATCAACGACAACGTGCCCATGCGCCGTTCGCTAACATCGTTCTTGGCCACCGTGATGTCCTTGCCCGTGGCATCGCGCAGTACCAATTGCTCGGTGTTTTCCCGCACTAACACACCGGAAAACTCCTGGCCATCCTTCGTTTCCACCAGGACGGCATGATAACCTTCCTTCACCTTCCGGTTCGGGAACCACACCGATTCGATCAAATAATCCACCGGCGCACTGGCCCCCAGGCTGGTCATGTCCGGGCCCACCTTGCCCCCGGCCCCGCCGATGGAATGACAAGCCACGCACGAAAGTTCCTTGCGCCGATAAACCGTCTCCCCGCGCACCGCGTCGCCTTTTTGCAGCGTATCGGCCGCGAGCTGTTTCAGTTCGGCTTCCGTCAGCGAGACATCGCCTTCATCGATTCCGCTGCCTTGGGTTAAGGCCAAGACCAACTCCGGTTCATTGCGTCCCCCTTCCCTGGCCACGCGCAGGCCGGCTTTGGCAAATCCTTGGGCCAATCCGGACTTCGGCAAGGCCCGCGCCAACGCGCTGCCGGCGCCGCGGATGTTCAACAGCGATCGAAGCAGCGCCAGCGCGTCTGGCTCAGGCGACTCCAGCAACACCTCCGTCGCCGCCGGGATCGCTTGATCCAGTTTGAGCGACGCCAGGGCCAAAACCGCCGGACGCCGAATCTCAGGCTCGTTGCCTTTCGTCGTGAGAGGGGCCAGGCTCTCAATCGCGCGTGGGCCTCCGATATCGCGCAAGCTGGCGAAAGCAGCCTCGCGTAACGCCGGCGAACTATCCTTGGCTCCAGCTGCGGCGGACAGTTTGGGAAAATACGGGCCCAGATCTTTCCACGCCCCAGCGAGGCGAACTGCCGCCAGACGCACTTGGGCGTTGGAATGGGTCAGGAGCGTGCCGGCTTCAGTGGTTTTTCCCTCCGGTTTCACGTTGCGGAGGCGGGTGGCCTGATTCAAAGCAGTCAAAGCACGCGCACTGGCGTCATCGCCAAAGCCGCCGCGCAGGACCTGGTCAAACAATCGGCGCAACTCTCTTGGTGTCCCGGCCTGGCCGATCAACTCGATCCAAGGCCCGCTGCCATCGCGCGGCAAGGGTTTCGAACCCATGAGTTGTCCCAAGACTTCGCCGGCCTGGGCCGGTTCGATTGCTTTCAGCCCGTATTCCAATTCTTTTTCGTGCCCCTCCATCTTCCAGTGCCCGGCTTTGAGCGCGGCCAGCCACGGCTCCGCCAGATCATTGACGGTCAGCCAAAGGGCATAATCGAGATGGCTGTCAAGGGGTTGATCGAGCACCTGCAAGGCCAGCTCTGCGGCCCGATCGGTTGGAATCCGCGCCAAGGCACGCACCGCCTCCAGGCGCACGCGCGGGAACGAATCCTGCACTCGCGGGCCCAGTAATTCCAAGGCGCGCCAAGCCGGAATTTCGGCGCGTCCGGTCGGCAACGGAGCGGACGGCCAACCCCGCCAGGCCGAAGCTCGCGTGACGGGTTTGGCAGGAACGCGTTGCTGCCAAAAGGCCAGGACGCGGACCGCTCCGGCCCGAATATGGCCATCACGCGCTTCCAGGAGCCGTTGCAGAAGCTTGGGCTCAACGTGATCCAACCCCTGATAAAGCCAGAGCGCCTCCAGCAGCGCCGGCTCCGCCGTCTGGCGCCGCGTCCAACTCGCCAGGTCCGAAATCACCGCGTTGCCGCGCTCCACCAACAGCCGCCGGCTTTGGGTGCGCGTGTATTCGTTGGGATCAAGCAATCGTTCTAATAACTCCTGGTTGCTGGCTTTGGTCAGATCCACTTTGGGTCGCAACGCGCCGCCTTTATAAGTCACACGCCAGATCCGGCCATGCTCATGATCCCGGCGGGCATCCCGGAAATCCACCTCGCCATGTTGAATGATCGGGTTTGACCAATCGGCAATGTAAAGCGCCCCGTCCGGCCCCACCTTCACGTCGATCGGCCGGAAAGAAACGTCCTTCGTCCGCACCAAATCCGGCAGCTCCCGCGTCACGTAGGTGGAATCCTTGTCGGCGATGGCAAAACGGACCACGCGATGCGCGCGGAAATCGCACGTGATAAAGTTGCCCTGCCAATCCGCCGGGAAATGGGGGCTGCGCAGGTATTCGAGGCCGCAGAACTTCGGGTAGGAGCCGGGGCTGACACTATTGAGGATGCGCCGGGCGCCGGCGTACGTGAGATACATGGCTTGCGGGATGACCTGAAACAATCCGCCCTGGCCGACATCGGCGGAACTGGCGCCGTCGGTGGCGAAGCTTTGGCCGAATTCGTCGATGGCATGGCCCCAGGAGTTGACCAGGCCCTTCATATGAATTCCGAGTTCCATCGTGGGCACGCGCAAATTGAGGATGCCGCCGCTATTCAGGCGCACCACCCCATGCGGTGTCTCAGCGTGGGTATGGATATAGATGCTCTGATTCATGTAGAGCTGGCCGTCCTGTCCCCAGCGCAAGGTGTGCAGAATATGGTGCGTATCCTCGGTCCCGAAGGCGCTTAAGACGACCCGACGCTGATCGGCGCGCCCATCGCCGTCCGTGTCGCGCAAATGCAACAACTCGGTGCTGGCTCCCACATACACACCGCCATCGCCGGGCAACACGCCGGTCGGGATCAGCAATCCGTCGGCGAACACCGTGGATTTTTCCGCGCGCCCATCGCCGTCGGTATCTTCGAGAACCAGGATCTTGTCGGTGGCTTCCTGGCCGGGTTTGATCTGGGGATAAACTTCGCTGCTCGCCACCCAAAGGCGCCCGCGGGCATCGAAGTTCATGTGAATGGGCTTGGCCAGGAGCGGATTCTCCGCGTAGAGCGAGATCTCCAGGTTCGGGTCCAGATCAAATTGAGGCGCGGGCAAAGGCTGCAACGGCGCCGGAGCGACCTCCGCGCGCCGCGCCGGCGCGGGCAGCGCCGTCCCCGTGCTGGGAACCACTTCAACCTGATGAACCCGCGGTTGGCGCAGTTGAGCGATCTGACGTTCCTGTTCTTCAATCAAAGGATCGAACTGCGGGATCTCCTTGGCGTTCTGGCCTTGTTCCTGCTTTCGGAAGAGGAACAGGTAGGTGTTGTTTTCCGGGCGCCACCGATGGAAGAACAGTTCGTTCTTCTTCACGATGACGCGCCGTAACGCCTCCGCTTCTTCCACGAACGCTCCGCGCGCCAGCCCGATGCCTTGCTTCAACTCACTGGCACGGTAAGTCCCCACCAGCGTCCCATCCACCCGCACATCGTAACGCCCTGAGCGCAGCCCGTCGATGTAGAGACGACCAGGCGCTTTGCTCGCACTCGGTTTGCCCTGGCCGGGCGAACCCGGAGAGTCCCCCGCCATCACCTCCGCGGGACGGACGGCAAAACTCACGGCGGTGGCCTGCGCTCGATAATCACTGACTGCGCATCGTTCCGTCTTCGGGGCCGCTGGGCCGGCCAGGTGCAACTCCCAACGCAACGGCGGCCAATTCAATCCTTGCCGCAACGCCTCCGTCGCCCGCCGATAGCCTTCGGCCGTTAAATGGATGCCGTTGTCGGTCAGCGGAACATCCGGTCGCATGGACCGCAGCGCGGCAAAGAAGTTGATGAAATAGCCTTCTTTCCAGGACGCCGCTTGTTCCAACGCCGCGGTGTAAGCCGCCAACTGAATGTTGTGGGCCGTCGGATCCGGCAGCGGCGGCGGTAGTTTTTCGTGCGGGACCGGGCTGCAGACGACCCAGCGCACGCGGGTGGCGCCCGCATTCTGCTGGATCGCGCTCATCAACTTCTCCAACTCCCCGACAAACCGGGGCACGCCCGGCTCACCCTCAAACGAACTGGCCATCCCATAACCCAGGATCACCACGGTCGGCCGTAACGCGGCGATCGAGTTCGTCAATTGCTGAAACCAATTCTCCGGCGGCTTGATATGGTCGAAGCTCACGCGGGCTTCGCCCCGCGGCGTATCACCGCTCCAACCCAGGTTGCGGAACGTCACCCCTCGATCCGGAAATCGGGCCGTGAGCATCAACTCGATGAAACCATGCGCCTGTTCGCGTTCGATTAACGTGTCCCCGAGCAGCACCACACGATCGCCGTCACGCAATTCGAAGGCGCGGCTGCTTTCAACCGCGCTCTCCGCAGCGGTTCGCTCGGCCGCGGCACAGAGCAGACCGCTCAGACACCCGGCCGCGTAGGCTCCGAAAAAAACGCGCCGAACCAGCAGACAGACAGGAATCATGCCTCGGGACTAAATCCAAGTTGCCCCAGGGAGGCAAGGGGGAAAAGCGAGGGGGAAAAGCGGAAAGCGGAAAGCGGAAAGTGGCCTGCCCGCCGTAGCAGCCGAGGTAACGAGGTACACCCTGAGCCTGTCGAAGGGCTCTGATCTTTTTCCCGGAGAACGCGTTGGGGTAGGGTGAGCCTCCTGATGTCGGCTGCTACCAGAGGGGTCGGTTCATGGGTAGGAAGCGCAATCCCTTAGGCAACTGACCGCTCCACACCCGTCTGGCCAACCTGAACCCTGAACCCTGAACCCCGAACCCTGAACTCCGAACCCATGTAAGGTTTGCGCCGTTTATCTGTTGTAGGGGATTGCAAGCCGTGCTCAGCAGACATCATTGCCCTATGAAACAGCACATCTCGTCCTCCGCCCTGGTGGCGTTCGCATTGCTTCTGAGCTCTAGTCAGGGCCCTGCCCAAACCGTTTATACCCCTTACACCTTCGCCACCCTGGCGGGTTACGTTTATAGCGGCGGCGACGACGGGTTCGGGCTTAACGCGCGATTTTATCTTCCTGCCGGTGTCGCTCTGGACGGCGAGGGCATCCTTTATGTCGCCGACTCCTCCAACCACACCATCCGAAAAGTGACCCCGGCTGGTGACGTGACAACCTTGGCCGGCCTGGCGGGCAGCCCTGGGACCTCGGACGGCGTAGGCAGCGGCGCGCGCTTTCGCAATCCTTCCGGCGTGGTGGTCGACAGCAGCGGCAATGTTTTTGTGACCGACATGTCCAACTACAGCATCCGCAAGGTGACTCCGTGGGGAGAAGTCACAACCGTAGCTGGACTGCCGGGCCAGCCAGGTAGCGATGATGGGTTCGGGAGCAACGCGCGCTTTGATTTGCCCAATGGCCTCGCCATCGACAGTGGGGGAATTCTCTATGTGACCGACACCAGGAAATCCACCGTTCGGCGAGTGACCCAGGCGGGAGAGGTGTCCACGCTCGCAGGATTGGCCGGCAGCGTTGGCTCGGCCGACGGCCAGGGCAGCGAAGCCAGGTTCAATTACCCGGAATTCCTGGTGCCGGACACTGCGGGTAATCTTTATGTGGCTGATTACGGGAATCATGCCATCCGCAAAGTCACGCCGGACGGCCTGGTGACCACTTTGGCGGGAGCGGCCGAGAGCGCGGGCAGCACTGACGGCCCTGCAGGCACGGCACGCTTTCAGAGTCCTTTTGGAGTGGCGATAGACAGCGCAGGCAACCTTTACGTGGCCGATACCGGCAACTCCACTATCCGCAAGATCACACCGACGGGGATCGTCACGACCCTGGCCGGCGCGGCTTCGGCTGGCAACCAGGGCGCTCTCGGAAGCGCCACTGACGGCACTGGAAGCGGCGCCAGGTTCCGATTTCTGGAAGGAATAGCCGTGGATGCGCAGGGCACACTCTATGTGTCGGATTGGATCAACAACACGGTCGTGAAAGGGAAACCAGCGGCTTATACGCCTTGTGCTTTCACCACTCTCGCCGGCGACTCCGGCTATGGCAGCGCTGATGCCATGGGCCGCTCCGCGCGCTTCAATGGTCCCTTTGGAGTGACGATTGACACTTTGGGCAACTTGTATGTCTCCGACGAGAACAACTACCTCATCCGCAAAATTACTCCGGAAGGTATGGTCACCACTCTCGCCGGCATGGCCGGAGTCTTCGGCAACGCCGACGGCACCGGCAACGGCGCACGCTTCGGCGGCTGCGGGGAAAGCTTCTTTGGATTCCCACCCTGGTGCAGCGGTCCTCAAGGCATGGCCATGGACAGCGCAGGCAATGTCTATGTCGCCGACCCATGGAACGCCATCATCCGCAAAATCACCCCGGACGGAATCGTGACGACGCTCGCCGGGAGCCCGGGAAATCCTGGCGCTGCGGACGGCACCGGCAGCGATGCCCAGTTTAACGGGCCTTCGGGTCTGGCCGCGGACAGCGCGGGCAATCTTTACGTGGCCGAACCCTACAGCCACACGATCCGGCGGGTGACCCCAGAGGGAGTGGTGAGCACTCTTGCCGGACTTGCTTACAATCCAGGCAGTGCTGAGGGCGTGGGGAGCAACGCCCGGTTTAACCAACCGACCGGCGTTGCCGTAGACGGAAATGGAAATGTCTACGTGGCCGATGCCGGCAATCATGTCATCCGGAGGATTACGCCGAGCGGAACAGTGACAACCCGGGCCGGCAGTGCCGGGCAGCGGGGAAGCGCCGACGGGGTGCGCAGCGCCGCGCGATTTGGCAGCCCCTCAGCGATCGCCCTCGACCAAGCAGGTAACTTGTATGTGGCCGATACCGGTAATGAAACCATCCGCCGGGTCACCCCGGCGGGAGAAGTCACGACTGTGGCTGGCTCGGTCGGCAAGTACGGAGCGGCGGATGGGACGGGCAACGCGGCGCGGTTCTCCAGTCCGAAAGGGATCACAGTGGACCAGGCGGGCAACCTTTACGTCGCTGATTATTGGAACAACGCTATCCGCAAAATCTCACCCGCCGCTGAGGTGAGCACGCTGGCGGGATTCTCGAGCGGCAGCTACGGGAGCTGGGATGGGACTGGTCGCGACGCTCTGTTTGCCAACCCCTCCGGCGTGGCCGTGGACAGTGCAGGAAATGCTTATGTAGCCGATACGGAAAACCACACCATCAGGAAAATCACCCCGGCCGGAGCGGTAACGACGCTGGCCGGGCAGACTGGCCAGTCAGGCTATGCCGACGGAAAGGTCAGTGTCGCTCAGTTTTCGAGTCCGAGTGCAGTAGCAGTGGACGCCGCCGGCAATGTCTACGTCGCCGACACGGACAATCACGCCATCAGAAAAATCACGCCGACTGGCGACGTGAGCACGCTCGCCGGCGGGGAGGGCGGAAGCGCGGACGGCCAGGGCGCCGCGGCCCAGTTTGATTACCCTTACGGAGTGGCGGTGGACGACGTGGGCACGGTGTATGTCGCCGACACGTATAACAACACAGTCCGTAAGGTAACGCCCGACGGGCAGGTCACGACGCTGGCCGGGATGGCCGGCAGCGGGGGCAGCGATGATGGCTTGGGTCGTGCCGCACGTTTCTCCTCCCCAGCCGGCGTGGCCGTGGATCACAGCGGCAACCTCTACGTGGCGGATGTGGACTACGCCATTATCCGAAAGGTGACGCCCGATGGGACGGTCAGGACGATTGCCGGCTGTGCCGCCTGCCCTTACGGCAGCTTCGACGGGATTGGTGGCGAAGCGCGGTTTACCGCGCCGTGGGGCATCGCGGTGGACAATGTGGGGAATGTCATCGTCGGAGATTATGGGGATCACACGATTCGCCAAATTAGCCCGGCTGGAGTGGTGACCACCGTCGGCGGCTTGGCTGGCGCCGTCGGCAGCGAAGACGGGCTTGGTTACGCTGCCCGCTTTGGTACTTGTTGGTACGGTGGCTTCGGTTTCGGGAGAAGATGTTTGGGCCCACGAGGCGTCGCGGTGGACAGTGCCGGCAACATCTATGTCGCCGACAACCATAATAACACGATCCGCAAAGGATACCCCGCGAACTCGCCTCCGCGGATCCTGACCTCCGGACCAGGGTTCGGCATCGCCGGTGGGCATTTCGGTTTCATCGTCTCAGGGCCACCTCGTCAACCGATCATCATTGAGGCCTCGACGGATCTGATGAGCTGGCTTCCGATCTGGACCAACCGCTTTCCTGGTGACTCCACCTTTGCGGATTTGCAAGCGGCGGCTTTTCCCACGCGCTTTTACCGCGTGCGCGCGCCGTAAGCGCGGCCCACGACCTCCTTCATCTTGATTCCAACCCTATGAGAACGTGCATATCCCAAGCGAACATCACCAGACAGATTCTCTTCCCGGCCTTGCTTCTGCTCCTGATCGTTATCCGCTCCTCGGCGGGGGATAGCCTTTTTCAATCTACGCGCTCGTTTGGTCAGCTGGGACCCACGTCTTTCTTGACCGTGGGACGCGACAACAGCCTTTATGGAACGTCCGCCAGTGACTCGGCAAACGGGGCCGGGACCGTATTCCGGATCGCCACCAATGGTACGTTGACGGTAATCCATTCCTTTACGGGCGGAGAGGATGGCGCGACTCCTATCAACGGCGTAGTCCAGGCTGCCGACGGCTATCTTTACGGAACCACCACTGGAGAACTGGGCAGCGGCGCGGGCACCGTGTTCCGTCTCTCCCCCAGCGGCACGTTAACCACACTTTATTCCTTTAGCGGACTTGAAGATGGGACTGAACCGGTCGGGCTGATGCAGGCTCGCGACGGCAACCTCTACGGAATGACTCTTAGGAATGGAAACGGCTATGGCACAATCTTTCGCATCACGACGAATGGCACCCTGACGACGCTTTACTCATTCGGCGGCCAGTTTGACGGTGGTTATCCTCACGACACCTTGCTCGAAACTAGCGACGGCGCGCTTTTGGGAACAATCGGTTTTGGTGGGACCGCAGGAGGCTGGGGTGCAGTCTTTCGAATCACTCTCAATGGACGTTTCTCCCTACTTTACAGTTTTAATGGCACAAATGATGGCCAAACCCCTTGGGCCGGCTTGATCCAGGCCAGCGACGGGAATTTCTACGGAACAACCCTCTATGGCGGGACGGGGACCAATAATTCTGGCACGATCTATCGCGTCACGCCCGACGGCATATTTACCCGGCTCCACTCATTCACCGGCGGAGTTGGCGGTCGGAATCCTTTCAGCCGCCTCGTCCAAGCTCCCAACGGCAGCTTTTATGGCACCACTTACAACGGCGGATCCAGGGACTACGGCACGGTGTTCAGACTAGCCACCAATGGCTCCTTTGTCGTTCTCCATTACTTCACCTATGCCGATGGCGCCGGCCCCTTTGGCGGTTTGACCCTTGCCAGCGACGGCAACCTCTACGGAACTACTGCTTTCGGCGGCTCGGCGGGCAACGGCACCGCCTACCGCATCACGCCCAACGGCGGGTTTGCGCTCTTGCGCTCATTCCCGGCCGGTTATACGGGGGTCAAACCTACCGGCGCACTCGCGGCCGCCAACGATGGACGCCTCTATGGAGTCACGTCGCAAGGTGGCGCCAGCAACCTGGGCACCATCTTCGGCATCGGCACGGGTGGTTCCTTCACGTCGGTGCATTCGTTCTCCACCCGAACCAACGACGGCCAATCACCGAACAGCCTGGTCGCCGCCAGCGATGGCAATCTGTACGGGACGACGGAATCAGGAGGCGCCTACGATGCCGGCACGGTGTTTCGTGTCACACCCGACGGCGTGTTCACTCTGCTCCATTCGTTCACGGCGGGAAGCGATGGCGCCCATCCTTGGTCCGGTTTGGTGCAGGCCCGTGATGGGCGCTTATATGGAACGACTGGAGACGCCGGAGCGAATGGCAGCGGAACCGCCTTTCGCGTGACGCTCAATGGAGATCTGACCGTTTTTTATTCGTTCGCCGCCAATATTGGCGGTGGTCCACGAGCCCGTCTCATCCAGGCCAGCGACGGTGCATTCTATGGAACGAGCATTGGCGGTGGAACCAGCGGCGGAGGCGCAGTCTATCGGCTGACTACGAACGGCGTTCTGACAGTCCTGCGTTCGTTCGCGCAGGGCACAAATGGTTATTATCTCACTGCTCCGTTGCTGCAGGCCAGTGATGGCCATCTTTATGGCATGACTGACTTTGGGGGCGCCGCGGGCTTGGGCACGATCTTTCGGTTGACCCGCAACGGCGCGTTTACCCTGCTGTATTCCTTCTCCGGGTTCGATGGCGACCGGCCTGCCGGCGGCCTCGTGCAGGCCAGCGATGGCTATCTTTACGGGACCACTTCCGGGAATCTCTTTATGGGGAGGTACGGCAACGTCTTTCGCATCGCAACCAATGGCCAATTCACCGTCCTGTTTTCGTTCACAGGCGGGGACGATGGCGGCGAGCCCTCTGGACTTGTGCAAGCGGACGACGGCAACCTCTATGGAACAACCTATCTGGGCGGCGTCCGCTCGTATGGCACCGTGTTCCGCATCCTGATCGCTCCAGCCACCTTCCGGCCACCCTTGTTTTCCGAGGGCAATTGCCTCTTCGGCTTTCAGACCGTGGTCCGACGACGCTACACGGTTGAACAGCGGCCCGATCTTTCTACCGCCAACTGGAGCATCTACACCACCGTCAACGGCAACGGGTCGCTCTTTCAGTTCGTCGTTCCGACCGACTACTATCCGGAGCAATACTTCCGCGTGAGCGTCCGCTGATCGACTTCCTCTCTCTCAAGGGAAGCGAGAGTCGTACCTGTGTGTCTCCCTGTCACGCGCTGCGCGCGATTAGCTTCCAAGATACACATCACGAAGCAGTCTCCCTCTCCGCCCTTTGGGGGGAGAGGGCCGGGGCTGGCCACGCCCGTAGCCCGCAGGGCGAAGGCGGGTGAGGTGGGCAACACAGCAATTCTATCCAGTATCTTTCCTTTGCTGGACAATACAGATCTCAACAGGCTTCATGGCACCTGGCATTCGTGAGAGTAAACTCCCGGACCATCCCCCTGAGCTAAAGGTAAAGCTTTACCCGCCGGTGAATCCCTGCCTTGAGCCTGAGCTTGAGCTTGCCCTCAACTTTCCGGCCGACTTTCCCCGAATCTCTCCTTGCCAGCCCCCGCATCTGTCGGGCATTTATTGCCATGGCAAATTTGCGAGAGTCCCCCGAAATTGACGCCCAGTTTTATCAGCCGGCCGAGGCGTTCTTCAGTGCTCACCGGGGCTTGGCCCTGACCTTCGATGATGTCACCCTGGCCACCCTTTATTCGGACATTCTGCCGCGCGACACCCAGCTGGATACCACGCTGGCGGAAGGCTTGAATCTGAACATCCCCGTCATCTCCGCCGACATGGACACTGTGACAGAGTCGCGTATGGCCATTGCCATGGCGCTCAATGGCGGTTTGGGCTTGCTCCATTACAACATGCCCGAGAAACAGCAGCTGTCCGAAGTGAGCCGCGTGAAATGCCACGTGCACGGACTCATCCAGGAACCCATCAAGGTCTCTCCCGACCAGCTCATCGGCGATGTCCTCAAAATGGTGGAGGATCGCAAATTTGAATTCCGAACTTTTCCCGTCGTGGAAGCGAGTGGACGGCTCCTGGGACTGTTGCCCGGCCACGTGGTCAAACAACGTTACGCCAAACGCAAGGTGTCCGAGGCCTTGACTCCGCGCGATCAGGTTCACACCATCGCCAAGCGCGAGATCGCCAAGGATCCCATCGCGCGCGCCGACCGGTTCTTTACCGATCACCCCGGCATCCACAAACTCCTGGTGGTCGACGACGACGATAAATTGCATGGGCTCTTCACCATGAGCGACGTCGAACGGATCACGCAGGAGAAAAAGGCCCAATTTAAGCCGGCCCGCGACGCTCAGTTCCGGCTCGTCTGTGGCGCCGCCGTCTCTGCCACCCGCAACATGTTCGGCGAACTCGACCGCGACCGCATCGTCAACCATGTCGGCGCCCTGGTGGAACGCGGCACCGACGTCGTCGCTGTCTCCACCGCGCACGGATTTAGTCGCGGCGTGGGTGAGACCGTCCGGATGATCCGGGACGCCTTCCCTTCGTTGCCGCTCATCGCCGGCAACGTGACCAGTGCGGCCGGAGTCGAGTTCCTGGCTGAGAGCGGAGCGAATGCGATCAAGGTCGGGCAAGGACCCGGTTCGATCTGCACGACGCGCGTCGTGGCCGGCGTCGGCGTGCCTCAACTCACGGCCCTTTACGTCTGTTCCCGCGTCGCCGAAGCCAAACGGGTGATCGTGATCGCCGACGGCGGCATCACCAAGTCCGGCGACGTCGTGAAGGCATTGACCCTCGCGCAGGCGGTGATTTGCGGGGGAGTCTTCGCCGGCACACCCGAGTCGCCCGGTCAGATCCTCGAAATCAACGGTCAACTCTATAAACAATACCGTGGCATGGGCAGTCTCGCGGCCATGAAAGCCGGTTCCGCCGCCCGTTACGGTCATTCCACTTCCGCTGCCGCCAAAGTCGCTCCCGAAGGGGTCGAAGCCTTGAAGGAAGCCACCGGCTCGGTGGATGCCGTGCTCACTCAACTCATCGGCGGGATCCAATCCGGCATGGGTTACCTCGGCGCTGTCAACCTCGCTCAGCTTCGGTCCAAAGCCCGTTACATCCGCGTCAGTCCCGCCGGCATGCGCGAAGCGGAGACCCACGACGTCGTGGAGGTTAAGACGGGCTAGAGCTAGCCGACAGAACCGCGGTCTCTTTGAGCCTTTGTCGGAAGCTCGGTCGGGAACTTTGTCGATGTCGCCGCACCATCAGCGAGGAATCGTCCCGAGCAGGATATGTGCATACGGCACGAACCCCGCCCGTTGCAGGGTCCTCCGTGAAGCGATGTTTCCTACATTACAACGCGCCCCTGGGACCGCGCCGAGGTCATAGCAGACACGCTTCAGTTCTTGAACCAGGTAGGAGCCCAATCCACGCCGCCGAAACGGCTCGGCCACCTCCATGTAAACGTCCGCATACGGTCGATTGTAGTGAAACGCGACGCCTCCTTTTCCAACCGGTTGACCGTCCATCTCCAAGATCCAATCGCTGCTGCCCTGGCGCCGCTCCAGATGGTTCTTCACGTCCTCCTCGGACGTGACCCGCCGCATCATCGCGCCTCCAGACGGATGCGTCGTGGTGAAGCCGTCCCGAAACACAATCTTCTCGCTCATGATATCGCGCCCGTAGGTGTGCAGCATGACCATCGGCAGCACGTCGTTGCTCTGGATCTCGAAAAAACCAGGCGTTCCGGCCGCCAGAAACACTTCGAATAACTCGAACGCGCGTAAGCGATGTTCCGGCAGCACGTAATATTCGAGCACGGTCGGTTTGTCTTTCCATGGGCCACCGATGGCCACCGTGCCGAACCCGACCGCCTCACCTTGAAGTTCGAGTTGGTAGATCAACGTCCATCCTTCGCGCCGATGAATCGAGTCGTGCACAATCTGACAGTTCATCTCCTGCCGATGCCGTGTCCGCAAAGGCAACACGTCCTGGGCCGGGACCAGCTTGGCGAGCGGTTGCATAAGTTATCTGCGCGTGCGCGATTGGGGACACACTCTACAGAAACTGTGCGCCACCCTTGAACACAATTCGCGCCTCCGAGAGCAGGATTGGTTTCATATCCGAAACAGTTCTCGTGCTTCCAACCAGGCTGCTGGTATGCCATCCCGTCCTGCGCTCAACGCAAGGATGCCGCCAACAATCGCCGCATTCGTGTCGCAATCTCCGCCCACGCTGATCGTCTTGCCCAGGGCCTCAACGAAACGGTCAGGATGATGGGCGGCAATCCAGAGGCAGAAGGGCACTGTGTCAGGCGCCGTCACGAGCGAGCCATTGCCCAGTGCCCTGGCCACGTTCGCCACAATAGCCTCTGGTGGTGTGGTGCTGGCCAAGAGGATGCCGTTGCGAACCCGGCTCTCGGGTGTGTGACGGAGCACTTCATCAAGGAAGCACCGGGAGCGGTCGCCGACGGGCTCAGCCTTGAGTTGCCAGGCCATGGCCGTCGCGACCGCTACCGCGATAGCGCCCGCGACGCCTTCGGGATGAGTGTGCGTGACGAGTGAAGACGCCCGCGCTTCTTGCGCACATCGATCAACGTCGTCCGCGTAGTATGCGCCCAAGGGCGCCACCCGCATCGCCGCACCGTTCCCCATTGAACCCTGGCCTCCAAACGCCTTCGCCGAAGTTTCGCGCCAGTCCGCGCCGGCAATGATTTCTTTCATTTGGATGCGGGTCATCTTGCCGTAACCGCGGTCCGGGTCGCGCTCGAATCTTCGCGCGAAACGTTTCGCCAGGGCGTCCTGCTGAATGAACCCATGTGACTTGAGCACGGCGCAGATCGAGATGGCCATCTCGGTGTCGTCGGTGTGAAACCAGGGTCCCGCCGGAAGCTCTTGCTGAGCGAGACGTCGCGGCGCGGCTTGCGCCTGATAGCTTAACATTTCGCCAAGCGCATCGGCCTGGCCGAGAGCATCCAGCGAAAGTCTCATCCGCTCGAGTCGCGCGTCATGGTCGATGGGCAGGTCGGCCTTCCACGTGTTGGGAAAAGTTGCCAACAACTCGCGCGCGCGCCGAAACCACGTGGTCTCGATCCAATCAGTGCCCAGCGGCCCCACGCGGTCCACCATCCAACCAGCAAATCGCAGTTCGTTGTGCATCGAATAAACACGATCCACATTCGACGAATGGATTAGGACCGGACACACCGGCAGGAAATCGCCCAGGAATCGTGCGACGTCGAGGCCGGTACCTGGGTCGGTGCTTGTGCCCGGCGCCGGATTCAAGTCGTGATCGAGCGAAATCAACGCCGTCTCCGGAAACCAAGCTTCACATTCGGCCATCATCGAAGGCGCGTCCCGCCAGACCTTCAGTTGATAGTCGGCACCCATCCTGCCCACCGCCCGCCCAAATCCGGCGATGCGCTCATCGTTGTCTTCGAGAATGAGGATGCTCTTCATCGCTGTTCAGGCTCGACCAGGTCGGCGAATCGTTCGAAAAGTTTCGCTACCTCCTCCCGTTTGGCTAGGGCCTCGCGCCACCGCAAGGGAATGGCGCCCACTCCATACAGGACGCCCGCAAGTCCGCCGGCGACACAACCCGTGGTATCCGTGTCGCCGCCTAGATTGATCGCCTTCAACACACAGTCATCGTAGGTCCGGGAGTTGAGTAGGCACCAGAGACTGGCCTGAAGCGTATCCAGGACGTAACCGGTGGAAACCACGGCACCTTCAGACAAACCGCCAAGTTCCACTTTCAACAAACGATCGAACCGATCAAGTTCACCCGCGTCTTTGTAGCGAGTGCCGAACTCCGCCCTCGCAGATCGGTAGGCTTCGGCAGGACTTCCGCCATCGGCCAATCTTCGCACGATGAGGGCGTGGAAGCTGCACGCCATTTTCGAGCGAGCATGCCCGTGAGTGATCGACGACGCTCTTTCCACGCGGTCGATCAGCACGTCAGTGGCTTCACCGGCAAAACGGAGCGCAACCGGGATCATGCGCATGAGTGACCCGTTGCCGTTATCGAACTCACCTCGGCCTCCTGCTTCTTCCGCACAAACACCTTTCTCTATGCGGACGAGAGCATCATTCGTCGCCATGCCCACATCGAACGCGGCGCCGCCGGCTGCCCAAAATCCCTGTTGCAACCAGCGAACGAATCGCTTTGCCATGTCCGCAGTGTCAAACTCGGCCGCGAGCAAGCTGTCCACGGTGCAAAGAAGCAGGGATCCGTCATCCGACCATGTCCCCGGCGGTTGCCCGTGCGTGCCGAAGCCCCGCATATCGGTGACCGGATCCGCCTGAACTGCGGCCCGCGACTTGAATTCCACCGGCACGCCCAAGGCGTCGCCCACCAGCGACCCCCAAAGTCCGCCCAGGATTCGATCACGATGAGTCACGGAACTGAGTTTCATTTTACCGAGTGGTTGTTGAGCGGCTGTGCGCCGCTTTGGGCTTATTGATAGTGTGCAATGGACACGATGTCAAGCTGACTTCGCCGCAAACGGGCAAATCGAAAACGGCCAAATCGCAAATCGCAAATCGAAAATCGGTCAGCTCGGCGGGCGGGACAACCGTGAGCGAGACAACGTTTCCAAAGCATGCATGGCGGCGGCGGTGCGGGTTTCGACCGCAAGCCTCTCGTAGATGTGGAACTATCATCCGACCAAGTGCCAACCGGCTGATTTTCTTTGGTCCTCGCTGTTGCATTCATCAGAAATGTCGTCATTGTCCACCGGCCAGCAACCATGTGGACGACGCTTCTCTTCGGCGGGACAGCTGCGCTGTTCCTGGGCATGAGTCTTTCCGCGCTCTGGCATCTGCGTTGGGTGCGGCGATTGCCGGGGCTGGAGACCAGTCCGCCGACGCAACGTTCCGCGGCGGCGGGAGCCATCCAATGTTCGGTGGTGATCGCGGCCCGCGATGAGGAAGCGAGGATCGAACAGACCATTCACCATCTGCTCGCGCAACGGGGGGTCGCGCTTGAGGTCATCGTGGTCGATGATCGATCGCGGGATCGCACCGGGGAGATTCTCCGGCGTCTGGCGGCCGAGGACGCGCGGTTGCAGGTCAAGCGAGTTGAGACGTTGCCCGATGGTTGGCTGGGCAAGTGCCACGCCTGCCACATCGGTGCGAGCGCAGCCCGAGGCGATTGGATTCTGTTCACGGACGCCGATTGCTGGTTGAAACCCGACGTGCTCGCGCGCGCCCTGCACTGGGCGGAACGCGAGGAAGCCGATCACGTGACCATGTCTCCGGGAACGGTGATCGAAAGCTGGGGGGCGCGCGCGTGGCATTTGTTGTTTTTGATCAGCATGGCGAACTGGTTTTCCGGGGTGAATCGGGACCGGCCCCGAGCGTATCTTGGCGTTGGCGCCTTCAATCTCGTGCGTGCATCCGCCTACCGGCAATGTGGCGGTTACGAGGCGCTGCGTCTGACGGTCGTCGACGACATTAAGCTGGGCCTGCTCCTGCGTCGCGCGGGCCGGCGGTCACGAGCCTTTCTGGGAGTGGATGACGTGGAATGTCACTGGGGGACCACCGTCGGAAATATGGTCAAGATCATGGAAAAGAATTATTTCGCGGTGCTGGATTATCGGCTGGGGTTGGCGGTGGCCGGCACGTTGTTCATGACGGTTATTCTAACCATCCTGGCGTTTGGATTGATGACGGGAACGGTTGCGGGAATGGCAGCTGGTTTGTCGCCGTTTTTACTCGTGCTGCCGGCCGCGCTCTTGGCCCGGCGGGTGGGCTGGGCTTGGCCTTGCAGCCTACTGACGCCGTTGATGGTGCCGGTCTTCCTTTATTCGCTGATCAACTCGACCGTCGTGACGCTGCGTCAGGGTGGCATTCGCTGGCGGGACACGTTCTACCGGTTGGACGTCTTGAGGTCAGGCAATGTGCAATAAGCTATCTTGCTCGCCACGGCGAAGCGGATTCGAGCGGAAAGCGCCTGCCCACACCGCAGTTCGGGCACGAACGCAGAAACGCCCCGGCCGCGCTGGGCTCGAATCCGCGAAGTCGGGCTAGAAGAGATACCGAACGGTGCAGGAGACCATGTGCGCGTGGTAGTCTTCGTTTCCCCCGAAGGTCTCGTCGGTGTAGCGAGAATAAGCGTAGCGCAAGAACAGCCGGATGTTTTGCCGGAGGCGGCGCGCAATGCCGGCGGACACGGTATGCTCCTGGGCTCCGGCGCCGTAGGGCACCCCGTAGGCCGAGTTATCCTCGTAGTTGTCGGCCCGGTAGTAGAGATAGCCGAGGTTCAAGTCGGTCTTGTCGTCGACCACGAGCGTGGAGGAGAAGTTCACGGTCCAGTAGTTGTTCTGGGCATCGAGGACGGCTCGGGTGTAGTCCGAGGCGGGCGTGGTGGCAGTACTCCAGACGTAATTGAATCCCGCCTGCAGGTTCAGCCGCGCCCACGGGGTCCAACTCACGTCCTGCCCGACAATATGACTCCGCATCTCTGAGGACTCCACCTCTCCCAGCCCCGAGATCTCAGCGGGCTTTGTGTGGATGGTGGAAAGCTGATATTCGTAGCGGCCGACGAGCGTCACGTTCTGCCAGGGCCGGAGCGTCAGGCGGGTTTTGCCGCCGTAGCTCTCGATGTCCTGTGTCACAAGATAAGCCGGATATCGGTTGCCGCTGAGGGCATCATTGGCGGTGCTGTCGACGTCGTGATCGTAATCATAGTGGTGGATCTTGTAATCGCCGCCGAGGTCAAGGATGGCGAGGCGCGTGGGATACCATCGGATGCCAGCGGAGTATTTTTGGAAGAAACGGCTGTCATCGGTCTGGCGTTGCACGGGCGGAATGCCGATGCCGTTCACCGGCCCCTGCCCGCCGTTCTCGGACAGGTCTCCGGTGCCCTGCGTCCATTCGCCGCGGGCGTAGAGCGTGGAGTTGGTGAGGCCAGTGTAGTTCACGTCCAGGCGCTCACGCAGGTCGAACCGATCGCCGTCGCTGCGTGCGCGATAGGAGACGGGCGTGAAGTCTGCCAGCGTTTGCCAACCGCTGGAGTGGGCATCCAGCATCTGTTCCTGCAGGCGCATGGAAGGGATGATGGCCAGCGCGGGTGTCGGCTTGTACATCAGGTTCAGATTGAAGACATGCTCGTCCAGATGCGATCCGCCAGCCAGGCCGTAATAACCGGCGCCATTCTGCGTCGCCGGGGTGTAGCTGGCGTCGAAGTCAGCCCCGTAAATCCGGCTGCCGGAAATCTCATTGTCCAGGCCGGAATAGGAATAAGCCGCCGAGAGCACGAGGTTGGTCCGAAGGCGCGTCTCGGTAAAGGCGTGGACGTTGAACAGGTCGTAAGTGGTCTTCTGGTGATCGGAGATCCGCTGCTGGCCGGGTTCGCCTGGGGATTGAGTAATGTAAAGGGCGTTGTCCAGGTCCCCGTTCTCGTAGCGCATTCCCAACCCCACGTCGGTGGCCTTGATCGTCTTGGCGAGGTCGACCTGAAACGCGTCGCTGTGCTCGTCGATGTTGTAGAAGGAGGGCGAGAGGCCCTGCGTGACGTTGAAGGCGGGATGGGTGATCCCCCAAATGGTGGAACTCTTTTCTCCTTCGCGGAAGGCGTGGCTGTACTTGAACGTGACCTCCGGGATATCCTTCAAGGTCAGTCCCCCTTCAAAAGTGAAGTTACCGCGGTCGAGGGCGAGGGTGTCGTCGGAGGGCGAGTAAAACTGGTTGGCGGGAGGGTAGTAGCCGCCGTCGCCATTGTACCAGGTGCGGAATTCGTTGTAGGAAAATCGCAGGTAACCGAGATCGTCCCGCCGCAGATCGAAGCTGAGCTTGTAGTCATTCTGGTCGAACAGAGCCCGGCCGTCGATGGTCAGAGTGGATTTGTCGATGGTCTGCTGATAGCGAAAATCCTCAATGCCGCCGAAGGCCCCACGAGAGGCGCG
The DNA here is from genome assembly GCA_035577805.1 of Verrucomicrobiia bacterium. Lineage (GTDB taxonomy): Bacteria > Verrucomicrobiota > Verrucomicrobiia > Limisphaerales > JADJPG01 > DATLUX01. Next base: position 39,133 of record DATLUX010000495.1, read on the forward strand.
GCGCAGGGCCTGGGCCTGGGCTTTGTTGCCGCCCGTCCAGAAGCCGCCCAAGCCCAGATCAATCCAGTTGTTGTAGACATTGGTGCCGCCTTCGAACATCTGCTCTGGGGTCAATGGCTCGGGGGTCTCGGG
>DATLUX010000496.1:0-33359 GCA_035577805.1 Verrucomicrobiia bacterium
GCCACGTTTGGCATCGATAGCCATCGGAAATGGGCTCACGACGAGATGCTGATGGGCGCCACGGCTGGATACGGCAAGACTACGGCCGTCAATCGCACCGATGGGTTACCCGACCCGGAAACCACCACGGCTTCTTTCGCCAAGGGCTTCAGCCAATACAACCATCTGTTCACCGAACGTTTCTACGCCGGCTTGCGCATTGACGGGCTGCACGATGACATCTCTGATGTGTATTACCGTTTCACGATCTCGCCGCTGGCGGGTTATTACTTCATCAAGAACGCGAAAACCTCGTTCAGCGGCGATATCGGTCCTTCCTACATCGTCGAGAAGGTGGGCAATGACGGCCCGCGTGGTTATGCCGGTCTGCGGGCCGGTGAACGGTTCGAGCACAAGTTCGAAAGTAAGGCGCGGATCTGGGAGACGGCTGACATCACACCTGAGATCGATAACTGGGATAACTACTTGGTCAATTTTGAGGCGGGCGTGGATGCACCCATCACCAAGTCGCTCAGCGCCCGTCTCGTGGCTCAAGATGTTTACGACCACGAACCCTCTCCAGGCCGCTTAAAGAACGACTTCAAACTTATCGCCGGTCTCGCCTATAAATTCTGACCGGCACAAAACGGGGTGGAGCGGGTGGGACCTGGCGTCAATCGGACACTTATCCTCGATCACCGGGCTCGGGCCAGGTAGGCCACTTTTTCCCTGGCGCTGCAATTCTTGCCTGAAGTGCGCCCGCGGCGGTCGCAAGTTCAGGTAAACGGGCGGCTGGGTCTGGGGAGATCCCCGGCCCGGGAGGCGTCCCGGCACTCAAGGTGCTGACCTCTCCCCGTCTATGCATAAGCATCGAGGCGTTGGGTGGATCGTCCTGACCTTGTTCTTCTGTTCGGGAGCGACGGCATTGGTCTACGAGGTGGTGTGGTCTAAATACCTGTCGCAGATGTTTGGGAGCACGATCCAGGCGCAAACCGTTGTGCTGGCTGTCTTCATGGGCGGGCTGGCCTTGGGGAACCGATTTTTCGGGGGACGTTCCGACGCGCTGCGCCAACCGCTGCGCGCCTACGGCTACATCGAGGCGGCGATTGGACTGTATGCGTTCTTTTTTCCGGCCATTTATAACCTCGCGGATCGGATCTTTGTCAGCCTCGGCTCCCGGGTGCTTGAGCAGTCGGGGCTCTTACTTTCGCTCAAAGCAGTGTTGAGCGTGGGGCTGCTGTTGGGACCAACGTTATTAATGGGAGGAACCTTGCCGCTGTTGGCCGCCTGGCTGCAGAAAAGCTCGGTCGAGGCAGGCCGGAGATCCGCCCGGTTTTACTCGGTCAACAGTCTGGGCGCGGTGTGCGGCTCGGGGTTGGCGGGATTCTTTCTGGTGCAAACCCTGGGCATGGTGGCCACGCTGCAGGCGACGGCTTTAGTGAACCTGTTGATTGGGGCAGCGGCTCTGCTGCTAGGCCGTCAGGAGGCGAGTCCTGCCAAAGCGGATGTGGAAAGCAACCCAATGGCGGAACCCGGCGACATCTCTCCGGGCGTGGTGCGTTGGGCAGGGTTGTTGGTGGCGATCACGGGAGGCGTTTCGATGGGCTTGGAGGTGTTGGCGTCGCGTTCGCTGGCGTTGATCTTCGGTTCAAGTCTGCAGTCCTTCGCCATTGTCCTCATGTCTTTCATCCTGGGGATTGGACTGGGCAGCGGAGTCGTCGCATCTCCGCGGCTGCGCCGCTGGCAGAGCGAACGGCTCTTGGTTCTGTTGCTGGTTGGGGCGGCCGCCTGGATCGCCCTGCTGGTGATCAAGATTGATTGGTGGGTTGAATTCTATCGCTACGCCAAGTCCGGATTGGCCCAGAGCACGATCGGTTATCGCTATTACCAGTTCCTGGCGGCGAGCACGTCGATGATCGTTTTGGGCGTGCCGGCCGCGATGATCGGCTCGGTCTTGCCCCTGCTGATTCGGATCTTGTCCGGGCAGTCCTCGGCTCTGGGCCAAAAAGTGGGAGCTCTGCTGACCTGGAACACCTTGGGGGCAGTGATTGGGGTATTGTCGACGGGCTTTGTCCTCATGCCTGGAATTGGGCTGCGCAATTCTTTTGCGGCCTTGGCCTTTGGGCTGAGTGCGGTGGCGATCTTCAGCGCCTGGAGACGGCAGCTGCGTTCGCTGGCTCTGGCCAGTGGTGGCAGCATTGCCTTGCTGGCCGTTCTTTTTACTTTGGGCGGAGAAGGCTGGCGGCATGTCATTAGTTCGGGGGCCTTCCGTTCGCGGGAGACCGAACCCAATCCGGAAGCGATGTCGTTTCGGCGAGCGCACGTGAAGATCCTGTTCTACGAGGACGCGCCAGACGCCACCGTCAGCGTGGAGCATGGCGACGGCATTGAAGCGCCGGCGGACATGGGTTTGCGGATCAATGGCAAAACGGACGCCTCTTCGCGTGTGGATTTGAGCACCCAGTTGCTGGTGGCGCATCTGCCGATGGCCGCCCGGCCGGAGAGCAAGGACGTCTTCATCCTGGGCTTGGGGAGCGGCATCACGGGGGGCGCGGCGCTGGGGCATCCCATCGATCACCTGGTGATCGCAGAGAACTGCGAGCCAGTGGTGCGGGCAGCCAGGTTCTTCGATCAATGGAACGCAGGAGTGCTCACCGATCCAAGGGCCCGAATCCGCATCGAAGATGCGCGGACGCTGCTGAAGCTGAGTCCGCAGCTTTACGACATTATCATCACGCAGCCTTCGAATCCCTGGATGGTAGGAGTGGGGAGCGTGTTTAGTCGCGAGTATTATGAATTGGGAGCCAGCCGGCTGAAAGAGGGCGGGGTCATGGCGCAATGGTTTCACCTTTACGACATGCACGACGGCATCGTTTCGATGGTGCTGCGGACTTTCGGGACGGTGTTTCCCTATGTAGAAGTTTGGGACTGTGGCGCGGGCGATTTGGTGCTGCTTGGATCAAAGCGGCCCTGGGACGCTTCGCTGGCGCATTACGCAAAAATTTTCGATCGCGAGCGACCGCGCCAGGACTTGGCTCGGATCGGCATTCACACGGTCAACGCACTGTTGGCCCGACAATTTGCCTCGCAGCGAACCGGCTTTGCCATCACTGGCGAGGGCCCGATCCAAAGTGATTTGTTTCCGGTGCTGGAGTATGAAGCGCCCAAGGCGTTCTACTTGGGCATCTCTGCGAGCCTGCTCAACCAATTCGACGAACGCACCTGGCAACAGGAGGTGGCCCCTCCAGCCAAGCGAACGGCCCTGGCCAAGCTCGATGGAAGCCATCTGCGCAGCGTGTTTGGACAGTATTGGACCATCAATACCAACCTGCAAACGTATCTGATCTGGCGGCTGCGCCATGATGCCATCGCGCCGGGCGCCACCGAACCCATCGACTTGCGCGCCTTGCCCTGCGTGTTCCGGCCCAGCAACTCGCCTCCGTTACGCGTCAACCCGCCCCCGGGCGCGAATCAGGAGGTCCAGTTGTTGTTGGCTGCTGGCGCGTTGCTCGACCAGACGGACCCGGTTGTCCGCAGCCAGGGCGCGGCCCAAATCGAAGCGCTCCTGCGCCAGCGCAGCGATCAATCAGACTGGTCGGCTCCGCATTACGCTGCCTTGGCCGCCCGGGCCATGCTCTCCGCCGGCAACACCGCAAAATCCAGGCAACTCGTGGAGCTGGGCCTACGGTACGCCCCTGACGATTTGCAGCTGCATTACCTCACGCGAATTCTCGATCGCGAACGGCCCGGCGAACCGCGCCTTTCGGCCAACCCCTAGGAGCGGAAATCTCATTGCCTCCAGTACGAGCTTTGGCTAGGCATAGGTCGTGTCAAGCCGCCGCGTGGTTTTTGCCGGTCAACTGGCATCGTTCTGTGTGCTCCTCCAGTCCAGTCTTCGGGGCTGCACCGCTGGGACCGTGCCGGTCCTGCGCCGGCGCCGGACGAGCCGAGGCTGCGTGTCGCCCGCCGCCTGGGTCTTATTGGGGTTTCTGTGGCTCGTGCCCAGCAGGGAGAGTTTGGCCAAGGTGACGATCAAGCCGATTAATTATCGCGGCTGGCTCGATGCGATCGCCATCGACAACGGACAGGCCGTCGCGGTGGTGGTTCCATCCATTGGGCGGGTGCTGCAATTCGGCCTGAAGGGCGACCAAGGAGTCTTTTGGGAGAATGCGAGTCTCTCTGGTCAATTAGCCGATGTCCGTCTGCCGACTTGGGCTTCGAAAGACTGGGTTAACTTTGGCGGGGACAAAGCCTGGCCTTCGCCGGAGGCGGACTGGGGTTTGTTAACGGGACGCAAAGGCTGGCGGCCGCCCCCTGGCTTTGACGGCATGGCTTATCAAGCGCAGATCAAAGGGAGCGCGGTGCTTCTCCGCTCTGAAGTCGATCCATTCTACGGTTTGTCCGTGCAACGGCGCGTCGAGCTTGATTCCAGCAAAGCCGAACTGAGCATCACCACGACGTTCACGCGCGAACAAGGGGAACCTTTGGCCGTGGGCGTCTGGGTGGTGACTCAGCTGCGCGATCCAGCAGGATTGTTTGCCGCGCGTTCAGGCCGCTCGATTTTTGCGGAGAGTTACAAGGTGCTGGGGCAGGGCCTGCCGCCGAGCCTGACCATCTCCAATCATCTGCTCCAACTGACCCGTGCCACCAACCAGGCTTACAAGATTGGATTGGATGCAGACCGCTTGTTGTGGGTGGGAGCCAAGCAGACGTTGCTGATCGAATCCCCGCGGCATCCTGGAGCCGCTTATCCGGATCAGGGATGTAATGCGGAGATTTATACCAACCCGGACCCTCTTTCCTACATCGAATTGGAGACCCTGGGCCCGGTTGTTCTTCTCAAGACAGGCAAAACTATCACGCACCGCAATGTCTACACCTTGCGGCCCCGGCGTTATCCTGCGGCGCCGGCGGAGGTGGAGGCCCGAGCGATTCTACGCCCGTAGTTTAGAACCGATAGTTGGAATAGAGCCCGGCTTGGTTGTTGGAGTAATCGAAAGTGTCGTCGCTCGAGCTCTTGGTCCGATATTGATAAAAGAGCCCGATTTGCCAGCGCTCGTTGATGGCGTAGTCGGCTTCGGGGCGGAACCAGAAATAATTGTCCTGCCGATCCGGATTGGGCGTGGTCGTGCTGGATACTTTGGTATAGTCGCGGTACTCGTAGCCCGTGATCAAAGAGAGGGAGTATTTCTCCAGGATGACTTGTTTGACCGAGAAACGCCCACCGGTGAGCGTGTAGTTACGGCCGCTATAGATAATGGAAGGAATATCATAACGATACGCTTCGAGGGCGAGGAAAGTATTTTCCAAAGGATGATAGGATACGCCCAGGCTGAAGATGAAGTCAGTCTTGTCGTCGCCATCCTGGAACTGACTGAGCTGAATACCGGCCGAGCCTAAGACGTGCACCTTTTGGCTTACTTCATAACCGCCGCGGCCCAATATCTGTTCGTAGGTTTGATTGGGTGAAGGGTTGCCGTCAAAGGTGCGGATATCACGCCAGCCGGCGGTAAAGCCGAGGCCGGTTATCAATTTCTCGGTTGGCTTATAGTTGCCCCACGATTCCACGACCCACTCGTTGATCGAAGCCAAGTCCTGGTTTGGCCCGTGCAACACCTGGTCTACGGAATCGCTAATGGACTGGCGGCCGTTGAGTTCGACGGAGGTTTTCTCACTGATGTCGTATTTGGAGGTCAATTGGGTGATGAAAAGCTCCTGTTCGACGAAGGCGCCCGCTTCAATGCTTTTGCCATGATCAATTTCGTACGATTGGGAGAGGCCCAGCGTGAGCTTGGACAATTTGTAGCCGCTGTTCATGATCACATAATGATCCAGTGCGTTGTAATCGCTGTATTTCGTATAGATTTCCCCCCGCATCGTGTAGTCGATCGACACGTAATTGCCCTTGTCCCCACGGAACTCCCCGATGCCAAAGAGGGCACCTGGGGCGATGCGCCAGACCCAGTCCTCGCGTTTATGGGATCGACTGAGGGTTAAATTGTCGTCGTAATACGTGTCGGCATAAAGGTGAGGCCGGACACTGATCGGGCCTGCTTCCAGGAACTTGGCGAGAGTGGCATCGCGTTCGTTTTCGTAGATGTTTTCCGGCGCGCGTTCGATGGTTTGCAAGTGTTCCTGACCTTGAGTAATGGCCGGGATCAAACCTGCAATTAACGCGCTGACACAAGTGAGGGTGAGGGGGGTGAGTGAAGTCTTATCCATGACTGTGCATTTCATGCGGCCCTCTTTTAATCGGGCAGCCTTCGAAAACGCAAGTACTTCCCGGACATTTGCCGCGCTCAGACTGTCCGGTCTAACACGGACGGTTCGAGTACGGGTTAGCCGCACTTGGCTGCGTGGAACTGGTTGATCGCACAGGATTTTTCACTGCAGTTGCTCCTTGGGGCCGCTCTCGGATCGTTCCGACTTACCTGAACGCAGTTTTCGTTGCTCCGTCCGGCGGCCTTCAGGCACGCTGCTCTGGCAGCCGCCCCTGAGAAGCGGAGGGCCGCCGAAGCCTCTGGCCGAGTCCGGAAATAATGATCGCTATATCTCCCATCAAGATGACGGTGCTGCGCCGTCTTGTGCGCGGGCGGCTCGACGTCGTCGCCCTTAGTTTGGGGGTCGTCATTTCTCTGCCTGCGGCTGAGCCATCGGGCGAGACCAATGACCTCCCGCACCGCGGCGGCACCATGCGAATCTGGTCCGCCTCCGATTGGCGTTCGCTGGATCCGGCGGTGGCGTTCGATGCGGCCAGTCTGCTTTTGATCAAGCTGCTGTTTCGCGGCCTGCTCGACTATGACCCGCAGGGAAATCTCGTTCCGGATCAAGCCCAGGAATGGTCCGTCTCCCCTGATGGCAAGACGTTCACGTTTCAGCTGCGCCCAGGGATGCGGTTCAGTCATGGGCGCGAGGTGGAGGCGGAGGATTATGTTTTCTCCCTCGAACGGGTGCTCAACCCCAAAACGGGTTCGCCGGGCCAGACGTATTACCTAGGTATTCTAGGTGCAAAGGAATTCGCGGAAGGCCGGGCGGTGCGCGTGGCGGGGTTACGGGCGGTCAACCCGCGCACGTTGGTGATCGAATTGGCTCAGCCTGAGTTCGCGTTCCGTTATGGGCTCACGCTCTGCTTTGCGTCTGTGCTGCCGCGGGAACTGGTCGCCCGTTATGGCCCCGATTTTCAGTATCATCTGGCCGGCTCCGGCCCCTACCGCGTGGCAGAATGGCAGCGGTCGGTGCGATGGCGGCTGGAACGGAATCCTTTCTACGGGAGGGCGGACGGCTGGGCGGACGCCTTTGACGTCATGATCGGCGGCGAACCGATGCTGGCCGCCATGATGATCGAGCGAGGCGAGATCGACTTGGCGATCGTAAGCATGGTCGAGGCTGCCATCTTTAGCCGCGATCTCAGGCGACGGCCTTTCTTGCATCGCGTCAACATGGCGGCCACCCAGTACTTCTTCATGAACACTGAGCTAAAGCCCTTCGACGACAAGCGCGTTCGCCAGGCGATAAGCCACGCCATCGACCGCGGCCGCTTGCTCAAGCTGGACGCCGGATTGGGCACGCCGGCTTATGGGATCGTCCCTCCCATGATGCCGTGGTCGAATCCGGGTTTACCCCGTTACGACTATGACCCGGCCAAAGCGCGCGCTTTGCTCCGTCAGGCCGGTTACCAGGACGGGTTTGGCACGGAGATCTGGTTCATCCAATCGCGAGTCGTGGACGCCAAAGCGGCTCAGTCGATCCAACAGGACTTGCGTGAGGTGGGTGTCCAGGCCGAGTTGCGCCCGGTCAGCCTGACTGCCTTCGAAGTGAAAGCAAGAAGTCGCCGCCAGGTCCCGTGCGGGATCTGGGGCTGGGTCCAGGACTACCCTGATCCCAGCACCTTTCTGGATGTGCTTTTTCGAGGCGACCGAATTACCGACACGGACTGCAACAACCTGGCCTTTTACCGCAATGGCGCCGTTGATGGACTGCTGGCGAAAGCAACCCGATCCAATCAGGCGGAAGAACGGCGGCTGCTCTATCGGGAAGTCGAACGCCTAATCATGGAAGATGCCCCGTGGGTGCCCCTTTGCCACGAGCAGTTGGCAGTGCTATGCCATCCGCGTGTGCGCGGAGACATGTGGCATCCGGTCTGGCTCTGGCGATACGAAAACGCATGGCTCCAAAACCAATGATGAACCCACCGGTTCTGCTCGAGATCAATCAACTCCAGCTTGAGTTCGGGTCGGGCGCCCATGCCGCCCGCGCCGTCGACGGCCTGTCGCTCCGGCTGGAAGCCGGACGTACCCTCTGCCTGGTCGGGGAAAGCGGATCGGGCAAAAGCGTCACCGCGCTCTCCATTGCCCGGCTCGTCCCCAGCCCGCCTGCACGATACGTCGGCGGGGAGATCCTGTTGGAAGGCCGCAGCGTGCTAAAGATGTCCATCCGCGAATTGCGCGCGATCCGAGGTGGGATCGTCAGTTACGTATTCCAGGACCCCGGAGCCTCGCTCAACCCCGTGTTCCGGGTCGGTTCCCAGATCAAGGAAACACTGAAGTATCATCGCCCTGACCTGGCCAATGACGCTGAAGTATTGCGCTTGCTTGAGTTGGTGGGCATTCCGGCCCCCGCCGCGCGCATGCGCAGTTATCCCCATGAACTCTCCGGCGGCATGCAGCAACGGGTCATGATCGCCATGGCTTTGGCCTCACGCCCGAAATTGTTGGTGGCCGATGAACCCACCACCGCCTTGGACGTGACGATCCAGGCGCAAATCATCGAACTGCTCTGCCAGCTCCGCCGGCAACTCGGCATGGCGATCCTCCTCATCACTCACAACCTCGGGATCGTCGGGGACCTCGCCGATGACGTGGCCGTGATGTATGCCGGGCAAATTGTCGAAAGCGCCTCTGCTCGCCAATTGCTCCAGCACCCGTGGCATCCTTATACGCAGGCCCTCATCCGCTCGGTGCCCGATTTGGGCGCGCCAGTTGAACGGCTGGCCGCTATCCCGGGCAACGTTCCGTTGCCGGGGGCATTCCCAACCGGTTGCCGGTTTCATCCCCGCTGTCCCAGGGCGGAAGCGAGCTGCGCCGTGACACCGCCCGAGCTGACCACCGTCCTGGAGGGACGTCAGGTGCGTTGCCCCTTTTGGGACTCACCCAAACCCAACGGCTAACGAGGCGGAGCCTCCGGCGCAGCCTGGGTCGTCGTGGCTAACCGGGTCGTAGCAGCTCAAATACGCGCGATCCACGCTTGACTCCGGCGGAACCGCTTTGCAAAGAAGAGAACGTGCATCGTGTCTTACGGCTTTTTAGCCACCTGCGGACGCTGCCATGGCTGGCGTGTTTCCTGGCAACTCCCGCGGTGACTCAGGAGAAGTTTTCCGTGATCGTGGAGGCAGGCGCCTACGACCGTCATGACGTTGTGGTGGCGTTTAAGTTGCCTCCCGAAGTTCGATCCGCTCGCACGTTGCGCCGAGGGCAAGAGACGATCCCGCTTCAAGTAGCCAAGGACGGAACGGGGATGTTCAAGGTGACAGACCTTGGGCGCGGGAAGAGCATCTCCTACGACTTCGTTGTCAGAGACGACCAAGCGCCCGCGCGGGGCAGCCAACTACGAAGCAGGCAGCAGGATAGCAGGATTCAGTTCGCTTTTACCTCGACCGCCCAGGCGCAAGCCACGCCGCAGCCGTTGCTCGAGTACCAGGCGGAAGCGGGACCATTGCCCCGGGCCGACATCAAACCGATCTTCAAACGCGGCGGCTATTTGCATCCGATCCGAACCTTGAGCGGGCGGCTTGTCACCGACGACTATGCGCCGAACCATCTGCATCATCACGGGGTTTGGTGGGCGTGGACCAAAACGAAGTTTGATGGACGCGAACCGGACTTCTGGAACATGGGTGAAGCGAAAGGACGCGTCGAATACCTGGGAATGGACTCGACGTGGGAAGGACCGGTCCATGCCGGGCTCAGAGCGCGGCATCGTTTTGTGGATTTGACCGCGGCGGAGCCGGTGGTCGCGCTCTCGGAAACATGGACCGTTACCGTATTCGGCCCCGCGGGCAGGACGGCTTGGATCTTCGAATTGGAGTCGGAGCAGACTTGTACCACGGAGCAGCCGTTGAGTTTGCCGCAATATCATTACGGAGGGTTGGGCGTGCGGGGCAACCGGGCATGGGATGGAAAAGATCACACTTATTTTCTGACATCCGAAGGCGAAACGGATCGAATCAAAGCCCATGCCACGCGCGCACGCTGGTGTGATATGAGTGGGGAGGTCGATGGGCAGCGGGTTGGGATCGCGATTCTCGGACATCCGTTGAACTTCCGTTCGCCGCAGCCGATGCGAGTGCATCCCACTGAGCCTTTTTTTTGTTTCGCTCCCCAACAGGCCGGGGACATGTTGTTGCGCCCCGGCGAGATTTACCGATCGCGTTACCGGTTTGTGGTCCATGACGGACCGCCGGATCGGGTGGACCTGGATCGGTTGTGGAACGACTTTGCTTCACCGCCCGTCGCGCGAGTGGCCCGGATGGACGTTCGTCAGAAATAAAGGAGCGAGGAGCGCGGCCAGAAATGGCTTGGCAAAACCGCACCGGCCTTCGCATGGTTAGACTATGCAACCAACCATTTCCGCGATGGATCGGCGCGCTTTCTTGGGAACATCTGCCACCGTCGCCGGCGTCCTCGCCCTGGGCCAAATGACCCAGGCCCAACCCAGTCTGGGGACCGGCCGCACGATCAAGCTCGGTCTCGACAACTTTTCTGTCCGCGCGATGGGCTGGAAAGCCCCCCAGCTGATCGAATACGCCGCCAAGTTGAAAACGGACTCCCTTTTTATCACGGACCTGGATGCGTTCGAAAGCTTGGAGACGCCCCGCCTGAAGGAACTCAAGACCAAGGCCGCCGATCAAGGTTTGCAGATTCATCTGGGCACCTGGAGCATCTGCCCGACCTCCAAGACCTTCAAAAACAAATGGGGGACCGCGGAGGAACATTTGGCCTTGGGGTTACGCTGTGCGCGCGACCTGGGCTCGCCGGTGCTGCGGGTCGTGTTGGGCAGCGGCGAGGATCGGAAAAGCGACGGTGGAATCGAGGCACGCATCGAGGACACGGCCAAGGTGTGCCGGAGCCAGCGCAGCCGGGCGATGGATCTGGGGGTGAAGATCGCAATCGAAAATCATGCCGGCGACATGCAAGCCTGGGAGTTGGTGAGCCTCATCGAAGCGGCCGGGAAAGATTACGTGGGTGCCAACATGGACTCCGGCAATGCCACCTGGACGATGGAAGACCCGCTGGCCAGCTTGCAGACCCTGGCGCCCTACGTCCTTACGACCAGCCTGCGAGATTCGGCGGTTTGGGAATCGGCTCAGGGAGCGACGGTACAGTGGACGGCGATGGGGGATGGGACCATCGATCTCAAAACCTACTTTCAATCGTTCGCCCAGTTATGCCCGGGGGTGCCCGTGCACATTGAGACCATCTCAGGATTTAATCGGGAGATTCCCTATCTGAAGGAGGATTTCTGGAAGCTCTGGCCTAAGGCGAGGGCTCAGGATCTGGCCCGGTTTATCGCGCTAGCCAAGCGGGGAAAACCGCGTGAGACCTGGAAGCCCCCCGAGGATCAGGACCGCAAGCTCGCCGAGCAAGCTTACCAACGGGCTGAAATCGAGCGAAGCCTGCGTTACTGCAAAGAAACGTTGGGACTGGGTCTTAAAGCTTAGTGGAGCCGAATGAGCGATGTCTTCATGCGGGAAGCCATCCGCTTATCTCAGGACATGATGAGGCAGCGTCGAGGAGGTCCCTTCGGAGCCGTTATCGTTCACCAAGGCCGGATTCTAAGCCGAGGTTGGAATGAGGTCACCTCGCAGAATGACCCGACGGCCCATGCCGAGATCGTTGCCATCCGCCAGGCCTGTCGGCAACTCCGCACCTTCCGCCTCGTTGGCTGTGAACTTTACGCCAGCTGCGAGCCCTGCCCGATGTGTTTGGGGGCGGCTTATTGGGCCCGGCTGGACCGGGTCATTTTTGCCGCTACCCGCGCGGATGCCGCCGCGGCGGGCTTCGATGATGAACTTATCTACCAGGAGCTGAGCTTGCCTCCAGGAAGCCGACCGCATCTGCCCATGTCCCAGCGGCTGCGCGAGGAGGCGCTCGGGGTTTTTGAGGACTGGCGCCGGTTGGACGGGAAGGTGGAATACTGATTTTGATCTTTCTTCGTTCAACTTTTGAACGGGCTTTCCCGCAGGCTTGTCGGATTTGACGGTTCCACGTTTACTGACCTTCCGGGCCTTCCGGGCCGTTACCGGGAGGGGTTGCGGGGTTGTTTTGCCCCGTGCTGTCGCGTGTGGTTTGAGGGAACTGAACTTTGTTTGGGTGGGGGAGTGGTTAATTTGGGGTCGTAGTATGAATATGTTCAGGCTGGTGTTGTGTTTGGCCGGTTTGACGATCTACCTGGTCGTGAGGCAGTTCCTGCATCCGCAACCCGCCATGGCACCCCCAGGAGCCACGCCGGCTGGCAAACTCAACCCAGAAGCCCAGCAAGCCGTCCCCAAGACGCCCCGCCCGCAGACTCAACCGCACATCGAAGTCCTCAAGCCGGATACATCATACGCCGAGGCACGCTGAGACGCAGTTCGTTTGGGCTCTCTCCGCTGGACAATCTATCTCGACCAACCTACACCCTGTCATAACGCACAACACTTTTAGGCCACGGATGTTGCGCACGGTTCGAATTCGTTCCCAATTCGGCTCGTCCGCCATGTCCGTGGCTGAACGTTAGGGATACCTAAACAAGGTTGGCTTTCACCCACTTCAGATAGCGTCTATTACCAGCCGCCAGAGTTAAGGCGATTACTTCTGGCGTGTCGTATGGATGTTTCCGGACGATTAGTTTCTCCAAGCCGCTCAGGTGGCTTCGGGTGGTTTTGATCATTAGCAAAACCTCCTGACTGCGCTCCAGTTTGGCTTGCCACCAATAATGGGACTCCAGGCCTGGCACGAGATTGACGCAGGCAGCCAGACGCGCTTGCAGGATCGCTCGAGCCAACGAGCGGCCACTTTTCTGGTCAGGGGCGGTGACTAAAACCAACTGGATGGAGCGGGCAGCGATCACCATACCAAATGACCAAGGGGGAGGCGACCACGCAAGCCCCGAGTGCCGAGTGGATTCCCGTTCCCTCCAACGGCCGCATGAAGTCAAAATTCAGGTTGAGCCGCACGCAATTCTGCATATCCTTGTCTGGTCTGCCCGACTGAATCATGCCGCGATTAACCATCCTTCCGCTTCTTCTGCTCTTGTCCTGGCCGGTGATTGCGCGCGAAGGGTATGTCCGCTCCCTGAGCGGACCCATCTTCGAAGGCCACCTTCGTTTTGAATCGAATTGCGTGGTGGTGATCAACGCGGCTCAGGCGCTCCTCGTGCGGGTGCCTCTAACCAATGTCGCCGAACTCGTTTTTCTAGGCCCGATGATGGACGAGTTCCGTTCCGTGCTGGCCCCCACGTACTCTCCCTGGCAAGGGGAGGACATTGGTAGTGTCCGTTGGTCAGGCTACACCGAACGGATACCGGAAGGGTTCCGGATCTACGGATCGGGTACCAACGTTCTCTCCGACAGCGACGCCTTCCATTTTGTGTTTCGACGAGTGATCGGGTCCAGCGAGATCATGGCTCGGGTGTCGCAAGTGGCCTTGACCGATCCATGGGCGCGGGCCGGACTAATGATGCGTGAAGGGCTCAAGGCGGACGCCCGCCACCTGTTCCTCTCAGTAAGCGCTGCGCGTGGCGGTGTGTTTCAAAGCCGCAGCCAGGCCGGCGCCGACACGGCCGTGACCCTCGATGCGGCGATGAGTCTGGGGTGTTGGCTGAAATTGAGGCGGGACGGCGATCGATTTTCCGCCTTCAAGTCACCTAACGGTAAACGCTGGACTTTGGTCGAGCGGGTGACGCTGCCCGGCCTGGAGGATCTTTGCGTGGGCATGGCCGTGGTTGGCGTGCGCGAAGAAAGATTGAATTATTCGGTCTTTGAAGGAGTGGAGGAGGGCCCTCGTGTCCGCAATCGTTGGTTTACACCCGAATTAGAGTTGCGCAGCGGGTCAATGCAGCGCGGACAGTTGGCCTCCCTTGACGAGAGCGCATTTCATTTCGAGGGCAGACCGCCGCGCGATCCTGTCTCACGCGCCAGCGTTGCCAATATCCGCTTTCAACCTTTGCCGAGAACCGCCGGCAGACTTCTAAACTCCGGACGCACCGGAGTGCTGCTCCAGAGCGGTGAATTCATCGATGGCGAATGCCATGGGCTTTCCGGCGGGACGTTGACGTTGAATTCCATCCCGCTCGGTCTCTGCCGCTACGATTTGAGCGTCGAGGTTGTGGCGCTGGTGTTGCATGCGCGCGGGGCGCCCACTCGGCTTCCGTACCATGTGCTCACCGCCGACGGATCTTCGTGGGTGGGCACCGAGGCCATCCTTGATCCCCAGGGCGTGCGCCTCCGCGAGCCGACTTTGGGCCTCCGACGCATCGCCTGGCCGGACATTTTGGAGTTTCACCGACGAGGCTGAAGCCGTTTCGCGGCAACACGCCGGCGGCCCGGATCGTGGCGACGCCGGGGTTGCGGACGGCAAATCAGGAAAACTTCGTCTCCAACATGGCGCCAGGAGTGCACCCTCCATGTCCCGGCCTCAGCCAACTGACGCACCCCGGCCCCATCCGCGATGGTGGGCGCCCCGCGGCCCCCAAAAAGTTTGGGACAGATCGTCAGGTGTAATTCGTCCACCCACCCGTGTCGAAAGAGATCGGCGTTCAGTTCACCTCCGCCTTCACAGAGGAGGCGGCGCACTCCGTAGCGGCGATGCAGTTCACTGAAAGCGAGGCCGAAGTCCAGCTTGCGTTGTCCGCAGATCAGCACCTCATGCGCGATCTTCTGCAAACGCCGCCGGCGCACGGGCGAGATCCGTCCGGTCGTGAGGATCAAGATGGGTGCGAAGCGGCGCCGAAAGATGGCAGCCTTTGGATCGATGCTGCCCGAGCCGCTGACAATAATACGCAAGCTATGTGCGCGTAATCCACGCCGGCGGCGCTGACGTTGAAAACGAACGCCCCCCGCGCCCAACATGATCTTGTTCAGATCGATGGTGCGTGCTCCCGCCATCACTGCGTCAGCGGTCGCGCGCAATTCATAAAGGTGCTCCTGATCGCGCGGGCTGCTGAAGGTTGAGATGCGCCGGTTGGCGGTCGCGATTTTCCCATCGACCGTCATCGCCATGTTCACCAAAACGAACGGTCGGCCGGCCGGAGAGCGAACGTGTGTGGTTGGTTTTGTCATTGGCCGTTTCAAATGATCAGCATGGCGTCGCCATAACTATAGAAACGGTAACGCTGTTGCACCGCCTCGCCGTAGGCGAAAAGGATGCGCGCGCGGCCTTCCTCCCGGCCTGGCGCGGCAAACGCGCTCACCAGCATCAGCAAGGTCGAGCAGGGGAGATGAAAGTTTGTCAGCAGGGCATCCACGCACTCAAATCGATGCGGGGGATGGATAAACAAGCGTGTGCGGCCCCACGTCACCGCTGCTAATTGTCCGGCGCCGGTCACCGCACTCTCGAGGGCCCGCAACGACGTGGTGCCCACGGCCAGGATCCGCCGCCCTCGTGCGCGCGCGCTCCTGACCAACCGGACCGTCTCCTCGCTCACCGTGAACCGTTCCTCATGCATCACGTGCCCGGCGAGTTCGGCCGCTTTGACTGGCGCAAAGGTCCCAAGGCCGACATGCAGCGTAACGAAGGCGACCCGCACACCGAGCGCCCGCAGTCGCTCCAGCAGTTGCGAAGTAAAATGGAGTCCCGCCGTGGGCGCCGCCACCGAGCCGGTGCATTGCGCGTAAACTGTTTGGTAGCGTTCCGAATCTTCGGGCGATGACATGCCTGGTTTCCGCTTGATGTAAGGCGGCAACGGGATTTCTCCCCAGTGGCTCAGGTCCGCGCTGATGTCAGATGTGTTGAGAAACTTCAGCCGGCGGTGGCCCTGCGGATTGATTTCGATCACCTCGGCGCGCACCGCGGTGAGATCGCCGTGATGATCCACGAGCCGGATTTCGGAGTGGAGCCCCGCTCGTTTGGCCGGTCGCAGCATCGCCCACCAGTCGTTGCGCGCATTCTCTTCCAACAGCAGCAGTTCGAATTCGCCGGTGCCGGCGGTGTTGCGACCGCGCAAACGCGCAGGAATCACTCTGCTGTCATTGAGCACGATCACATCGCCAGGAACCAGGTAATCGAGCAGTTGCCCGAACTGAGCATGTTCGATGCGGCCCGAATTACGGTGAAGTACCAGCAACCGGGAGCCATCCCGAGTCGGTGTGGGGTGTTGCGCGATCAGGTCGGGGGGCAGGAAGTAATCGAAGTCGGCGGTGCGCACGCGCTGCGTTTTTAACGCGAGATTCGCGAGAGTTCACCTTGAAAAAGGAAAACGAACCTGCTAAAGCACGAATCGTTACCCATTCGTTGCCTATGTGTAAACCGAGACCAACGCCCGAGTCGGCAGAGGCACTGAGGCTTTTCGGATCTGAAGGATCCCCTTTGGCGGGGCTTCCTTCGCGAAAAGTGCCAGGGTGGATCTGGGATTGGGATGATGCCTGGAGGCAGCGAGTAAAGGGATTACCCAGCTTGTGAATAACTTCCGCATAACTTCGGATGCATTTTTCGTTGACCGCGGTGGTGGAAAGTGGGATAAAAAGGAGAGTTGTGGGGCGTTGAGGTGCCTGCGCCCAACGCACAATGTCCGAACTGACCAACAACGGTCCCTGTTATAACTCGTATTTCGACAATGTCGTTGACGAGAAGCGCCGAGTTCAAATCCCTTCGAACTGGCGCAAAGGGCAAAACGAAACGGAGTTCATGTTGGTGATCTGGTCGACCAGTGCTCAGAAGGACGTCTGCCTGTTGGTGTTGCCGCCAGCCGCGGCCGACAAGCTTCGTTCACGCATTACGTCCATGCCTTTCGGGGATGCTCAGGCGGAGGCCTTGCGCCGGGCTTTAGGCCGAAAGTCCCAGATGGTGACCTCGGATAAAGCGGGCCGGCTCACCCTGCCCGAGCACATGGCCAAGGCGGCTGGCATCGAACACAAAGTGGTGCTGGTGGGTATGTTCGACCGCTTTCAGATCTGGAACCCGGAGCGGTTGACGGCTGTAGCCGAAGGCGACGAGGCCTTGGCGCAGGAAGCCTTTAAGCTGATCTAATCATTCATTCATGAGACTGATGCGCTGGCTGGCGGTCGGGCGCAGCCTCGGGAAGCTCCGGGACGACCGAAGCCGCTACAAAATGGCCCAGCAAGGGTTGTTGCCGCGGTTTGGTCCGGCGATGAGCGGCCGCGAAAGAATCATGCAGTCGCCCGCATCAGGCTCGGGAGCCGACAGTCGGGTGCCTCCCGCACCCGGGACAGGGAACGGGTCAGGGCCAGGGACAAATGGAACAAGCGAAAGGAACTCGATGATGACGGAACCTACGGCCGCGACGGAAAGCGCAGTGGTGAGGTCAGGCATGGCTGCCAATGCAGACGCGCCCATCCGCCCGGAAAAAGATCCAATGGCCGCCGAACCTGTCGGGCACAGCGCGAATCCAACGGCGTCTGGCGCGGTAGGACACCACTTCCCGATGGGTCGCTGGACCATGTTTCGCAATCCTTTTTCAAAATCCTCCAAGCCGGCCAACCCGCCGCGTGGTGCGGTCCAGGGCGAGCTGGGGCTGGATTTGGTGAAGCCGGTCCGAAACGATCTGACGGATTCGGATCTGCTCGTAGTGGCCGGGCGTTCGGTGAGCGCAGCGGGCGCGGGCGCGGGCGCGGACGTTGAGGTGGCGGGCCAGGCGACGGAGCCGTTGCCGGTGAGCATTCCGGAAGAGAAGGCGGCGGCGGAACCGGTTTGGAGCCGCCTCAAGACTCAATTCTTCGGGGCGGAGAAGGAATAGCGCCCATGCGAAGTGCCAAACTTCATCCACATGCCGGTGCTGGAGGCGGAAGTCCTGGCGGCTCTGCGGCCGCGGGACGCAAGCCGATACGCGGACGGGACCGTCGGTGGGGGTGGGCACGCTCTCGCGTTGCTCGCGGCGAGCAGTCCGAGTGGATGGGTTTCTGGTTGCGATCGAGATGGCGCAGCCGTTGAAGCCGCCCGCCGGCGTTTGGCGGAGGCAGGTTACGCAGGCCGGTTTGAAATCCGGCAGGGAAATTTTTCGGAGATGGCGGAATGGATTCCGTCGGCGAGTTGTGACGGGGTGTTGCTGGATTTGGGTGTGAGCTCGCCCCAGTTGGATGAGGCGGAACGCGGGTTCAGTTTTCAGCGCGACGGCCCGCTGGATATGCGCATGGATCGCCGCCAGCCGCTGACGGCGGCCGATTTGGTGAATCATTGGACGGCGGCAGAATTGGCGCGGGTCTTCGCGGAGTTTGGCGATGAGCCGCACGCGGGGCGTATCGCGCGGGCGATTGTGCAGGAGCGCGGGCGTCGCCCGTTGGGAAGCACGGAGCAGTTGGCCGCGCTGGTGGAACGGGTCACGCCTCGTTATGGGCAGAAAAAGCATCCGGCCACGCGAGTGTTTCAGGCATTACGCATGGTGGTGAATGATGAAAGCCGCTCATTGCAAAGTGGACTGGCGGCAGCCTGCCTGCTTCTCAAGCCCGGGGGGCGTTTGGCGGTGATTACGTTTCATTCCATCGAGGATCGCCTGGTCAAGGAATTTGGTCGGCGGGAAACACGCGATTACCTGTTCGAGGGAGAAGTGGATGTGCCGGAGCTCCGCCGGCCCCGCGCCCCGCTCCTACGCTGGGTCCAGCGCCGCGCTGTCCGGCCCTCCGCGGCGGAAGAGAAAACCAACCCGCGTGCGCGCAGTGCGCAGTTGCGGGTGCTGGAACGAACTGAAATTCCGTATCCCGAGCCGGGAGGACATGGCCAATAACCGAAAAGCCAGCCAATCCGGGACCATTCGTTTCGTGCCCGCGTGCAAGGCGATTCTGCTCTGTTCGTTGATTGGCGGATCGTGCGTGGGCTACGTGCTGCAAAAGAACAAGCTTTACGAACTCGGCCAACAAATCGGGGCCCGCCAGCAGAAGCTCGAACGAATTCGCAAGGAAAACCAGGTGTTGGCCAAGAAATTGGCTGAGATGCAGATTCCCCAGCGTCTGGCGGAACGAGTGCGCGAGCTCAAGCTGGGTTTGATTCCACCGGAGCCCAGCCAAATGCTCTGGATCACCGAGGTTCCACAGCCGGGGCCGGCGCCCGCCACGAACCTCTCACCGTTTCACTACGTGCGAACCGACGGAGCCCCATGATCTGCCCAACGCATTTGCGGCGCCTTTTCATTTTTGCCATCGCGGCTGGTGTTGGTTTCGCCGGCTTGGGCTTTCGTCTTTACGTGCTGCAGGTGGTGCATCATGACCGTTATCGGGACATCGTGGGGGACAACACCCAGCGCGTGTTTCTCAAACCGCCCCGGCGTGGGGATATCCTGGATGTCAACGGCCATGAACTGGCGATGAGTTTACCGGTGAAACGTGTCCTGGCGGATCCCAGTTTGCTCGATCCCTATCAGCCGCAAGTGGCGCGGGCCATTGGCCCATTGCTGTCCCTGGATGAAGCCGCGCTCATCCAATCGTTGCGGCTGTTGCGAACCAACGAGACGGGTGTCGTTCGCACAAACCGATTCGTCGATTTGAAATGCCAGGTCAACTCTGAACGCTGGGGACAGATCACTCAGGCTATGGCCCAGCTCAAACTGGACATCGACGAAGCCGCCCTGAACCGGAAGGAGCGCGCCGCCTTGCAGCAGCTTCGCCGGCACGGCATTTACGCGCAGGACGATTATCAGCGCATTTACCCCAGCGGCCGATTGGCTTCACATGTCCTGGGTTATGTGTTGGAAACGGAGCGGCTCTTGACCAATTCCATGGGCCGGGCCGCCTCTGTGGAAATGACCGGCATCGCGGGGATTGAATCCTGGCTGGACAGCAAGCTCCGCGGCACGCGTGGTTGGCGCGTGACGGAATTGGATCGGCTTCAGCGCGAAATCGTCGTGTTCCGGGAACAGGATGTGGAACCGAGCCCGGGTCTAAACGCGGTGCTGACTCTGGACATGTTTGTGCAGAGCATTCTGGAAACGCAGTTGGCGGAGGCGTTCAGCAAGTTCAATCCCAAAAGCGTTTGTGGGCTGGTCATCCGGCCGCGCACCGGGGAGATCCTGGGCATGGCCAGCCTGCCTGATTTCGATCCGACCACTCCAGGCAAGTTCGGTGAGGAGGCACGGCGAAACCGAGTGGTGGAAGACGCGCACGAGCCCGGGTCAACTTTCAAGGTGGTGGTCGTTTCGGGCGCTCTGAATGAGGATGCGGTGAGCTTGAACGATGTGTTCTTCTGCGAGAACGGCCGGTGGATGTTCAAGGGACGCCCCTTGCATGATCATGATCACGGGTTCGGCAATCTGACGGTCGAAGGCATCATCACTCGATCTTCCAACATCGGCGCCGCCAAGATCGCCGTCTACCGTCTCGGCGAGGAGAAGCTGTACGATTACATGACCCGCTTCGGTTTCGGCAAAAAAACCGGGATCACGCTGAGCGGCGAAAGCGCCGGCATTCTGGCGCCGCCGTCCAAGTGGGATGGCTTGACGATCTCGCGCCTGCCGATGGGCCATGCGATGGCCGCCACCCATCTCCAGATGGTCATGGCCATGAGCGCCATCGCCAACGAAGGGCGCCTAATGCGCCCGATGATCATCCATAGCTTGCAGGACTCGACGGGCGCGGTCGTGAGCCGATTCCAGCCGCAATTTCTTCGGCAGGTTATCAGCCCGCACGCCGCCCATCAGATGGTGACCGCGCTCAAGACCGTGACGGCCAAAGATGGAACCGCCCCCAAAGCCGCGTTGGATCATTACACCGTGGCCGGCAAAACCGGCACGGCCCAGGTTCCGGGCGGACCCACCGGCTACCTGCCACAGAAATACGTTTCCAGTTTCATCGGCTTCTTTCCCGCAGAGGATCCGGAGATTTGTGTCTCAGTCCTGCTCGAGGAACCTGATGTGCGTCGTGGTTATTATGGAGGCCAAACGGCCGCCCCCTATTTCAAGGTGATTAGCGAACAGGTTGCCAATTATCTCAAGATCCGCCCGGACAACGCCGATCCATTGGCTGGCACGAGCGGGCCCGGGCCGGCGCCGGCGGTGGCAGTCCGGCAGCCTTAACCATAAACCGTGAACCACACGATCATGCTGTCTGGCTTTTCAGCTTTTGTTGTCCGCCTCCATCCTGTGGAGGCGGGGACCCTCCTCAAGGAGCAGCCCGCCCGTCTTCCTTTCCCCTCTGGAAGCGGGAACCCTCTCGCGCAATCGGGCTGCTCCTTTCCTTTCCGAATGCGCCACCGACGTCCCGGCTACAGGCGTGACCAAATTCCTGGCCGCGACCTATGCGCGAAGGCCGCGTGATCATACCCATGTTATTACGAAACCTGGTTCAGGTGCTGCCGTCCGCCACCGTGGAAGGCGCGCTCGATCGCGAAATCGCCGGCCTCACCTACGATTCGCGCCGGGTCACCCCGGGCATGCTGTTCGTGGCGATCCCAGGCCAGCACGCCGATGGCCACGAATTCATCGGCGCGGCGGTGGAACGCGGAGCCAGTGCCATCCTTTGTGAACGCCAACGCTCCGTCCCGGCGCGGGTTACACAAATTTGCGTGCCCGATGTGCGCGAAGCGCTCGCCTCCGCCTCCCGCGTGTATTTTGAGGACCCCAGTGCCAAACTTAAGGTCATCGGCGTTACCGGCACCAATGGCAAAACCACCGTCGCCTTCATGGTCAAGGCCATCCTCGAAGCCACCGGCACCAAAACCGGCTTGCTCGGCACCGTGCGCTACGAAATCGGCGATCGGATGATTCCTGCGCAGCGAACGACTCCTGAGGCGCTAGAGGTTCAGCAGATGCTGGCGCAGATGAAGAAGGCCGATTGTGCTGCTTGCGTGATGGAGGTGAGTTCGCACGCGTTGGAACAGAAGCGCGTTCATGGCGTCGCGTTTGATGTGGGCATCTTCACCAACCTCACCCGCGACCACCTCGATTACCACGGGACCATGGAAAATTACTTTGCAGCCAAGCAAAAGCTCTTTGCCAACTTGGGCCGCGCTGACAAGAAAAGTGCTGCCGTTATCAACATCGATGACAGCTTCGGCGCCCGCTTGGTGGGGACTCCCAACGTCGAAGTGGAACTGACGTATGGCCTCGAAAAGTCGGCCCGCCTGCGGGCCACCCGCATCGAGTTGAACCCGGACGGCTCACGGTTTGTCGTGGAGGCGCCCGATCGAAAATTTGCCGTGCGCCTGCCTCTCATTGGGCGTCATAATATTTACAATGCCCTGGCTGCGTTGGGTACTGGGCTGGTTTTCCAGGTGGACGTCGTCAAGATGCAAGCGGCCTTGAATGCGCTGCACCCGGTGCCGGGGCGTCTGGAGAGCGTGGCGGCCGGACAACCTTTTGGTGTGTTCGTCGATTATGCGCATACGGACGATGCGCTGCGCAACGTATTGGCCACGCTTCGGGAGATCACGCCCGGTCGGGTACTGCTGACCTTTGGCTGTGGCGGCAATCGGGATGCCGGCAAGCGGGCCCGCATGGGGCAAGTGGCTGCGCAACTGGCTGATTTGACGGTGATCACGACCGATAATCCGCGCAAGGAAGATCCCGCCCGCATCGCGGCTCAAATCGAGGAAGGCTACCGGGCCGTGCGGAGCGACGGTTATACGCTCGAACTGGATCGTCGGTTGGCCATTCAGCAAGTGCTGGAAAAGGCGCGTCCGACGGACTCGGTGCTCATCGCCGGAAAAGGACATGAGACCTATCAGGAGTTCGAAGACACAGTGGTGCCCTTCGATGATCGGGTCCATGCGCGGGAAGCGTTGGAAGCGCTGGGTTTTTCGGGTTCATGAGCAACGGGCGCCCCTATTCTTTGGGCCTGTTGGCCGGGTTATTCCTGGCGGCGGGACTGGTGTTATCGGCCATGCTGTTCACGCGGACCTGGATGAAGATCGCCAGCAGCGACGCGGTGAATGTGACCGGTTCGGCCCGCAAGGCGGTGCGTTCCGACCTGATCGTCTGGAAAGGATCCTTTGCGGTCGAAGCGCCCGATCTCCTGGAGGCCCAGCGCAAGTTGAAGGGGGATCTGGTCAAACTGGAACAGTTCCTTCGCAGTCGAGCCATCACCAACTACGCTGTGGGCACGATTGGCATCCAGGAGATCCGAACGGTGCATAAACAGGATAACGAGACGGTGCAGAAACTTGCCGGATATCGGTTGAGCCAGGGAGTGGAGATCCGTTCTTCCGAGGTGGATCGGGTGGCTCAATTGGATCGGGAAACCGTTGCCCTGGTGGAACAGGGAGTGGTCTTTACCACCGAAACGCCTCAATACATTTACACCAAAGCGGGCGAAGCGAAGGTCGAGATGCTGGCCGAAGCCACCAAAGATGCGCGCGCGCGCGCCGATCAGATCGCCACCCAGGGTGGGCGGTTGATTCGGCGGCTGCAATCGGCGCGCATGGGCGTCTTCCAAATCACGCCCGTTTACGCTATCCAGACCAGTTGGGATGGCATGAACGATATGACATCGTTGGACAAGACGATTACGGCAGTGGTGACGGCGACCTTCGTTTTGGAATAGTGTGGAGGCCGTTCCGTTGCATGAGGTGGTGGTGGGCTGTGGGGGGCGGCTCGTTGGAGGAGCGCCGGATCTGTTGATCAGCCGAGTGTGCACGGATTCACGCCGGGTGCAGGCAGGTGACTTGTTTCTGGCGCTCAAAGGGGAAAAATTCGATGCGCACGACTATTTGGCGGACGTGGCGCTTCGGGCGGCGGCGGCTGTGGTGGTCGAAGAGGGCAAAGCGGGCCGCGCGGAAGAGTTGGCCGGCGTGTTGGCGGTGGTCATTGTGCCCGACACTAAGATCGCGCTTGGCCGGTTGGCCGCTTGGTATCGGGGACGTTTCACATTACCATTGGCGGCGATTGCCGGGAGCAACGGCAAGACGACGACCAAGGAACTGCTGGCATCGATCTTACGGCAAGGTGGGCCCGCTTTGTGGAGCGAGGCCAGCTTCAACAACGACATCGGTGTGCCCCTGACGTTGCTGCAGCTGGATCGAACACATCAAGCGGCGGTCTTGGAAGTTGGCACCAATCATCCTGGAGAACTCACCGCCTTATTGCGGATGGTCAAGCCGCGTTACGGGCTTCTCACCAACGTGGGTCGCGAACATCTCGAGTTTTTCGGTGACCTGGCCACGGTGGCCCAGGAGGAAGGTTGTTTGGCAGAATTCTTGCCTGCGGGAGGCAAGCTCTTCATTAGTGGCGACAGCCCATGGACCCCAACCATCGTCCAGCGTGCTACGGCGACCGTCGTAACCGTCGGTCTGGCTGAGAGCAACAACTGGGTCGGAAGGAACATTCGGGTCGGTGAGGATGGGGTCCGGTTTGAAGTCAGGGCGCCTCTGATGAAGTTCTCCGGAGAGTATCGTCTCCGGCTTCTGGGAAGGCACCAGGTTCCTAATGCACTCCTGGCCCTGGCGGCCGGGGCGGAACTTGGTGCCACCCCCAGTCAGGCCAGGGCCGGTCTGGCCGAGTGTTTGCCGCCCAAGATGCGCCTGCAACTTTGGGAAAGCCATGGAATCCGCGTGCTGGACGATGCCTACAATGCCAACGCTGATTCCGTCCTGGCGGCCCTGGAAACGCTTCGCGACCTTCCCTGTACCGGCCGCCGCGTGGCTGTGTTGGGCGATATGGCGGAATTGGGCACCCACGCGGTCGAAGCCCATCGAGAGATCGGCCGCCGTTCTGCTGAATTGGGAGTTCAGCGCCTGGTCGCTGTGGGCCGATTTGCCCGCGAAACCGCCCAAGCGGCCCGCGCCCAAGGTTTAGCTGAGGTGACCGAGTTTGTGGATGTGACCGCGGCCGCGCAGGCTGTGGGTCAACTCGTAGAACCGGGGGACGTCGTGTTATTGAAAGCCTCCCGCGCGACCGGTCTGGAAGTGGTCGGCGAAGCCTTGAAGAAACGCGCTTCTTGAGGGCATCCTGGGCCGCGAGTCGCGCCCGGCTACCAACGACCAGCCAGCAGCCACACGCCCTCAATGCTCTACGAACTGACTCAGTATATCCTGAAGATATCCGCAGAATCCTCATGGAAGGATCCGCTCTCTTTTCTCCGACTTTTCAGTTACATCACTGTCCGCAGTGCGGGGGCGATGGTGACGGCGCTGCTGTTAAGCTGGTGGCTTGGGCCGCGTGCGATCGCATGGCTCAAGCGATTGAAGTTCGGCCAGCATTACCTGGACAAGGCCGAGGAGGGCGGCAAAATCGAAACCCGCGTGGTCTCAAAGAAGGGCACGCCGACCATGGGCGGCATTTTGATCGTTGCGGTCATGGACGTCACGGCGCTGATTTGGGCGCAATGGAGCACGATGGTGGCGTTGACTTTGATCTCGGTGTTGGTGCTGGCCGGTCTGGGCTTTTACGACGATTACGCCAAGATCACCCGCCAGAGCAACAAGGGCGCAGCGGCCAATATCAAGCTCTGGGTCCAAGGCGCGCTGGGCGCGTTTATTGCCTTTTATCTGTGTCTTGATCCGCACATGGCCAAGCTGAAACTGATCAGCGAAGTGATGGTTCCTTTCGTCAAGTCACCTGTCCTTGCCGGCACCCTGGGCACGGTGGTGGGGTTGGTCCTGGCCTCGGTCGCGATTGTCGGCAGTTCCAACGCGGTGAACCTGACCGACGGCCTGGATGGTTTGGCCATCGGTTGCACGCTGATCGTGTCGGCGGTGTTCCTGGTGCTGACGTACCTGGCAGGCAATTCAAAGGCGGCTGGGTATCTACTGGTTCCTTACGTGCCCGGAGCGGGGGAGCTAACCGTCTTTTGCGCGGCCATGATCGGGGCTGGCTTAGGTTTCTTATGGTTCAACTGTCATCCAGCACAGGTTTTTATGGGCGACACCGGTTCACTGGCGCTGGGCGGAGCGTTGGGGATCATCGCTGTGCTGATTCATCAACCGCTGATGTTGGTGATCGCGGGCGGTGTTTTCGTTGTGGAAGCGCTCTCCGTGATCATCCAGACCACCTACTTCAAGTACACCAAGCGCAGGTTCGGCACCGGCCGACGCGTGTTCCTGATGGCGCCGTTGCATCATCATTTCGAGAAGAAGGGATGGCACGAAACACAGGTAGTCATCCGCTTTTACATCCTGGGCATCCTCTGCGCGGTGGTGGCGTTGAGTACGCTTAAAATCCGTTGACCAGACCGGCTCAGCCTGCTCATGCCGTGATCCCGTTGGAGCACAAACATGTCCTGGTGATTGGCCTTGGCCGAAGCGGCCAGGCGGCTGCGGAATTGTTGCTCCGGCGCGGCGCCCGCGTTTACGTCGTGGATAGCGCTCGAACACCCGAACTGGAGAAAAGCGCGGCCGCCTTGGCAACGATGGGCGCGCGCGTCGAACTCGGAATCGAACAGGCGCCCGATCAATCCTTTGCGTTGGCTGTGGTCAGCCCCGGAGTGCCCTGGACCAATCTCATCCTGCAAGAAGTCAATGAACGGCAGGTGCCAATCATCGGTGAATTCGAACTAGGCTATCAACATGCCCTTTGCCTGAACCTGGCCATTACCGGCACAAACGGCAAAACCACCACCACCGAACTGGTAACCCGATTGCTGGAGGCTCATCATCTCCGCACACTCAGTGCGGGCAACATTGGGCGTCCGGTCTGTTCCGTCGTAGACCAGAGCAAGGATCTGGATTTCCTGACCCTGGAGGTCAGTTCTTTCCAGTTGGAGACCATCCAGTATTTCCGCCCAGCTGTGGCGGTGTTGCTGAACATCACCCCGGACCATCTGGATCGATATTCGGGGATGACTGAGTATGCTCTGGCGAAGTCCAGGTTGTTCATGAACCAACAGCCTTTCGACTGGGCGATCGTGCAAAGTGAGGCGCTGGCGCAGCTTAGGGCGTTGCAGGTGCAGATCCCCTCCAAGCTTATCACCTTCAGCGCCAACAACCGCCGCGCGGATTTGAGTCTGGACAGGACCCTGGTGGTGAGCCGATTGGAGGGGTGGACGGGTCCGTTGCTGAACTTGGAGCAAACGCGGCTGATCGGTCCGCATAATGCTGAGAACGTGATGGCCGCCTTGGCGGTAGGACGGGTCCTGCGGATACCCCTGGAGACGATGGTGGATGCCATTCGGTCCTACCCACCGGCGGCTCACCGCTGTGAACTCGTGGCGGAGCTGAACGGTGTGAAGTTCGTGAACGATTCGAAGGCGACCAATCTCGATGCGGTCCAAAAGGCTCTTTTGGCCATGCCTCAGGCACAGCCGGGAGAACCCAATGTCTGGCTCCTGGCTGGGGGTCGCGATAAGGCCTTTGAGTATTATGAGATTGGTCCGTTGCTATCCCAGCGAGTCAAGGGGGCCTTTTTGTTTGGGGAGACCCGGGACAAAATTCGGGCGGCCTGGAGCCTTTTTACTCCTTGCACGCTCACCGAGTCGTTGTTAGAAGCTGTCGCTGAAGCCGCGCGAAATGCGGTTGCTGGCGATGTTGTCTTGCTCTCACCTGCTTGTTCCAGCTTCGACCAGTTTCAGAATTATCAGCACCGAGGTGAGGTTTTTCGCCAAGCGGTGCTTGCGCTTCGGCAGCCCGGGCGGGAGGCCAGGTCTGCTTGAAGGGTCCGACGACCAACTGGATCGGTCGTGGATTTGAACTCAAAAATAAACCGGCGTGCCGCGTTACGAGTGAGGGGAACGCGGACGTTGTTGTTTGTAAACCCTGAACACCCTCCTCACCAACAGACGCTGAAGTTGCGCCACTTTTACAAATGAATACACCGAATCCGCTCGTGCCGCAGGGGACATTCGCTAACAAAGGGAAGTCCCCCGTCCCCCTGACCGTTTTTGCCATCCTCGCCATTCACGTTGTGTTGCTGGGGCTGTTGCTCATCGCCGGTTGCAACCGCAAGGGGCCCACCGACACGGCCCAGGATTCCTCGCTCCTTCCGCCGGTGCCTCCGCCGCCTACGCCGGTCGATACTTGGCCGACTTCCGCCGCCCCGGCCCGCGCTGTGCCGCCTTCCACCGCGGACATCCCGCCAGTGCCACCCGCACCGCCGGCCGCTACCGACAACCTTGCGCCGCCTCCAAACCCGGCGACGTCCGGATTGGCCCCGAACCAAAATGACGTCCCGCCCTCCGCGACGGGTCTGAGTGAACACACCATCTCCAAGGGCGAATCGTTCTATACCCTCGGCAAGAAATATGGCGTGGGTTACAAGGCCATCGTCGACGCCAACCCAGGCGTGAACCCCAACCGCTTGAAACCTGGGGACAAAGTCAAGATCCCAGCTCCGCGTCCTTCAGGCGCCATGACGGTTAGTGCCACGGCCGCGCCCACCGCGGACGGGACCAAAACCTACAAGGTCAAATCCGGCGATAACCTGCTGAAGATCGCCAGCACCTTCGGCGTGTCGGTTAAACAATTACGCGCCGCCAATAACCTGCGCACCGACCAAATCAAAGTCGGTCAGGCGCTCAAGATCCCGGCCAAGACCACCGCTGCGGAACCGGCGCCGCCCGTGCCGCCCGTTACGCCGCCCCAATAAACTCTAGCTCTGGCCACGGCCATCCGCCCCCGGTTTGGGGGCGGTTTGGCCGGGCGGTGGTTTGCAAGCGCGGGGCGGCTGAGACCTCGCGTTGCGCCAGAGCCGAAGCGGTTCTCCTTTCCGCAAATCGCGCAGCCCTCGTCCGATCCGTCCGCGCTTCCGCCAAGGTTTGGCCCCAAGTGAAAGCAGCCGACGCGGCCCTTCCGGCGAAGGGCGCCAAGTCAAATGGTCAGAATCCTCAAGCCGATCGTGTGATCGGCTGGTGCTCTCTCAAACCTCCATCATCAACCTCGTTAGAAGCCATGAAAGCCGCCACTTCACTTCTTCTCTTTGCAGTCCTCAGCCTGGTTGTGCTCGGCATTGTGACGCTGGTCAGCGCGAGCACCGGTCAACAGGAGGCGCGTTATCTGGTGATGCAACCCATTTGGGCCGGCTTCGGCTTGGTGGCGTTGGGGGCAGCGGCCTGGTTCGATTATCGATGGTTCAGGAAATTCTGGTGGGTGTTGTTGCTGGTGGCCGTGGGGCTGTTGGCTTTGGTTTGGGTGCCCGGCATTGGCATCGCCAAGAAAGGGGCGGCGCGCTGGGTCGGGTATGGCGGCCTGCGCTTACAACCGTCAGAATTTGCGAAGATCGCGTTGATCATTTCCCTGGCTTGGTATGGTGAAAGGTTTCAGCGACACATGCGCAGTTTACTGCGCGGCCTGGTGATCCCGAGTCTTGGGGTGGGGTCATTGCTGTATCTCATTTTCCGGGAGCCGGACGTTGGCACGACGTTGCTGCTGGCTTCGTTGAGCGGCCTGATGTTGTTGGTGGCCGGAGTTTCCTGGCGTTATGTGGTGCCTCCGCTGGTGCTCGGGGTGAGCGCCCTCGTCATCTTTATCGCCCACGATCCGATCCGATCAGAACGGGTCTATGCGTGGTTGCATCCGGAGGAGACGCGGCTGGAACGCGGGCTGCAAACGTACCAATCCGTGGCCGCGTTCGGAAGCGGCGGCGTGCACGGAGTGGGATTGGGCGAGGGCCGCCAGAAGCTGGGCTTTGTGCCGGAGCATCACACCGACTTCATTTTCTCGGTGATCGGGGAGGAGTTGGGATTGGCGGCAACGTTATCGGTGTTATCGGCGTTTCTGGTCATATTAATCTGCGGAGTTTACATCGCGTGGAATGCGGCCGACACTTTTGGGATGTTGATCGCGTGTGGGATCACCTTTCTGATCGCCCTCCAAGCCCTCGTGAATGTGGGCGTGGTGACCGGTTCGCTTCCCAACAAAGGGTTGGCGCTCCCGTTTTTGAGTTATGGCGGCTCTAATCTTGTTCTGATGCTCGGTTGTGTTGGAGTGTTGATCAGCGTCGGGCGCCATTCCACGCAAACGCGCACCCTGCCTGGAATCCTGGGAGCAATTGACGAATTGGCTGCGCCGCATGCGTCGTGACTGTTGTCGCCTCCAACAAACCTCTGGTGGCCATCGCTTGCGGTGGAACCGGTGGACACCTGTTTCCGGGACTGGCGGTGGCCGATCGACTGTTGCTCCGGGGTTGTGACGTCGTGGCGCTGGTGTCGCCCAAGGAGGTGGACCAACAGGCCGTCAAAACGGCCTTGGGAATCCAGGTCGCTACCCTGCCTGCCATTGGCCTGACCCGGCGCAACCTGCCCGCTTTTTTCGCCAGTTGTTGGAAATCCTATCGCGCATCCCGCCGCTACTTTCGGGATCGGCCACCCCAAGCAGTATTGGCCATGGGCGGTTTTACCGGCGCAGGGCCGGTCCTGGCCGGGCGAGCCTGCGGCGCCGCCACGTTCCTCCACGAATCGAATACCATTCCGGGCAAGGCCAATCGGTGGCTGGCGCATTTTGTGGATCAAGCCTTCGTGGGGTTTGCCGAAGCGTCCGGGCGCCTGCATCATGCCAACGTGTTGTGCACGGGCACACCGGTGCGTTCCCAGTTTCAGCCGGCCGACCCGGCGGCCTGTCGCATGGCCTTGGGCCTGGATTCGGTCCGTCCGCTGTTGCTTGTGATGGGAGGCAGCCAGGGGGCGTCCGGCCTTAACGAACGCATCATCACCGCGCTGCCTGCTCTGCGCAGAGATCATCCTGCGTTGCAGTTTTTGCATCTGACCGGTCCTCAGGATCTGGACAAGGTCCGGGCTGCGTATGAGGCGAGGCAGGCCAAAGCCGTGGTGCGTCCCTTTCTAAGCGAAATGGAACTGGCTCTGGGCGCTGCCGACGTGGCGGTCAGCCGGGCTGGTGCCTCGTCGATGGCCGAGCTGGCCGCCATGCGCTTGCCCGCGGTGCTCATCCCGTTTCCCGCGGCCGCGGACAATCATCAATTCTACAACGCCATGACTTATGTGGAGGCAGGCGCCGCCGTGATGGTGGAGCAGAACCGCAGCGAAGAGGGCGCATTGGCCAACGTGTTGACCCGGCTGTTTGCTGACGACACTGCCCGGGAAACGATGCGCCGGGCGTTGGATCGTTTTCATCACGCGGATGCGGCTGAACTCATCGCGGAGCGTATGCTCGCCCTGATCGGAGCTCGGCCAGGAGCGATCCGCGCCCGGTCGTTGCCGCAAGGGAAATCGGATAACGAACGCGGCCTCATTCAACCAAGTCGTTTCATGCAGCCGAAAACCGAGAACCGATGATCCCTCTCGATTCAGAACGGGTGCGCAGCCTGCTCGAGCGGGCCCGTTCCGGTGCGGTTGCCTATTTGGTTGGGGTGGGAGGCTGCGGCATGAGCGGCCTGGGGCATCTCCTTTTAGATCTGGGCTGGCGGGTGGCCGGCTCGGATGTCGCCTTGAATGACGAGACTCGTGAGTTGCAGCAACGCGGTGCTCAGGTCCAGGCGGGCCACGACACGGATCTCCTCAACTCGCTGCGGCCCGCTCTGGTGGTGTATTCCTCGGCGATTCGCCTGGATAACCCGGAGCTGATGGCGGCGGAGCAGGCGCGCATCCCCATTGTGCGTCGGGCCGTTCTCCTGGCCGGGTTGGTCGCGCGCGCGTGCGGCATCTGCGTGGCGGGCATGCATGGCAAAACCACCACCACCGCGCTGCTGGCGTTTGCTTTGGAGAATCTTTCGGCTAACCCCGGCTACGCGGTGGGGGCGCGCGTGCCCCAACTGCCCAGGCACGCGCGCCTCTCCCCGGGCCGCTCCGGCGCCAACCCGAACACCGCGGAGCCGGCCGATTTGCTGGTGGTCGAGGCAGACGAAAGCGACGGCACGCTCTCGGAATTCCGTCCCCGCTACGCCATCGTTCTGAACGTCGACGCGGAGCATCTGGATTTTTATGCCGGCCTGGAGGCGGTCTGCCGCGAGTTTGCCCAGTTCGGCCGACAAACGCAGGAGCGTCTCGTGTTTTGCGCGGACGAGGTGCGTCTGGCCGAATTGTTTGCCAGCCAACCCGGGGCCATCTCCTACGGGTTCAATCCGCTTTCCTCGTATCGGCTGGTGGCCAAACCGAGACGGGAAGGAAGAAGTCCGGGCGAATTCGAGGTCTGGCATGCCGGCGAGAAGCTTGGGGATTTTTCCATTCGCTTGCTGGGGGAGAAAAACATGTCCAACGCCGGGGCGGTGGTGGCTTTATTGCATCAGTTGGGCTACGGGCCCGGCCCGATTGCGGCGGCCATCAGCGGGTTTCGTGGAGCCGCCCGTCGGCAAGAGGAAGTATTTTGCGATGCGCGCTTTCGCGTGTTCGACGACTATGGCCATCACCCGGCGGAGATCCAGGCGACCCTGCAGGCGTTGCGGCGGCTGGAGCCCCGCCGGCTTTTGGTGGCTTTCCAACCTCATCGATTCACGCGCACGCAACACTTGCAGACGGAGTTCACGGGTTGCTTTCGAGCCTGTGACCGGCTTTGGCTGACAGAGATTTATGCTGCCAGCGAGCCGCCCATTCCGGGAGTGACGAGCGCGCACCTGGCGCAGGCCATGCGTTCGGCCGGGCAAGCCGTCGAGTACATTCCGACGCTCGCCGACTTGCGCCGAGCCGTTCGGGCGGCCATGCTTCCGGGCGACTTGGTCCTGTTCCTGGGCGCCGGCGACATCACGCAGGCCGCTCACGAACTGGCGGCTGAATTGCGAGAAGACACTTTGGCTCCTCCCGATCAATTGATGGCAGGTTTAACCGCGGCTTTGTCCGCCGGTTCGCTGATTCGTCAGGACGAGCCGTTAGCCAAGCGAACAACCCTGCGGGTGGGCGGCAAAGCTGATTTTTACGTGGAGCCGGCTTCGGAAGAAGATCTCGCCCGGGTGGTGCGTTATTGCGCGACGCAGGGCCTGAAATTCACCTTGCTGGGAAGGGGATCCAATCTCCTTATCCGCGATGGGGGCATTCGCGGGATGGTCGTTTGTCTGGGTCAGCCGGCGTTTTCCCGTTTGGAGGTCAAAGGGCAGCAGTTGCATTGCGGCGCAGGAGTGAAGCTCAAGCTCGTGTCGGTGGAAGGGCGCCGCGCCGGTTTGACTGGTCTCGAGTTTCTGGAAGGCATTCCGGGAAGTCTGGGCGGGGCCATGAGGATGAATGCCGGCGCGATGGGTTCCTGGCTGTTTGATGTGATCGAACGCATCCGCTTCATGGATTACTCCGGCCAGGTCCATGAACGGCTGGCGTCGGAAGTCAACGTCGAGTACCGTGGCTGTCCGCTTTTCAAGAATCACATCGCTTTGGGCGCCGTGTTGCGGGGTCAACCCGCTGCTCCTGAAGCCGTGGCGGCGCGGATGCAGCAGTTCAGCCA
>DATLUX010000497.1:0-3516 GCA_035577805.1 Verrucomicrobiia bacterium
AAGGATCTGGCTGGTTGGGTTAACGCCAATTGCGCGCCGGAGACCTGGACGGTGCGTGACGGGGTCATCCATTGCACGGGTCGACCCACCGGAGCGTTACGCACCACGCGCCAGTACGAGAATTTCATTCTCGAAGCTGAATGGCGCCATCTCACCAGTGGCGGCAATTCAGGCGTCTTTATCTGGGGCACCCCGATTGCCGCGCCGGGAGTGCCGTTCTTGCGGGGCATCGAAGTGCAGGTGTTGGATCACGGCTACAATGCCACCGGCAAAAACGAGTGGTACACCACCCACGGCGATGTGTTCCCCATCCATGGCGCCACGATGAAGCCGTTCGGACGCCACAACGGCATGCGCAGTTTCCCGTCGGAAGAACGCAGCAAAGGGAGCCCCGAGTGGAACCAGTACCGCGTCGTCTGTTCCAATGGCGTGATTCGTCTGAGCGTCAATGGCAAAGAAGTTTCAGGCGGCGAAGAATGCAATTATCGCAAAGGTTATCTGGCCTTGGAATCCGAAGGCGCTCCGGTGGAATTCCGCAACATTCGCATCCAAGAGTTGCCTTCCAGCAACGCCCCCGCGGATCTCACGGCGCCCACCGATCAAGGCTGGCGCGCCATCTTCACCGGACTCGACCTGCGCGGCTGGAAAACCAACGCCGTCACAGCCGCCACCTTCCGCATGGCCGGCGAACGGCTCAGTCAAAAACGCGGCCCGGGCAACCCGGATGGAACGCTCTGGACCGAAACTGACTTTGGCGACGCCCAATTCATCGTCGATTGCCGGTTGTCCAAGCAGTCCGAGCAACAGGCCGCCGCACCGATCGCAGCGCCGCCGGGTTTGAGGGTGCGGGGCGGGTTTCTGGTCAAACTGATGGATCCCATTACCGATCAATATCAGCGGACGATCATCACTGTGAAAAACAAGGAAGTCACCGTCCAGCAAGGCGACCATGCCGCGCAGCGATTGACTCTACCGGACGGTGCGCCCCGCCGCGGCGCCTTCGGCCTGGCCGACACCGGGGCGGCGGCTGAGTTCATGAATTTCTACGCGCGCGATCTTTAGATCAGGCGCGGGCGAGGCCTCAGGGTTTGGCCGCGCCTTTGGTCCGGAGAATGACCTGTCCGTCACGGATCTGGATGCTTTCGAACTTGGCGAGATTGGTGGAGATGGACGGATCATCTTCGATGTTCTGGGCTAGGTTTTGCTTTCTCAACTCGCGCATAAAGATGGCCGGCAACGGCCTGGATTTCACGGTGGCGTCCTGGATGCGCACGTCGCATTGGCCGTGGTCCAAAGTGATCTTGAAGGTCGCGGTGCCATTGAGATAACGGCCCTTGAGCTTGAAGGGACCCAGGTTGGGCAACGGGTAGCTGCCTTCTCCGGTCACGCGATTATTCTCGATGCGCACAAAGAGTTTGCCGCGCAATTCCCCCTGCTGATTCATGAGCGCGTTGATCTCGTCAGCCGTCAGGACGAGCTCAGCGGAAGTCTGGCCGGAGTCCAAGGCTTCTCTGAACGCGCTTAACCTCCCTTGCAGCGCGTTCCATTGCTCGCGCGAGAGTTCGACTTTTTCGATGACCGTTGGGGTGGCGTCGGTGTAACTGCGAATCCAGCGTTTAACGTAAAAATAGGTCAGGCTGGTGCCCAGCAAGAGCAGGAGGGCCAATACAACCACCGACAGGCACCCATAAAACAGGCAACCGCGCCGGGCCGGGCGCGGAGGGAGAGCGGGAGCTGGAAGCGACGGTGGAGGATTGCCATCGGCGGACATGGGCGCATACTGCCGGAGGCAAAGCCACAAGCAAGTCCACAGAATTATGTCCCGTGTATCCTTAATTGATCGGTCCGAATCGGCGGTGCCGGCCGCCGTGTATTCCCGGCGTGAAGCGCTGCGTTACTTGAGCGCGTCAACGCTCCTGGCCCTGGGCCTGTGGCCGGGACGTTTGCGCGCCGATAACGAACAGCCGGCTGGCTCATTTCGGTTCCATGTGATCAACGATACCCATTGCGTGAGCCCGGAGTGCGGGCCGTATCTGCAGGGAGCCGTGGCCCAGATGAAACGCGATGAAACCGCCTTCTGTCTGCACCTGGGCGATCTCAGCGACAAAGGCGATCGCGAACACATCGAGACCGTGCGCGAGATCTTCAAGCAATTACCCGGTCCCATGTATCCGGTCATCGGCAATCACGATTACCTTGCCCAAAACGATCGCAGCGCCTACACCGCGGCGTTGCCGACCCGGATCAATTATCACTTTTCTCATGGCGGCTGGCAGTTTGTGGGATTGGACACGACCGAAGGGCTGCACTACGAAAAAACCTCCGTGTCATCCGAAACGTTGCGCTGGCTGGACGACGAATTGCCTCGGCTGGAACGCCGCCGGCCGACGGTCATCTTCACTCATTTCCCGATGGGCGCCGGGGTGAATTATCGGCCGCTCAATGCCGAGGCCGTCTTGGAACGATTCTTGGAGTTTAACCTCCAGGCCGTTTACTCGGGTCACTTCCACGCGTTCACCGAGCGGACGATCCGCAGCGCGGTTCTGACCACCAACCGCTGTTGCTCGTTGCGTCGCGATAACCACGACGGCACCAAAGAGAAGGGATACTTTGTTTGCCAGGCCCAGGACGGCCGGATCCAACGATCGTTTGTGGAGTATAAGCCGCAGAAAGCAAGCGCCTGAACCAATGGTCGATTTCCGATTTTCGATTTCCGATTTCCAATAATTTCCAACTTCCAATTGCGCCCCAATTGGGAATCGGCAATATCGGCAATTGAAGATCGTCGTCGAAAATCGAAAATCGTTCATGGCCCCAATGTGCGTGCGAAATTCGGAGGTCGAAGCTACCCATGAACCGACCCTGAGGTAGCAGCCGACGTCAGGAGGCTCACTCTACCCCAACGCGTTCTCCGGGAAAAAGATCAGAGCCCGCGTTACCCGCCTGCGCCCCACGGGCTACGGGGGGCAAGCCTCGGCTGCTACGTGAGATTTGGGTTGGGTTCAAGGTCAATGTGCGTCCGAAAGTTGGAGGTCCGTCCTACCCATGAACCTGACCCTCGCCCGGCCTGCGGCCACCCTCTCCCATCCGACCCTGGCTACGCCGGAGGCTTCGCCGAGGCGAGTGGGAGCAGGGGCTGGGGGTGAGGGCTCTTTTTCAGTGGAAGTTCATGGCCCCAATTCGCGTGCACATGACGTGCAGGTGAAAGCTACCCATGAACCTGACCTGTCTCGTAGCAGCCGACGTCAGGAGGCTCACTCTATCCGGGCGCGTTCGTCGGGAAAGAGATCAGAGCCTCGTTACCTCGGCTGCTACGTTAGATTTGGGTTCATGGGTCCAATGTGCGTCCGAAAATCGGAGGTCCCTCCTACCCATGAACCTGACCTTCGGGAACTCGAAACTCTTGGCCTTCTCACCCCTCACGGCACGGAGCACAGACATGGGTAACACAATGAGCATAGACATGGGTAACACTTTTACGCTCATTGCCCCGGATTTACGGGGACATGTCAAAAG
>DATLUX010000498.1:0-21845 GCA_035577805.1 Verrucomicrobiia bacterium
GCTTCAATCGCTACCTGCAAGCCCGGCAGTTGGTGAAGTGGCAGCGCGAACCGAAAGTGTGGGCCTTCGTCGGGGACGGCGAGACGGACGAACCGGAAAGCCTCGGACAACTGACGCTGGCGGCCCGGGAGAACCTCGACAACTTGATCTGGGTGATCAATTGCAACCTCCAACGCCTCGATGGCCCGGTGCGCGGCAACGGCAAAATCATCCAGGAATTGGAAGGCGTCTTCCGCGGAGCGGGTTGGAATGTGATCAAAGTGATCTGGGGCTCCGATTGGGACGAATTACTGGCCAAAGACAGCACCGGCCTTTTGCTCAAACGCATGGAAGAAACCGTCGACGGCGAATATCAGAAGTATTCCGTCGAGCCTGGCAGTTATATCCGCAAACATTTCTTCGGCCAGTATCCCGAACTGCTCGGGCTGGTGAATCACCTGACGGACGATCAGCTGCGCAAGATGTATCGCGGCGGCCATGACACACGGAAAATGTACGCCGCTTACAAAGCCGCCACCGAACACCGGAATCAACCGACGGTCATCCTCGCCAAAACCGTGAAGGGTTACGGTCTGGGCGAAGCCGGCGAAGGCCGCAACATTTCGCATCAACAAAAAAAGATGAACGAGAAGGAGCTGCGCGAATTCCGCGCCCGCTTCAACATCCCGATGAACGACGAAGACATCGTCGAAACCCCATTCTATCGTCCTCCCGAAGACAGCCCGGAATATAGATATCTGATCAGCCGCCGGCGGGCGTTGGGCGGTTTCCTGCCCAAACGGGTCGTGCAGGCGCCCGCCTTGAAGGTGCCCGCGCTGACGGAGTTTGCCCGGTTCCTCAAGGGCGACGAGCGTTCGCAGGCCTCGACCACCAAGGCGTTTGTCCTCCTGCTCAGCAGCCTGCTCCGCAACAAAGAAATCGGACGGAATATCGTTCCCATCATTCCTGATGAAGCCCGCACTTTCGGCATGGACGGATTATTTCGCGAGATCGGGATCTATTCGCCCAAAGGCCAGCTGTACGAACCCGTCGACCGCGCGTCCTCGCTTTATTATCACGAGGCCAAGGATGGCCAGATTCTCGAGGAAGGCATCAATGAGGCGGGCTCGATGTCTAGCTTCATCGCGGCCGGCACGGCCTACGCCACCCACGGTGTGCAGATGGTGCCATTCTTCATCTATTACTCGATGTTCGGGTTCCAACGCGTCGGAGATCAGATGTGGCTGGCCGGTGACATGATGGCGCGCGGATTTCTCCTCGGAGCGACCGCCGGACGCACCACTCTGAACGGGGAGGGATTGCAACACGAAGATGGACACAGCTTGCTGCTGGCCAGCACCATTCCCAACTTACTGGCTTATGATCCCGCCTTTGCTTACGAAGTCGCCGTGATCATCCAGGACGGGATGCGCCGCATGTATCAGGAGAACGAGAGCATCTTCTACTATCTCACTCTCTATAACGAGAACATGCTCATGCCCCCGATGCCGCCAGGCGCCGAAACGGGCATCCTCAAAGGACTCTACAAATTCAAGGCGGGGCCCGCGGGCAAGACCCATCGAGCTCATCTCTTCGGCAGCGGCCCCATCATTCGCAGCGCGTTGGCCGCCCAGGAAATCCTGGCCGAACGTTACAATGTCAGCGCAGACGTTTGGAGCGCCACCAACTACAAACAGCTGCGCACCGACGCGCTGGGCTGCGCCCGATGGAACATGTTGCATCCCGCCGAACCGCCGCGCCGTCCCTACCTTGAGTCACTCCTGGAGAAGGAACAGGGGCCATTCGTGGCCGTCAGCGATTTCATGAAGATCGTTCCCGAACAGATCGCCCAATGGGTGCCCGGCGGCCTGACGGTTTTGGGCACTGATGGGTTCGGCCGCAGCGACACGCGCGCGAATCTGCGCCGTTTCTTTGAGATCGACCCGCCCATGGTGGTGTTGGCCACTCTGCAGGCCCTGGCCCGGCAGGGTGCAATAGATAGATCGGTGTTGACCAAGGCCATCGCGGACCTCGGCATCAACCCGGAAAAACCCTTCCCCACCTGCAGCTAACCGAAAACACATGAACTCAGCCCAGCTTCGCTGCAGTGCGTGGTAAGCGCGCTCGACCGGGCAGGAACAGAGGGCAGCAAAATAACTGGCAGAAAAATGAAGCCACATAGGGACGCACCCGTCGACGCGCGCCTTATTAATTTGTGGCGTCCAGCTGCCAGGCCATTTTTCTGCCCCCCTTCTTTCTGCCGGTGGTTCCGCCGCTAACGGGAAACTCTTCGAGTCATTTTGCTTTCTATCGGCATGCCGGGAGGGGCATCCTGCACGGGTGATCTCTGTTTTTTTTGCGTGGCGCGCCGCTCCACTCGTCCTTGCCCGAGTGTGCCAGGCCCAGGTGGGCTGGCGCCTGACAGTGCGGACCGGCCTCGGC
This sequence comes from Verrucomicrobiia bacterium, assembly GCA_035577805.1. GTDB lineage: Bacteria > Verrucomicrobiota > Verrucomicrobiia > Limisphaerales > JADJPG01 > DATLUX01. The sequence continues at coordinate 2,422 of DATLUX010000498.1, forward strand.
CTGGTCATGGCGGTCATGCTCGGAACCCACCCGGCGGCGGGTGCCGCCGTCAGCCCCGTTCAAGGGGCGCCAGCCGAGATCGTGCTGGTGGACGCCGAAACGGTCACGCCGACTTCGGTAGAGAACTGGAAGCAGGAAGGTTTTAAAGCCGTGGCGGTCGTCTTGGACGAGCGGGCCACGGAGATAGTGAATCGCCAAGTAGCCCGGCACCTCTCCGATGCGGGCTTGCCCCTGTATTGGTGGATGGAAGTGGGGCGAAACAAGATCATGGCCGAGGCGCATCCGCGCTGGATGGCCACGCTCGGCATGCATGAAGATTGGCAAAAGAACTTCCCCAACATGGCTGAGCCGAAAGTCAACCAAGTGGCCAAGGCTTTCCCGTGGGTGCCGATTGGCTATCGCGAAACGTTCGAGGCGCATCTGGGACGCTTTGAGCAGCTCCTGAAGCGCGTGCCGCCAGACTGGCAAGGCTTGCTCTTAAACGATCTACAGGGCGGCCCGAGTTCCTGCGGGTGCGGCAACCTTCAGTGTCGCTGGGCGTACGACTACGGCATGCGCCCCACCGCCACAAAAATAGCCGGCGATTCGGCAGCGGCCGCTTTCGTGGCCGAGGCCCGCCAACGCGTTGGCAACAAGAGAATCATTCCGGTCTGGACCACGGAATGCACGGAGGTGGATCTGCCGCCAGAAAAGAACCACGATCGCCCCAGCACCCGGTTATGCGGCACGGTCGGCTGCGCGACCAGCACGTGTCCGGAGGCTTTCAACCGTCAATGGTCCGCACTGGCCTCCACGCACACGGGACCCGTCGCGCTGCTGGCGATTCACACGGCGTTTCGTCGGACTGAATCCGAGTTTGGCGGCGGGCCGGGTTGGGTGACCAACGCGGTTAATTATTTGCGGCAGGCCCAGGCTGCGGGCGCCAAATCCATTCCGGCCGATCAATTGTGGGTCGTCGTCGAAGGCGCCACTTCAGAGGAACCCGCCGCCCGTCGCGCCGCCGCCCAGGCCGGCGTCGCCACGGTGATCGTGGCGCGCATCAGAATCGATCAATCCTACGAACCCCGGTTGATCTCCAAATAAGAGTTGGACCGCAGATGGACGGATTCATCCGGAGGCCCGCCGATTCGCGCAGATGGACGCAGATTCACGTGGGATGGGGAGGGGCTTAATCCAAATCGCGGAAGGTCCAATTCTTTTCGGTCGGGACGGTCTGGCCGTCTGCTTCCCCATAAGGATCGACGAAGTAGTTGAGCGGCGGGCCGGCGGGGCGCGGCTCCAGAATCAAATCGCGTCCGGTTGAGAGCGTCACGCGGTTGGCGGTGTGGTTGCCGAAGAAATATTCACGGCGCTCCGCGTAGAGAGCCCCTTCCGCACAATCCACCGGCACCCAAGTCTTGCCCGGGACCCGAAAGAACGCCCAGCAATGATAGGCGTCCAGTGCTTCGGCTTGATGAGCCTGATAAGGGAGATAAAGACCGATCTCGAAGCCACTGGCGATGCCTTCCGCCCGGCAGAGCGAATTGAAGAGCGCATGAAAATCCGTGCAATTGCCCTTCCAAACCTCGCGGGCGTGCCGGGTGCTGCCCTGCCCCCAACCGTCATGATTTTTGTCGTAACTCATTTTGTTGAGGACATAACTGTAAATGGCCCGCGCTTTTCCCAGAGTGTTGCTCTGCCCTGCGGTCGCTGCACGAGCCAATTGACGGATCTCCTCATCCACAATCACCAGGCGATCGGGCTTCTTGTAAACGTCGAATTTGCCCGCTGCTTCCTGACCGTCCGCGGCCAAGCTTTGGAGATCGGCCCGGGTCTCCCGACGGGTGCAGATAAAACTCATCTTTAGTCTGATGGATGAGGGCGGGTTCACGAACTCCCAATACGCGATTAAGTTCAGATACTTGGGTTCGATGGTCAGAAAGGCTTTGGGCGCAAACTGGAGTTGTTTGATGGTTTGCACCGTCGAACTCTGCGGCGCCGGCATCCAGACGCGCACCTTTCTTGTCCCGGCCGGGATGTTCTGCACTTGGCCGACGTATTCGATGGAGAATTTTCTCGTTCCTCCAGCCTGGAGATAGTCCGGACTGACTGATTGTTGTTTGTCGTCGGCTTTGCCGGCCTGAGCTGCGGAAGCCGCCAGCGCCCCACCGAACACAAAAGCCAGCAAAATGGATTGGTTTCGCTTCATTTCAATTTGATTTCAATTTGATCTGCAAGGATCCAGTTGAAGAGTCGCACCCAACCGCGTGCCGGACACCCATCCAGCACGGCCCGGTGCGGAGCGAAATGGAGTGAACCAATCCAGGCGCCGGTCGACGCCCTGCGGCCGCAGCCAGTAAACCCACTTTACGGACCTGTTCGAGACAGGTGGCGAGAGGTCGGCCGGCGGATGCCGCGAATAGAAATGGCCACGCCATTTCGCGCGGCCTCTACTCAGGTGAATGGCCAATGCCAGCCGGTTCGCATAGAAGAGAGACGTTCGAGCGCGTCAGGCTGGCAGGCCGCAAGGTAGATGCAAGGGAAAAAAAGCGCGGGGGGAAAGCGAAAGGGGAAAGCGGAAACGCGGGATGGGCAAGGGAAATTGGGCAACGGAATGTTTGCGCGGTAACCCAATGCGCCTGGCTAGGCCAACAGTCCCTTGACCACCTGGCCGTGGATGTCGGTCAGGCGGAAATCGCGGCCCTGGAAACGGTAGGTGAGCTTCTCGTGATTGAGTCCGAGGCAATGAAGGATGGTGGCGTTGAGGTCGTGTATATGCACGGGGTTCTCGACGATGTTATAGCAGAAGTCGTCGGTCTCGCCGTAGCTGATGCCGGGTTTGATACCGCCGCCGGCCATCCACACCGCGTAATTGCGCCCGTGATGATCGCGCCCGTAATTGTCCTTTTCGATTTTACCCTGGCTGTAGACGGTGCGCCCGAATTCGCCGCCCCAGAGGACGAGTGTGTCATCGAGCAACCCGCGGGCTTGAAGATCTTTGACCAGGGCGGCGCTGGGTTGATCGGTGTCTTGGCACTGTTCCCGGATGCGTTTGGGCAGATTGTTGTGCTGATCCCAACCGCGATGATAAAGCTGGATGAACCGGACTCCCCGCTCGGCCATGCGGCGAGCGAGCAAACAATTGTAAGCAAAGCTTCCGGGTTTCTTCACCTCCGGGCCGTAGAGCTGGAGGGTCGCGTCGGATTCCTTGCTCAGATCGACCAACTCGGGCACGGAAGTCTGCATCCGGAACGCCATTTCGTATTGCTGAATGCGCGTGGCAATCTCCGGGTCCTGATAAGATTCGTGTTGTTTGGCGTTGAGCTTGGCCATGCCGTCGAGCATGCGCCGACGCGTGCCGGCATCAATGCCGGGCGGGTTCGATAAGAATAACACCGGATCGTTGCCGCCGCGGAATTGCACGCCTTGATATTCGCTGGGCAAAAAGCCCGAACCCCAGAGACGGGTGTAAAGCGGTTGATCGCTCTCTTTGCCGTTAGAGATCATGACGATGAACGCCGGGAGATTCTGATTGGCCGCGCCCAGGCCATAGCTGAGCCACGAACCAATGCACGGACGGCCGGGCTGTTGGAATCCGGTTTGGATGAAAGTGATGGCCGGGTCGTGATTGATGGCCTCGGTGTTGACCGTTTTCACCACGGCAATGTCGTCGGCCAGCGTGGCGATGTGCGGCAGCAATTCGCTGAACGGCGTGCCGGCCCGGCCGTGCCGGTTAAATTTGAAGATGGATTTGACGACCGGGAAATTTTTCTGCCCGGAAGTCATGCCGGTCAGGCGCTGGCCCATGCGCACCGAATCGGGCAGTTCGGTTTCGTGCAACGTTTCCAGCTTGGGCTTGTAATCCAGCAGATCCATCTGCGCCGGGCCGCCCGCCATAAACAGGTAAATGATCCGTTTGGCCTTGGCAGCGTAATGAGGCTGGGTGAGCAAGCCCGGCGAAGCCGAGTCGGCGCCGAACAGACGCGGGTTCAGCAAGGAACCCAACGCCGCCGCTCCGAGGCCCACGGCGCTGCGCGCGAAGAAATGGCGGCGGTTCACCAACAAATCAGATTCACGAAGCGGGTTCATCGTTTAGACTCCATTTCAAAATTCCATTTTCAAATTCAACTCTTGGTCACAGTCTCATCGAGATTGAGGATCATGCTAGCCACGGTCGTCCAGGCCGCCAGTTCCGAACGATCCAGCGATGGCTTGGACTGAAACCCGCCGGCTCCCAGCAATTTCTCCGCGGCATCGTGGTTCTGGCGGAAATCGGTCAACTGCCGTTTCAGGACGCCCTCCAGGATTTTGACTTCATCGGCTGCTGGGACGCGCGAGGTGGCCAGGCGCATGGCGAAGCGGATGCGTTCGGCGCTGTTATTACCGCCTTCCAGGAGAATCCGTTGGGCAAAAGCCTGCGCCGCTTCGACAAACTGTAGATCGTTCATCAACGCCAACGCTTGCAATGGCGTGTTGGTGCGCGCCCGGCGCACCACACAGTACTCCCGCGTCGGCGCATCAAACAGCAGCATGTTGGGCGGCGGGCTTTGCCGTTTCCAGTAGGTGTAAAGGCTTCGTCGATGGCGGCCCTCGCCTTTATCCGGCACGTATTTCTGCGAGTTATTAAACGAAACCGCTTCCCACAGCCCAGGTGGCTCGTAAGGTTTGACCGCGTGGCCGCCGGGTTTTTCCACCAATAACCCGCCAATCGCCAGGGCCGAATCGCGCACCACTTCCGCGTCCACCCGGAAACGAGGACCGCGGGCCAGGAGTCGATTCTCCGGATCGCGCCCACGCAACTGCGGCGACGCCTTTGAACTTTGCCGATACGTGGCGGACGTGACGATGAGCCGCTGAATCTCCTTCACATCCCAGCCGGTGCGGATGAATTCAGTGGCCAGCCAGTCCAACAATTGCGGGTGCGATGGGTTCTCGCCCTGCACGCCAAAATCCTCGGCCGTCTTGACCAGACCCACTCCGAAATATTGTTGCCAGAAACGGTTGACGGTCACGCGTGCGGTTAGTGGATGATTGGGGTCCACCAGCCAGCGAGCCAACCCCAGCCGGTTGGTTGGCGCGCCGGACGGGAAGGGAGGCAGAAACGCCGGTAGACCCGGAGTGACCTTGTCGCCCTTCTTGTCGTATTCGCCGCGCATCAGCATGAAGGTTTCCCGAGGCTTATCCATTTCCTTGGCCACCATGGTCATGGGGATGGCTTTGTCGATGGTGCCATCTTCTTCGCGCCACTTGTCCAGCTTGGTGAAGAGCTCCTTGAATTCGGGCGAGTGTTCCCTCCGATAAAAGTCGCGCACTTTGGCCAACTGCGGCCCGGTGGGCTGGCGAGCGGTCGCCAGGATCGCTGCAATCTCCGCGGAAACCGTATCGGTGTCGCCGAGTTTCTTGTCGAAGGTAAAGTAGGCGGCGCCCTGAACCGTCACGACTTTCAGCAGGATCTTGTTCTCACCCGCCTTGAGGTCCAAGGATAAGCGGAGGGCTTCGTCCCCGGCCTTTTCCTCCGGGCGTTGGGCCACGAGTTTGCCGTTGATCCAAAGTTTAAGGGCATCGTCGGCGCGGACCGTGACGTCCACCTTGCGGCCGGAGGGCACGTTCACGGTGCGATACAGATAATAGGCGCCATGCACGCCGTGCAGATCCTGGACGAGGAGATTATTCTTGCCGTCTTCGAATTCGGGTTTGGCGGCCCATTTGATTTCTTCGCGGACGCCGGGGTAAGTTTTCTTCAAGTCGATCTCCTTTTCGGGATCAAACACGTTGGTGAAACCCTGGTGGAGTCCTTCGGTTTTGAACGGACCCACCACCTGCCAGGGTTCCGCCTTGGGAGGGTTGAGCAATTGCACCAGATCATCGTTCTGCGCCGCCGCCAGGCGGAAATGCCCGATCGCCCGCTTGGACTTAGAAGCTTCGTAACGCAGATGGACCCGCAGTTCGGCGTTCTGATCCACGCGAACGGGTTCCGCCAAAGCAAACAGAGCGATCTGCGGTTCTTTGGCGGCGGCGGCTGCCACGCCCCATCCGGTGTCGGCCTTGCCATCGATCGCCTTATCAATTTCGCGGCCCGAGGCGAACGACGTCGCCACCGCGCGCGTGAATTTCAAGCGCTTGGGTTTGGGTGAATCCTTGGCTCGTTCGGCCTGTTTGCCGGCGTCTGGCCCCTGGCCTTCCTTCCAATCGGGTTGGGCTGCGGCCGGCATGATCTCGGCCTCGAACTCAGATAACCGGAACACACCGTCGTCGGCGCGGGAACTGCCTTTGCCCGGCAATGAGTCGTGGGGCAAGGCCTCCAACCGCACCGCCGCGATGGTGGCGTTCTCCTTAAACTTCACAATCGCCTCATAAACGTCCGAAGGCGGGTTGGCCCCTTCGGCCAGGAACGATTGGTCTTCCAAAGCTTTGAAGGTCGGCCCGTTGGAATCCGTGGACCGAATGCTGACCGGCACCAAAGTGCTCCAGCCGGAGCTCAGCCGATCATTCCACTTGGAGACCCAGCCGGCCTGAGCGTTATCCAGCTCGGGAACGGGCGCTTCGATCTTCTTTTGGCCGTCCGCGATCCATTTTTTCAGCTCGCTTTGGCGCGCCGTTTGTTCGGGTGACGGCAACTTGATGGACGGCTCGGGATTGGGCTGGTTGCCGTCCATCACGGATTCGTTGAGGTTATTAAACAAAGCGAAGAGGCCATAATATTCGCGCTGCTGGATCGGATCGTATTTGTGCGTATGACAGCGAGCGCAGGTCATCGTCAGTCCCATCCAGATCGTGGAGGTGGTTTCGACGCGGTCGAAGGTGTATTTGGCTTGATATTCTTCGACGATGGCGCCCCCTTCGCCGGTGCTCATGTTGGCCCGGACATAACCTGAACCTACCTTTTGTTCTGAGGTTGCTTCGGGAAGGAGATCACCGGCGAGTTGTTCGATGGTGAACTGGTCGAAAGGTTTGTTCTCATTGAAGGCGTCGACTACCCAATCGCGCCATTTCCACATGCTGCGTTCGCTATCGATGTGATAGCCGTGCGAATCGGCGTAACGGGCCGCATCGAGCCAGTAGCGGGCCATCTGCTCGCCGTAACGGGGTGAGTTCAATAGCCGGTTGACTACCCGCGCGTAAGCATCCGGACTTTTGTCCGCCACAAAGGCATCGACTTCGGCCGGCGTCGGAGGCAGGCCGGTCAAGTCCAGGCTCACCCGGCGAATGAGCGTGACTTTGTCTGCCTCGGGACTGGGCCGCAGGCCTTCTTTCTCCAACCGGGCCAGAATGAAGCGGTCGATGTCATTCCTGGCCCAGTGGGTGTCCTGCACCGTCGGCAAGGGCGGCCGTTCGGGTTTAACAAACGCCCAATGGCCCTCGAACTCGGCTCCCTCCGCAATCCAGCGACGCAACAATTCCTTCTGCGCATCGGTAAGTTTCTTGCCCGTTTTGGGCGGGGGCATCACTTCGTCTGGATCTTTCGAAAAGACGCGTTCCACAAGATGGCTCTTGGCCACGTCGCCAGGAACAATAGCGTAGTCCCCCGACTTGGCGGGCCGCAACGCCTCCGCTTTCAGGTCCAGCCGCAGCTTGGCTTTGCGCTCTTTCTCATCGGGACCATGGCACGCAAAACAATTATCCGAAAGAATCGGGCGAATATGTCGGTTGAAGTCGATCGTTCGGCTGCCTTTGGACTCTTTGCCCGCCGCGCACGCCGAGGCGGCAAACAGGCCCATGACGCTCAGGGTCAGCCAATGCTTCCAGGTCCTTCGTAAGGCGGATGCAAGGCCAGCCGGCCGATGAGAAGGCGCCACGAAAAGGAGGCCAGGCGCGCAATTGAAAACCAACGCGCCCGCGCCAGGGCGGGAGAGCCGGTGGCTGGATCGGCCAGCAGGTCGTCTAGATCTGAGCATGAGTTTCAGCGTGTCGGTTACCGCAGTGATCTCCGGCAGCGCCATGCCATTGAGTTGGAGCGCACAATGCCCCGCGCCAAACAGGCTGCCGAATGTTGCCAATAGACTAATTACCACGCGCTTGGCTTCAAAACAATTTCTGGCCCCTGCCCGCTCCGGCCGCGCGCTGGATTGGCCACGTCGTGGCAAGGCGTATTTAGGCACTGCCCCTGCACATGCAGTTTGGTGCGCGGTCCCGCATGTGCGGGACCGCATCACCGTCCGTCGGCTCGAGGACGAAGGAACTACCGAACGCTTCCTCCGATCCCCATCCGAAGCGGCCTAAAGGCCGCGATCCTGGGGCAGTATCCGATGTACCCTCGTGGCAACCGAGCGTCACTCTATGCTTGCCCGGCACGGAGCGTCACGCCAATTTCAAGCCCCTCAAGCACTGGCGAATACGAGTATCTGTGCATGCACCAGGAAGCCCTCGAACACCTTGAAGCTGTTGACCCCATTATGGGCCAGCTCATCACCCGGATCGGTTCATGCCGTTTGCGGCGGCAACCGCGTCAGTCGCCTTTTGAAGCGTTGGTAGAGGCGGTTGCGCATCAGCAACTCACCGGCAAAGCCGCCCAAACCATCCTTGGCCGGGTCAAGGCCTTGCATCCGCAGCGGCCGTTTCCGAGTCCAGATGAACTTCTGGCCACACCCGACGCCGCGTTGCGCGCCGCGGGCTTGTCGCGAGCCAAAACAGCGGCGATCAAGGATATCTCAGCCAAAACCATCGACGGAACCGTCCCCCACGGCCGCGCCCTGGCTCGCCTGGCTGATGACGAAATCGTCGAGCGCTTAACGGTTGTCCGAGGCGTCGGGCGCTGGACCGTTGAGATGCTTCTGATCTTTAAGCTGGGTCGACTTGATGTTCTGCCCGCCGACGATTACGGAGTGCGGAAAGGTTTTGCGCGCACTTACCGCAAACGCGATTTACCGCGCCCGTCCGCCTTGCTGGCATATGGAGAACGCTGGCGCCCGTACCGCTCCGTCGCGTCCTGGTATTTGTGGCGTTCGCTCGAGTTGGACAAGGCGCCATCAGCGGAGTGAGAAACGGTGCGGTTGTCGCGCTCTCACCCCGTTGCCGATAGCGTGGACACACCCGCCCGCCTTCGCCCTGCGGGCTACGGCGCGCAGGCCGCTTTTCCGCTTTCCGCTTTTCCCCCTCCCCCCTCCGCTATTGTTCCAGAGCGCGGAAGAAACGTTGGGTTCCGGTGCCGTCGAGCGGAATCACCAGAGGCGATTCCGTCAAGGGGCCGACGGTCGCGAACACATCCCAAACCGGCGTGTTACTGAGGGCCTCGGTGACATCCACCTGATAAGAACGTCCCACGATCCCGCCCACATATAAGGCGGGTGTGCGGGTCACCGTCACTGGGGTTGGAGTGACGGTGAGAACGGCCGAAGCCGACTCAGTTCCACTGGGGTTGGAGACGGTCACAGAGTAAGTGCCCGAAGCAGCCTGGCGGACGTCGGCCAGTTCGAGCCAGGCCCGGGTCGCGCCCTGGATTGGCGTGCCATTCTTAGCCCATGCATAGCTGATGGGATAACTGCCGCCGGCGCTGACGGTAAATACGACCGTGCCGCCTTCGCGGATGGACGTGTCGGTCGGCCCCGTCAGGACGAAAGCCGGAGCGCCGGGCGGAACACGATCACCGGTGCCGGAGATCTCGACGCGCACTCCGGTAGGATTGATGTCGGTGCTGGCATTGTTCAGAACGAAGTCGACGGTATTCAGCCCCGAACTGAAGACGGTGCTGAGCGTAAAGGACGTCCAAGCCACAAACTGCGCCGTGTTGGGATTACCGGTGCCGGCGCCGTTCACAAGGATATCGGTCCCGGCGTTGTCCGTAGACCATTGGCCGGTCAACACGACCGTGCCTGGATCGTATCCGGCGAGGTCCAGGTAGAGCCGGTAAGTATAATCGCCGGGTGGCCCATTAGCGTCGCCGTCCGAGGTCGGGGCGATCCAAGCCGAGACCGCGCTATCCGCCAGCCACGGAGGGACCGGGAACCCGGCGATGGAAGTGAACACGAAAGGCTGGCCGACCACGGGCGAAGCGTCAATGAGCCGATAATGCGTGTCACGCGAGCCGTGAAAGAGCACGACGCTCGCGTTATCGACGCCTGTGTTGTAGAGACCTTCGATGGGATCAGCCGCCAGGGCGCCGGCCCACACCCCGAAAACGCCGGCTATCGTCAGAATCGCAGAACTGGTTTTCATAGTTTCTTAAATCGTTTGAAAGTTAGGCATCACGCATCCTGGTTCATGGGAGCAACACAACCCGGTAAATTCGACCCGCCCGATCACGCGAACCGAGGTCGACATAATCCTGCGGGTCGGTCGCCACCACCACCGTGGTGAGGGTGGAATAACTCTGGCCACCGTTATCCGAGAATTCGATGCGATAACTGCGTCCGACGTACCCACTGATGGAGATGCGATTGAGCTCCGCGATATCCAAGGCCAATCGCGGCCGCACCACCAACGTGGCGGACGCCGTCGCGCTCGGGCAAATGGACAACCCCACCACTTCCACTGAATAAGTGCCGGCGTCTCCCGCGCTCACGTTGGGCAGCGTCAACGTCGGATTGGTCTCGCCGTTCAGCACCGCATTATTCTTGCGCCATTGATACGTCAGCGGGGGCGTGCCCAGGGCGCTGACGCTGAACGTGACGGTTTCGCTCACGCGTGCTTCGCGTGAGGCGGGCGGGCGCGTAATCTCCGGACAACTTCCCGGCGGAATGGCGGTGGCCTGGCCGCGCAGGTTTTGCACCCGCAACCCGGTGTAACCCACAGCCGAATTGTTCAGGCTGAACTCGAGCATATTCACCCCGGAGCGGAAAGCCGAATGCCCGGCGGGGATGGCAAAGTGGGTCAGCACCGTGAATTGGTTGCCATTGGGAATGCCCAGCGAAACGCCGTTGAGCAGAATGTCGAGTCCAAGGTTATCAGTCGCCCAATCTCCTTCGAGCTGGGCGGTGGTATGATTCAAACCCGTCAGGTCGAAGGAAAGCCGATAGGTGTAATTGCCCGCGTCACCGGCCCCGCCCGCCGATCCCGCCGTGTTGAGTTGCGGTGAGATCCATTTGCCTTGGTCATTGTTGGCCACCCACGGACCCGCCACGATGGGGAAGATCGTGGAATCATGCACCACGGCATCGGTGGATCCAGGGATGTCCGGGTTCACCACGAGCAAATAGTGGGGGTCGACCGCGCCGTCCGCCAACGCCACGCCGGCATCATCCACGCCCGTGTTGAAAAGTCCGCTGATGCGCACCCCCACGATGCTGAGGACCGCGGGCTCACTGGTTTCGTTGCCAAAATTGTTGTTCACGACCACCACATAACTGCCCGCATCTCCCGAAGTCACGTTGGGGATGGACAGGCTCGGCCCGGTCGCGTTCTGAACCGGGGTGCCGTCATGGAGCCACTGGTACGTCAAGGGTGCCGTGCCATTGGCCACCACGGTGAACGTCACGCTGTCCCCGGCCGCCACGGTCTGGCCTTGCGGCTGGCTCGTGATGACTGGCGCGGACCCGGGCGGACGCGCGCTGCCGCTGATTCCCACGATGCGCAATCCGGTCCAGCCGGGCGGCGGTTGGTTTTGCACTTGGAAATCCAGGGTGTTCAAGCCTGCGACAAACCCGCTCGAGATGGTGAAGGGGGTCAGGCCCGCAAACCCATTGTTATTCATGATGCCCAGCGACGTGCCGTTCAGCACGATGTCCAACCCAACATTGTCCACCGCCCAGGCGCCCGTGATCACCGCCGTCGTGGGATCCAACGCCCCCAAATCGAACGTCGTGGTGTAGGTGTAATTGTCGGCCGCTGACGTCGTCGTGTCCACTTGCGGGCCGATCCATTTCGAGGTCGCACTGTTGGCCAGCCACGGTCCAGCCACGATCGGAAACAACGTCGAGTCTTCGACAATCGCGTCCAGCGACCCGGTGTCCGGATTCACCGTCAGGGTGTAATGCGGATCTACCGAATTGTCCGGCAGCGCGTTGCCGGCGTCGTCGACGCCAGTGTCAAACAGACCGACCAACGGACGATTGATCACCACATTGGCGACAGAGCTGGTCACCGATCCGGAGTTGTTGGACACCACCACGACATAACGGCCGGCGTTGGCTTCCGAAACATTGGCGATGCTCAGGCTGGCCGCGGTTTGATTAGGCAAATCCAGGCCGCGAAAACGCCATTGATAAGACAACGGCAGACTGCCAATCGCCCGCACGCTCAACTCCAGGGTTGCGCCCACCAAGAGCGATTGACTCTGCGGCTGCGCCACCACGCTGGGGATGGTTCCAGGCGGGATGGCGACCACGCTGACGTTATCGATCAGCGCCGTGTTGTCGCCCGCCACCGCCGTCGACTTCACAAAAGCCACTTCCAGCGTGGCCGCGGACGCCACAAACGCGCCGCTCTTCACTTCGCGATACGGATTGTTGCCGCCCACCGCTGTCACTACGTGCGCCGGAACGAGCGTCGTCCCGCCCACTTTTAATTCGAGCGCGGCCGTGCCGCCGCAACAATTCCGGGCGTTCTCGAAGTAACGCACGTAATAGGCGGCCCCCACAGTGAACCCGCTCACCATCTGGCTGAGCGTGCTGTCACCTTGGATGAAGACGGCTTTGGTGCCATCCGGAATCACGCCATTGTCAGTAAACGGAGCGAAGCCGACGCCCGGGTTGATCCCGGCCTGCGGCCCCGAAGCCCAGCCGGTAATTGGGCCGTTGGCCGATACGTAGCCCGGGAAGATGGCAAACGAATCGGCTTCAAAGCTCGGGTTGACGACGGTTTGGGCACCGGCCGCTCCGGCCCAGAATAGAAGCAGCGCCCCGGACAACTGCGGCAGTCTTACGTTCATAAAGGTTACGTTCCTAAAAGGTGATCAACGTTTGATGGCGATTTTACGACAGTCACCAATGGCGCACAGACAGGCTCCAAACCGATCTGTGAGTTGTGGGTGCGCCGTTTTTGTAGCTGAACGCGCTGCGAAGTTCAAGCTTTTTGCTCCTCAATGAGCGGGCGCACAAGGCAGCGGAACGCGGCGTTCACGCCGCTTCAGCGTCCTCCGGCTCGGGGACCATGAACTGTTCAACGCTTCCTCCGATCCCGATCTTCAAGCGGCCTAAAGGCCGCGATCCTACGCGCATCGGAACGCGGCGTTCACGCCGCTTCAGCGTCCTCCGGCTCGGGGACCATGGACTGTTCAACGCTTCGTCCGATCCCCATCTCGAAGCGGCCTAAAGGCCGCGCTCCGGGGGCAGTCACCGAACGCGCTCCATGAGTAGGCCGCATCAGCCCCAGAGTGAGCCCTTCGACAGGCTCAGGGCAGGCTCTCCTGGGCGCAACTTCTGGCTCGACCCGGCGTTGGTTTGCGCCGACAAACAATTAAATGGACCTGCAAACTTTGGTGGGCATGGCCAGGAGCAACGGCGCCAGCGATCTGCATCTGGAGCCAGGGCTGCCGGTCGCCTTACGCATTCGCGGCACGCTCGGCACGGTGGGAGAACCGGTGCCGCCCAATGCGCTCCTGGAACTGGCCCGCGGCGTCGTCGGCGACCATTGGCCCCGCTTTCTGGAACGGCGTTCCTACGATCTCTCGCGCACGATCGGTGGTGTTCGCTGTCGGATTAACATCCTGCAAACTTCCCGCGGCGTGGGCTTCGCCATCCGACTGCTGGCCGCCTTCACTGCCACCATCGACAAGTTGAATCTTCATCCCGATCTGAAGAAACTGGCGACGCAACCGCACGGATTGATCCTGCTCAGCGGGCCGACGGGCTGCGGCAAATCGTCCACCATGGCCGGGCTGATCCAGGAGATCAATTCCACTGACACCCGCCACATCATCACCATCGAAAGTCCGATCGAATACATGTTTCGCCCCAAACTTTCCTATATTCGCCAGCGGGAAGTGGAACGCGACACGCCCAGCTTCGAACAAGCGATCATCGACGCGCTGCGCGAAGATCCGGATGTCCTGATGGTCGGCGAACTTCGCGAACCGGAAACGATGCGGCTCACGCTCAACGCCAGCGAAACCGGCCACCTGGTGTTCGCCACCGTCCATTCCTCGACCTGCGTGGAGGCGTTGCAGCGCATCACCAACGCCTTTGCGTCCGAACTGCAGAATGCCGTGCGCTCGCAACTGGCGGATTGCCTATTGGCGGTGGTTTGCCAACGGCTGCGGTACCGGACCGATTTGAAGATCCGCGTGCCGGAACTTGAGGTACTCACTCCATCCTATGCGGTCAAGAATTTCATCCGCACCGGCGACTTCTTTAAGATCATCCAGGTGATGGAAACGGGCGCCGAGCAGGGCATGTGGACCTGGCAACGGTACCAGGCGTGGATGGAGAAAAAGCGCGATTGGTATGTGCCCCAATCGAGCGAACAGGCCGAGGCCGACTCTGTGGAACCCCCTGTGCTCCCGGCCGGGCCAGCCCCGCTGGGTCCGGCGGCCTCCGGCCACACTCAACCTCTTCCCGCGCCGGCCCGCGCCCCTGGCGCCTCGTCCAAAGCCAGTGGCCGCATCGAAATTGAACCCGTCGAAGGCGGTCTCAACGAGCTGATCAAGAAACTCGGCGAGAACTCGTAGCGTTCGCGGAGTTCGCCCACCTCGGTTGACTCTGTCACCTCAAAGGAGACAAAGAACACCCAGACGACCAAGACGTTTCTTAGTTTCGTTTCGAGGCGCAATCTGATAGCCTCTGTCGAGAATCCCTCCCGCACCACGAGCGTGCGTTGCCATGGCAATACTTTGAAAGGAGTCTGTCGTGTCGGTCGTATCGGGGGGAAAGCCTATGAAATGGACGGGTTACATACTGGGGCTGTGGCTAGCCGGGGGCAGCGCTTACGCGCAGCCCGATCGAGTCCTGATCAGCGAATTCATGGCCGTCAATGAGAACGGTCTGAAGGATGAAGACAGGGCCCGTTCGGACTGGATCGAGCTTTACAATTCCGGCACGCAAGCCGTCAACCTCGGGGGCTGGTATCTTACCGACAACCGGGACAGCCTCACCAAATGGCGCTTTCCCCTGACCCCGTTAGCTCCGGGAAAATTTCTGATCGTGTTTGCCTCCGACAAGAACCGGGCGGTGGCCGGGCGGGAACTGCACACGAACTTCCGGCTCAATGACAAAGGTGAGTACCTCGGTTTGGTGATGCCGGACGGGCTCACCGTGGTGAGTGAATATAGCCCGGCTTATCCGCCGCAATGGCCGGACGTTGCTTATGGGTTGGGGGCGATTCAGTCTGTCGAGCCGCTGATCCTGGCCACCAGTCCGGCCAAGCTGTTAATTCCCACGCCCATGACACCGCCGGAATGGATCCGGCCGGACTACGATGATTCGGCGTGGTTGCCGGTGCCAGCCTCGGTTGGCTTCGGAGATGTGGTGGTGGCCACGAACATCGCGGCTTTGATGCAGAATGTGAACTCGAGCGCCTACCTGCGAATCCCCTTCCAGGTGGGGCCGCTTACCAATGCCAGCGGCGACGTCATCGAAAACAACAGCCTTCGCCTCGAGTATGATGACGCGGTGATCGCTTATCTGAACGGACAGGAGATCCTCCGCGACAATGCCCCGGACGGCGCCACCTGGAACTCGGTTGCACTCTCCAAGAAAAGCGGGACACTCTCTCGCGATCAACTGCCCCTTTTGCCTGGCGACAACTGGCTGACCATCCACGGCTTGAATTGGGGTGCCGGCTCAAGCGATTTTCGCGTAAACCCAAGTCTCACTCTTACTCGGCGTGGGAAACGATTCGGTTTTCTGATCGGTCCCACTCCCGGCGATGTGAATGCCCAGTCTCTGTTCACCCCCGGACCCATCATCAGTGAGGCCACCTCTTTTCCGACCTGGCCGAAGCCCGCGGATGCAATCCAGGTCACGGCCCGGGTGATTCCCTGGCAAGACCCGATCGACCAGGTGACCCTTCACTATTTTGGGAGCGTTCAGGTCACCATACCCATGTTTGATGACGGACAACACGGCGATGGGTTTCCCGGGGACGGGATCTACGGAGCGACGATTCCTCCGGGAACGGGAATGCCGCTGGAGGTATTGCGGTGGCAGATCCAAGCGACCGACCTCGGGGGCGGCAACTCGCAGGAGCCTGAACTTCGGCTCAGTTATCCTCGACAGAATCGTTATCGGGGTTACCTGGGCGCCGTGCTGGCCCCGCCTCGGCCGCCCAGCCGGTTGCGGACGCTCTATTTGAACGTGACCAGCAACGCCGTCCCGCTGATGAACAGTGGGGGCGGCGTGCCATGCGCCGTTTCCTTCGACGGCCAATTCTATGATAACGCCTGGATCTCACTGCGCGGCAGCAGCCACGACCAAAAGAACTCGCACCGGATCGATTTGACGACGGCGCACGCCTTCAGCCGGCTGGCGACGGAGAAACCGGTCACGTCTTTCTATCTGACCTCGGCGTTCCCTGATCCTTCCTATCTCCGTGAATACCTGTGTTACTGGGTGCTGGCCGCAGCTGGTTCCCCGGCGCCCTGGCATGAGCCGGTGGCGGTGTGGCTCAACGGATCGTTTTATCAACTGGCCTTTCTCTCCGAAGAATTCGGCGCCGCACAAATCGAGCATTTGGGCTACGACCCAACTGGAGACCGTTTCCGCGAAACCGGCACGCTCCGAACCAATGTCAACCAGGGATCCCTGTCGGCTCTGACGGCGGCCCTGGCCGAGACTCTTCCGCTGCGCACCCGGCGCAACGCCCTCTTTGATTTGGTGGACATACCGCAAGTGATCAATCACCTGGCCGTCGCGCGGTTCGTGCAGGACAACGACGATGTGGTGGATAACCTCAGCCTCTATTGCGATACCCATGGCGACGGGCGTTGGCGGGTGATCCCATTCGATATGAGCACCACCTGGGGCCTGCCTGACCTGAGCGCATTTCCCGTCAATGATTTCGGCTCCGGCTTCCCGCTTTATGGATCGTCGGTGGCGCCGCGCGTGAATGGCATCAAAGCGGATTTCAACCGGTTGTACGATGCTCTGTTTCTGGTCGCGGAGACGCGCCAGATGTTTCTACGCCGGCTGCGCACACTGGTAGAAACCCAAGCTACCCCGCGCGGCTCTTCTCGCCTCGAACGTCAGATCGCGGCCATGAAGGATCTCCTCTCCAATGATGCCGCTCTGGATCATGCCCGCTGGCCTTGGGCGACCGTGGATTCGTCTCAAGCCATAGATGCCTTGCTGTCCGGTTTTCTTTATCCGCGCGTGACTCATTTGCTGGAACACCATTGCGTCACCAACACGGCGTTGCCCCTCGGGATCACGCCCGGCAGCAACGCCGGCCTGCCCGTGGCTCAACCCCAAGATGCGGCGATCGCTTTGTTCGATCTCCAGCCCACTCCGGCCTCCGGTGTGGCGGCCCAGGAATACCTGGCGTTCACCAACGCCAATGATTATGCCGTCGATCTGAGCAGATGGCAGATCGGCGGCGACATCCATTTCACCTTCTCGCCCGGAACAGTTCTGCCCGCGCAACGTGTGCTTTATGTCAGTCCGGACACCAGAGCCTTTCGGGCTCGCAGCACTGCGCCCCGCGGCGGACAAGGCTTGTTTGTCATCGGCAATTATGACGGGCAACTGTCCAGCCGGGGCGGCCAGATCACCCTGACCAACGCGGCCGGCGCGCTCATCACCTCGCGTCCCTACACGCATCAACCCAGCCCGGCCCAACTCAACCTGCGGATCACCGAAATCCATTATCATCCCCGATTGCCTCCGCTGGGACCTTCCCCGCTCGAAGAAGATTATGCATTCCTGGAGTTGATGAATGTCGGGCTTGAACCCATCTCGCTCGATGGCGTGCGGCTGACCAGCGGCGTTTCCTTTGCCTTTACCGGGTCGGCCCTCACCACGCTCGCTCCCGGCGAACGGGTCGTCATCGTCAAAAACCTGCCGGCGTTCCGCGCCCGCTATGGACCCGAACCCCGGGTGGCGGGCCAATTCATCGGAACCCTCGACAACCACGGCGAAAAGATTCGCCTGGAGGATCGTGTGGGCGAAAGCATTCTTGAATTCACCTACCACCCCAACTGGCACAAAAGCACCGATGGCCCAGGTTTTTCCCTGGTCGTCACGGACGAACTGGCCCCGCCCGAGGAGTGGAACAACCCGGCCCTGTGGCGCGCCAGTGCGCATCCTGGCGGTTCACCGGGCCGACCGGACGACCCGCCCGTCCCGATCCCCGCGATCTGGATCAATGAAATCCTCGCTCACACCACCCCGCCTTATACCGACGCCGTTGAGCTCTATAATCCAAACGCCTTCGAGGTCGACATCGGCGGATGGTACCTGACCGACAATTTTGCGGAACTCGATAACTTCAAATTTCCGCGCGCGACGATCGTCCCGGCGCACGATTATCTGGCCTTTGACACAACTCTCTTCGATTCCCCGCTCCTCCCGCGTGCTCATCGGTTCTCCTTTGGCAATGACGGGGATCAAGTCTATCTGCTGTCGGCCGGGCCGGACGGAGAGTTCACCGGATTTGTGGACGGGTTTGTGTTTGGAGCCACGGAGCCCAATCAAAGCCTGGGCCGTTATCGTCTCAGCACCGGCGAAGAGCAGCTGGTGCCTCTGCAGGAGATGAGTTTCATGTTGCCGAATGGTCCTGTGCGGATTGGGCCCGTCGTGATCACGGAGGCGTACTACCATCCGCCTGAGGACGCCAACGATGATCTGCTGCTAGAGAACCTGGACGATGAATTCATCGAGGTGTTCAACCTCTCGGATCAAGCGGTCGCGCTGGGGACCAACACGATCACCCCTCAACCCTGGCGCCTGGCCAAGGCCATCGATTACACTTTTCCCGCCGGTTTTACCCTTCCTTCGCACTCCTTTGCCGTGGTGGTGCGTTTCGATGCGCAATTTCAACCAGTGTTGGCGGAGAGTTTTCGCAACCGCTTCGGCATGCCCGCTGAAACGCCGCTTTTGGGACCGTATCTAGGGCGGCTCTCCAACCAGGGCGAACGCATCGAACTGCAGAAGCCCTCGGCGGATTCCACCAATCACGTCCATTACGTCACGGTGGATCCGGTCACCTATCAACCCCAACTGCCGTGGCCGGCCCGTTGGGTGAACGGCGCCGGCGCCTCTCTCCAGCGTTTGGATGCCGGCGCTTACAGCGACGATCCCATCAACTGGGGCGAGGGCCCTCCCACTCCTGGCCGTTCGAATAGCATTGTCCGTTACCCGGTCGTGCTCGACTCTCCGACCCGCCACATCCTCGCGCCAGGCGCGTCGGTGCTCCTCACGGTCAACGCCGTTCGCGGTGACGACCCCATCACAATCCAGTGGTTCCGCAATGGTGCAGCCATCCCAGACGCCACCGGACGCACCCTGCTGTTAACCAACGCAGCCACGCCTGATACTGGCGACTACGATGTGGTGGTGAGCGATCCAGACGGCCGTGTCACCAACCGCATCGCGAGCGTCACTGTCCTGGCCCCACCGAGTGTCATCGTGCCGCCTCAGGAT
>DATLUX010000499.1:0-24817 GCA_035577805.1 Verrucomicrobiia bacterium
GGCGATGGACCCCACTCAACCATAGAAGAAAAACCACGCATGAAGAGTTCGTTTAGATCTGAAGCCTGCCTGGCTGCTGCCGTGCTGATGACGGCTGCCTGCACCTGCACGCAAACATCGGCTCAATTGATCCTGGACCCAGCCGGATTCACTTCTGCGGATGTGGGGACTCCGGCGCTTCCGGGTTCGACGGCGGTGGTGACGGGCGGGTTTGACCTCAGCGGGGCGGGCACCGATATCGGCGGAGGGACGAACGATCAGTTCCAATTCTTTTATCAGAGTTACACCGGAGACTTCGATGTCGCGGTGCGGCTGGACTCTCTCTCTTTTTCGGACCCGTGGGCAAAGGCAGGGTTGATGGCGCGGGAAGCGCTGACTGGAGGCAGTCGTTATGATGCGACGCTGACGACGCCGGCAGGCAGCGGCAGTTTTTTTCAGTTTCGCGGTTTGACGATGGGTGCGACGACGAATCTGGGTTCTTTTCCCACGACTTACCCGAACATGTGGCTGCGGCTCAAACGGGCCGGCGGCACGTTTACCGGCTATGCCAGCGTGGAGGGAACGCACTGGACGCAGTTGGGGACGCACAGCAGTTTATCCGCTCCGTCGCCGACCCTCTACGTCGGTTTGGTCACCAGTAGCCGGCGGACCAACCAGCTGGCCACCGCCCACTTCCGTGAGTTGAACAACGTGCTGGGCAACCCTCCGGTGGGAGGGTTGGCGGGCTGGAGCCGCGAGCCGCTGGGCCCCTCGACGCGGCGAACCGGATTTGCCATCTCGGAGATCATGTTTCATCCGCGGGCGGCGGGGCCTGACACCAATCGCAGCCTGGAGTTCATCGAGATCTACAATGGCCAGGTGTTCCCGGAGAGTCTGGGGAACCATCGGCTGAGCGGGTCCATTGACTATAAATTTCCGCCGAATCTGACGGTGGGCGCGGGCCAGTTTGTGGTGGTGGCGCGGGATCCGGGTTACGTGGAGAGTTATTACGGGATCACCGGCGTGCTGGGCCCGTGGAACGGGGCGGCCACCAACAACCTGCCCGGTGGCAGCGGCTTGATCCGCTTGCGCAACCCCGCCGGAGCCGTTTTGGTGGAGGTGCCCTATCGAGGCGGGAACCTCTGGCCGATTGCCGCCGATGGCGCCGGCCACTCGCTGGTTCTCAATCGGCCTTCCTACGGCGAACGCGATCCCAAAGCCTGGTCGCAGAGCGCGACCATTGGCGGCTCACCCGGCCGCGATGAACCTTACGTGATCGATCCGCTGGCCTCCGTTATGATCAACGAGATCCTGGCGCACACCGATGATGGCGACGAGGATTTCATCGAGCTCTACAACCACAGCCACCAATCGGTGGACATTTCGGGAGCGTGGCTCACCGATGACGCGGATCAGTTCAAATATCAGATCCCGGAGGATTCGGTCATCCCGCCGAATTCATTTGCCGTTTTCCGCCAGTCGACGCTCGGTTTTGGGCTCAAGGCGGGCGGTGAACGTGTTTACTTATTCAACCCCGGTCGCACGCGCGTGGTGGACGTCGTGGAATACGATGCCCAAGCCAACGGCGTGTCGAGTGGACGTTGCCCGGACGGGGCGGCCACGTTCTCCGTGCTGGCGCGGCCGACCCCCGGCGATGCCAATTCGGGGATCGCCCTCCCACCCGTGGTGATCAACGAGATCATGTACAATCCGATCACCGGGAATAACAATGACGAATACATCGAACTCTACAACCGCAGCGGCGCCACGCAGGATTTGAGCGGCTGGCACCTGCGCGGAGGCATCGATTTCAATTTCCCATCCAACACCGTCATGGCGCCGGGCGCTTACCTGGTGGTGGCGGAGAACAAGACGAACCTCCTGGCTCATTACGCCAATCTCAATAACGCCAATACGGTCGGCGATTACGGCGGCTCCCTCGGCAACAGCGGCGAACGCATCGCATTGCTCCGGCCCGTCATCAACATCAATTTCGATACCAATAGCGCCGCCTTCGTCACCAACCGCATTTTTGTTCCCGTCAATGACCTGACCTATGGCGACGGCGGCCGCTGGGGCGACTGGTCCGATGGCGGCGGCAGCAGTCTGGAACTCAAAGATCCCAACAGCGACAACCGGCAGCCGGCCAATTGGGGCGACAGCGATGAATCAGCCAAAGCGCCTTGGACGAGTATCGAGATCACCGGAAACATCGGCGCCAATCAGCAAGCGCCCACTCACCTGCAGGTCTTTGATCTCGGGGTGGGCGAGTTCCTCCTCGACGATGTCGAGGTTCGTAATTCCGGCCTGTCCAACCTGGTGCCCAATCCCGGCCTGGAATCCGGCCTGACCAGCTGGGTGCTGCAAGGGTCTCACGACCAATCCTCCCTGGAGAACACCGGATTCAGCGGCAATCGCAGCCTGCATGTGCGGGCCGCGTCCCGCGGTGATAACGGGGCCAATCGCGTCCGAGTCGGGCCCCTCACTGCCGTGGCCAGCGTGAACGTCACGCTCCGCGCCAAAGTCCGCTGGCTGCGTGGTTGGCCGGAAGTCCTGCTGCGCCTCAACGGGGGCGGATTGGAATGTCCGGGCAAGATGACGGTGCCCTACAATCTCGGCACGCCGGGAGCGCCCAACAGTCAAGCGATCACCAATGCTGGCCCAGCCATCTACGAAGTTACCCATAGTCCTGCCCTGCCCTTGGCGCAGGAAAACGTCGTGGTCACCGCACGAGTTTCCGATCCGGACGGTGTCGCTAGGCTCACGGTGAAATATCGGCTCGATGCCACGCTCCCCGGCTCCTTTATCAGTGTGCCCATGGTGGATGACGGCTCCGGGGACGACGCGGTCGCCGCCGACGGCATCTACAGCGCCACCATCCCCGGCCGGCCCACCGGCGCCGCCGTCAGTTTCTATATCGAAGCCGCCGACGCCGCGGGGGCGATCAACACCTTTCCGCAAAACGTGTTTCCGGCCGCCGGGCTGACCCGCTGTTTTCCGTATGATTCGATGACGCGCGAGTGCGTCGTCCGTTGGGGCGATCGGCAATTGTCGGGCAGCATCCCGAGTTATCATTTGTGGTGTACGTTGGCCAACATCGGCCGCTGGGATGCCCGGGATGATCTGAACAACGCGCCGATGGACGGCACCTTCGTCTACAACAATTACCGGGTCGTCTATAATGCCCGGCCTCAATTTGCCGGCAGCCCCTGGCATCAGGGGCAGATGACCGGCGGCCCGACTAACAACGGGTCGCGGGTTGATTACGTCTGCAATTTCCCGGAGGACGACCGATTGCTGGGGGCGACCGATACAGTGCTGGCGACGACGGGCAACCCGGAGAGTAATCACGGCACGGACAACAGTGCCCAGACGGAACAGGCTTCTTACATCATCTTCCGGGAGATGGGCCTGCAGTATAATCACCGGCGCTGGATTCATTTGTTCATCAACGGCAACGAGCGCAGCATGGGCGACAACCTCAACCCGTCCGGCCAGCTGGTCAGTTGGGTGATGGAAGACACCCAGCAGCCCAACGCCGACATGGTGGAGGAATGGTTCCCGGACGATTCCAATGGGGAGCTGTTTAAGATCGAAGATTGGTTTGAGTTTACCGATGCCGGAACGCGCGGGCCGAATGAAGACGCCGACTTGGGCCGGCGCGAGAATGTGATCAATGGCAAGACCGTGCTCAACCCGGCGCCCTACCGGTTTATGTGGCGCAAACGAGCGGTCAATTCTGGCGAGTCCGCCAACGATTTCCGCAGCATCTCCGAGTTAATCAATACCGTCAGTCCCACGGCCACTTACACCGAACTCAGCAATCTGCCCATCCCGGACCCGGCCGCCTTTGATCGGTTGGCGGACGTGGAGGAATGGATGCGCATCTTTTCGGTGCAGCACGCGGTGGGTAATTGGGATTCCTACGGCTACGAACGAGGCAAGAACGCCTACACCTACAAGGCCAAGGGAGGCCGGTTCGTGCTCTGGACCTGGGACATCGACTTCACCATGGGCATCGGCGGGAATGGCGCCACCACCAGCGTTTATTCTCTGGGTGGTGACGGCGACCGGCGTGTCGAAGGCATGTGGGGCACCCCCGTCATTCGGCGCATGTATTGGCGCTCTTTCGAGGACCTGATGAACGGGCCGTGGAACAATTCGTACCTGGATCCAATCCTCGATGCCAAAGCAGCCGCGCTGGCGGCCCACGGCATCGGCTACATCCCCGGGACCGTCGCGACCATCAAACAGTATGTGAAGGATCGTCGCAATTATATCCTTGGCCAGCTGGCTGCCTCCAATGGCCGCTGGACGGTGCGCGAACCGACCAACACGCTCACCACCAACCTGCTGGTGCTCACGGGCACCGCCCCGGTCGCCATGCGTGACCTCTACCTGAACGGCGCCTATTACCCGGTCACCTGGACGAGCGTTTCCAACTGGACCATGCGGATCATCCTCAAGCCCGGGACCAATACGCTGGTCGTGCGCGGCTACAAACCCGATGGAACTCCCGCCACCAACGAAGCGCTGAGCGTCACCGCGGTCTACGATGGCACGCCCATTGACCCGGTCGGCTCCGTGGTCTTCAACGAAATCATGTTTAACCCGACGCAACCCGACGCATCCTTCGTCGAGTTGTTCAATCGTTCCGATTCCGCTTACGATCTGAGCGGCTGGAAAATCAAGGGACTCAGCTATCAGTTCCCGATCGGCATCATCATTAGTCCGGGGCAATACCTGGTTTTAGCCAAGAGCCCGCCGGCCTATCTTGCCGCTTATCCGGGTGCCGTCGGCGCGGCCGGTCAATTCTCCGGCAACCTGGATCCAGCCGGCGAGGTCCTCACCCTCTTGCGTCCAACGGGCAGCGGCGCTCCGGACCAGATCATCGACCAGGTGCGTTATGAGAACAAACTTCCCTGGCCTGCCAATGGCTCCGGCAACTCCATTCAGTTGGTCGACGCCCGCCAAGACAACAGCCGGCCCAGCAACTGGCGCGATCGCGAAGAGTGGCGCTTCTTTAGCTACACGGCGCAAGTCGCCGGCACCAACGATACCAACTTTTACGTCTGGCTCACCAACGCCGGCAACGTTTACCTCGATGACATCGTGCTGGTGACGGGCGCCGTGGCGAATGTCGGCCAGAACATCCTCGTCAACGGCGATTTTGAGTCCGCCCTCAGCGGGCCTTGGACCGTTCTGGGCCCCCACAGCAATTCTGTTATTAGCACCGCCGTGAGCCACAGCGGCAGTGGCTCCCTTTACCTGGAGTGCAGTGCGGGACTCGGCTCGCCCATCAACGGATTGCGTCAGATCTTTGAGCCTTTCCCCACCAACACGATCTGCACCCTCAGTTACTGGTTCAAGCCGACCACCAATGCCAGTTTCGTCAACATGTACTGCCGCAATGGCAGCACCTTCAAAAGCTCCTGCCGCGTGGTCCCGGTTCAGGCCACGCCCGGCTCGGCCAGCTCCGTGGCGGACTTCCTGCCGCCCTATGACCCGCTCTATCTGAACGAGCTCCAGCCCGTCAATGTTTCCGGCCCGACCGACAACGGCGGCGAACGCGATCCATGGATCGAACTCTACAACTCAGGCGATACCCCCATCGATCTTTCCGGCTATTATCTGGCGGACAATTACAGCGGCAACCTCACTCAATGGCAATTCCCCGCGCTCACCACCATCGGAGCCAAGGAATTCAAGCTCATTTGGGCCGACGGACAGCCTGAGCAAACTTCCGGCAATAACCTTCACACCAGCTTCCGACTCAACAGCAGCACCGGCGCGGTCGCGCTCGTGCGTCTGGTCTTTGACCGTCCCCAAATCACCGATTACCTCACCTACAGCGGCGTCGCCCCGGGACAAAGCTACGGCGATTTCCCCGATGGCCAACTCATCCATCGCCAGGTCCTCTACGACGCTACCCCCAGCGCCACGAATGCCGCCCGTTACGTCGACGTCCGGATTAACGAATGGATGGCCGCCAACACCAATAACCTCGCCGACCCCGCTGACCCGCCAGGCTCCGGTTACGATGATTGGTTCGAACTCTACAACGCCGGCACCGCCCCCGTCGATCTGGGCGACTTTTATCTCACCGATAATCCCGGCAACGACGATGATCGCTTCCGCATCCCGGCTAATGGCCAATACGTGATCGCCCCCGGCCAGTTCTTCCTCGTTTGGGCCGATGGCCAGCCGCAGCAGAACAGCCCGGCCCATCGCGATCTGCATGTTCCTTTCGCGCTTTCTCGCGCTGGCGACACGATCGCGCTCTACGCGCCCGATGGCGAGACGCTGATCGACCTGGTTCAGTTCGGCCCGCAGGCAGACGACGTGAGTGAAGGCCGTTTCCCCGACGGCTCCGCCAGCATCGGCACTCTGGCCATTCCCACCCCCTGCAACGCCAACGTCATGACCAGCGGCAACGTCGCCCCGCAGATCGCCGCCATCCAAAGCCGCACCATCCGCTTGGGCGAAACGGTGAGCTTCACCGCCACCGCCACCGACCCCGGTGCGCCGCCGCAGTTGCTTACGTTTAGCTTGGTGCCGGTCTCGCCCCTCGGCAGTCAGATCGATCCGAACAGCGGTTTATTCACTTGGACGCCCGCGCCCAACCAGGCCCCCAGCACCAATGAGATCAAACTCCGCGTCACCGATAACGGCAATCCACCCATGAGCGGTGTGCGCAGCGTAACGGTGGTTGTCCTGCTCGGACCGCAATCGACCATCACCCGCACTGGCCCCAACGAAATCACCATGTCGTTCGATACGATCCCGGGCCGAACCTACCAGGTTCAATACACCGCACGGCTCGGCGATGGGCCGTGGCTCAACCTTGGGCCTGCTCAAGTCGCGGGAGGCACCAGCCTCACGGTAACTGACGATCTCACCGCCAGCCCGCAACGTTTCTATCGCATCGTCCAGTTGAGTCCGTGACCTTCAGTGGAGTCCCTGACGTGGTGGTCGACCTGTAAAGTGCACGGCCGGAGCCCAAGCCAGTCCACGCTGTAGCGGCGGTCTGTGACCACCGCTCTGCCGCTCTCGCTTCTTGCCGCCGCTACAGCAGTCAGCACGGCTCAACGCGTACGACAGCCCCTGGCTTCTGCCCAGAGCAACTTTAGCCTGCGGGATTTACGCCGATGATCTGCCCGGCCACGCCCCCGTGGCATCCGTGGCCTTTGATGCTATGCGCCCCGCTCCTCGCCTTTGGTCCGGTCCCAGCGGTCCTCTCTCACTTGGTTTGGCCCTGCTGCTGGCCGGCGGCCCGCCCTCGACCGCCGCAATCATACGCGCTGTCCTGGGCCCGTTTGTGGCAGAACAGAAGCAGCCGGAACTCGCAGCCGCCAGCACCCTGCTGATTGAATCGCTCCGCGGCGAACTTGAACGCGAGCCCAAGTTTCAGTGGATCGAAGGAGCGGCCCGTCAGACTGCCGTGACTGTACTCACTCCAACCAATGGACTGTTCGCGTCCGCAGAAGCGACCCTTCGCGCCGGCCGGCAGTCGGGTGCCGATTGGCTGGTCAACGGCGCCATCTTCGCGCGGGCGACTCGCACCCAGCTGTGGGTTCGTGTGATCGATGTGGAAACCGGCACCATGACCGATGTCGCGGCGCTGGGGTTTGACGCGGCCCGACCGAAATCTGCGGCGCTGGCGGTGGCGGCTCTGGTCCGACGCGCCGGGTTGCTCACGCCCAAGCAACATTTTATCGTGGCGGGTTCGTTCAACGGCCCGCGCTGGGATGGCCTGGCCGGAGCGTTCGCGCAACATTATCGCAGCGCCGGCTATGAAGTTGTGTCTGCAGGCGACGCTGCGCCGTTTCTGAGCGCCCACTTTGTGGCTTCAGCCTCGAGATCGACCAATGAGACAACCCGGCCTCAACTCAAAATACTGCCGGCTTTCTGGCGAGTGGAGGCCCACGACTCTGCGCCGGCCTCCAGCTCAGGCCCTATTTCCCCGGCGGTCTTGCGCGTGCAGCGCTTGGGGGGGCCGCCAGATGAAATTCCCCTTCCAGACCTGACTGGGACAGCCCTGACCGACGCAGCCTGTCGGGCTGTGGAACGGGCGATGCAACAAACAAAAGCCCGCGCTAACGCCTCCGCGGCGCTTTGGCAATCCGAGATGCACCGGCAGCGCGGCTTGGAACGAGTCGACGGTCCGCCCTTGGCCACGATTCCCGCCGGCGCCACGGACCGCCGTGCTGCCATCGAACAAAGCATGCGGACCCGAGCAGAGTCCACCCGCGCTTCATTTGAGATCGCTCTCGCTCAGAACCCCAACGATCTGGAGGCCAAGTTTTGGGTGGGCTATGCCAATGTGTTCAGTGCTGAGCCCGCGGAACAAGCCCGCGGCCGGAAGTTGCTCGAAGAAGTCGTCGCGGGCAATCGCCCGGATCTGGCTGACCGCGCGCGTCGGACCCTGGCCGGAGCCGAGCGCTATCAACAGCGCAAATAAGAACGCGCGTCGTGCGGGCAGTTGACGGGTTTGGAGTGCCCTCGTGCCTTTGTCCGTCTCGCAGGCAGGTCACAACTCCGCGCCGGCCGCGCCCACTTTCTTCGCAGGCTTCGTTCTTGTCCCCAGCGGGGCGCAAGGCGTAGCTTCATCGTCATGAAAGAGCGAACTCCGCCCCCATCACCTCCTGGTCTGGGAACCCCATGTTCGAGGCGCGGAGCAATGATATTGGCCTTGGTCCTGAGCCTGGTCCCGGCCGCGGAGCTCCAGAGCGCAACGGCCCAACTCAAAGTGGGTGGGGCGGCGCCCAAACTGCGGGCCTCAAAATGGGTCCAGGGCGAGCCCGTGAACGGGTTCGAGCCCGGGCGGGTTTACCTCGTTGAGTTTTGGGCCACGTGGTGCGGTCCGTGCCGAGCTTCAATTCCGCACCTGAACGAACTGCACACCAAGTTCAGCAAGCGCGGCCTGGTAGTCATCGGCCAGGATGTTTGGGAGGAAGATCAAAGCCTGGTCGCGCCGTTCGTCAAGCAGATGGGACGCGACATGACCTACCGGGTCGCGCTGGACACCGTCGCAGAGGGGCAAAGCGGCGAGATGGCCCAGACCTGGATGGACGCGGCCGGACAGGAGGGGATTCCGACGGCTTTTGTCGTGGATCAACACGCTCGCATCGCTTGGATCGGACATCCCATGGAGCTGAAGGAAAGTTTTCTGGAAGAATTGCTCGGCGGGACCTTCGACATGAAGAAAGCCGCTATCGAATATGAAGCGCAATTGACCGCAGAAGAGCAGATCCGCACGTGGAACACTGCCTACCGGAAACACCGCCACAAGGAAGAATGGGACCAAGCCGAAGCCGCCCTGACGCAAATTGAAAAGCTTCTCCCGGCCGATCAGCGGGACCAGCTGCGTCTGCGACGCGTTGGACTTTTCCTGGATCGCAAGGATTATCAGGCCGCTTATCGGCTGGCCGAACAGATCAGTGACAGCCGGCCGGACGATACGCTGGCGCAAAACAGTTTGGCCTGGGATCTCGTCACCCGCGAAGACATCGAGGAGCCCAATCTGAAGCTCGCTGAAAAAATTGCGCGGCGCGCCAACCAGGCAGCCAAGGGCAAGGACCCCGAGATCCTCGACACTCTGGCACGCGTCTTATTTCTGAAAGGTCAGCAACAAGCCGCGGTCGAACTGGAAGACAAGGCCATGACTTTGGCGGAAGGGCGACGCAAGGACACCTTCCAAAAGGTGCTCGAGAGCTACCAGCAAGGACAATTGCCGCTTAGCCAGCGATTGCGCACGCTCTGGTACCAGTTCGACCAGCATCGCAAGAAAAAGCAATGGGCCCAGGCCGAGACGGTCCTTGCCCAAATCGAAAAGCTTTCGCCGGAATCAGAGCGCCCGCTGATTGGCCGGCGGCGTCTGGGGCTGTGGTTGGACCGCAAAGATTATCCGAACGCCGCCAAGTTGGCGGCCCAACTCACCGCGACTCATAAAGACGAGCCCATGGTGCTGAATCAAATCGCCTGGGAAATCGCGATCCGGAACGGCGTGGAAAAACCCGGCTTGGATGTCGCCGAATCCATTGCCAGGAACGCCGATGAAATCACCAAGAACGGCAACGCCGAAATCCTGGACACTCTGGCCCGGGTCCTGTTTCTGAAAGATCAGCGCAAGGCAGCCCTCGATCTGCAGCAAAAGGCGGTTGAGCTGGCCAAAGGCCGGCGCAAAGAGCAGTTCCAGCAAACTTTGGACAGCTATAATGCCGGCAAGGTGCCGGAACCTTACTGAACTCTTCCTCGTCACGTGAATTTCCCAATGGAGGTTCTTTCGCCATCGCAGCCGAACGCCGCCGCCATGCGCGTCGGGTTTTTCCGCGCGGCTTCGCGCTGGTTGGTTCAACATCCCGGACTGGTTATGCTGCTGACCGTGATGCTTTTCGCCGCGGCTTGCGTCGGCCAATGGTGGCTGAGCTTTCGGCAGGCTCAGGATTGGGAGACCAGTCATCGCAGCCAGCCTGTTCCGTTCCGCTTGTTCGCTCCAGCTGGAACCGCTCTCCTTATTAGTGCACCGGCCTGGTTCGCACTTTGGTCTCTCAGCAACCGGGAAAACGCGAAGCGAAGCACCTCGAAGAAGGCCGAGTGGTGGCGGTTCGCGGCGCGTGAACGCCAGGTGATCTTCGAGGGCCGCCCGGTAAGCCCCCGTTTCTTGTTCGGCCACGGATTGTTTGGCCTTCTGGGATTTGCCCTGGGCGCTGCCGTGATCTTGAGAATATCCGCAGCCGTCGGTTGGGGAGAGGAGATCTTGTCCAAAGACAACGGCCCGGTCGGCCTGGTCATGCTCTCGATTGCTGTGACCACAATGGCCGCGCGCCGCGTGCGTGAGGTGCTGTTCCTGTTGGACCGCGACCATTTTGTTGGCAATCGCGCACCGGAGCTGGCCAAAGCGATGGCCGCCGAAGCGCAAGCGGAGGCCGAAGCTGAGCGTGAGTACGAGCGCAGAAGCATCACCGGCTGGGCCTACGTGGTCCTGTTGGGCGGCCTTTTCGGCGCCCTATTCGTATTCCTCAGCCACCGTTGGCTGGCGGAAGAGGACGGCACCACGGCTTTCCAAGGCAGCGTCTCCGGCGTCATCGGAAGTGCGGCTGCTGTTTATCTGCTGAAGCTCAAGCCTCGCGGTTGGCCAGTCTGGCTCGTCCTAGTACTTGCCGCTGCGAGTGGATTTCTCCTCTTCACTCAACAAACCTGGCATCGCTCGCCGCTTTACCTGCTGCTGGGGGTTTTCTGGGGGGCCGGCACCGGCCTCGCCGCAACGCTACTTTATCTGCGAAAGCTGCGCGCGAGTTAAAGTTATAAAGTTAGTGTCCTGAGTTGCCGGCGAACTCACTCAACTCACTCACTGGCTGCGCGCCGATCGGACCGGGTCCGTGATCCATGACCCGTTGGTCCGTCTTTGCAAGTCGCAATGGCAGGGGAATCCCCGAGGAACCTTGTGGGTGAAAAAACTAAGCCGGGATTCTTGCTAATCCACGTGGTCTGGGTTATTACGAGAACGTCGCAAGCAGTACCTGACCCAAGGAAGGAGAAGGATTTTTTGCGTCCGGCCCGCATAAAGTGCTAGCTGGTGAGCAAAGTGAGTTGCGAGGGATCGCTCAACCGAAACCCGAAATGAGTCAGTCATGAAAACGCGTTTAACCCAGTTCGTCAGTTTGGCGGCGGTTCTTTTGTGCCCAAGCGTATGGGCGGCAGCCCCCACGATCCTCTGTTCCAGCAATCAAGTCCTCGAGTGCACCGGAACCAACGGCACGATCGGTGTCGTGGAAGCCATGGTCCAGGATACCAATGGCGATAACCTGATGTTGGTGTTGGCCATCAACGGAGTGCCTGCGCTCACCAATGTTATCGATTCCGCCAGTGCTTCCAATGGTGTGACCCTCTCCTTCACCAACGAATTTGGATTCGGCGCCAACGACGTGAGCTTCGGGGTGACTGACGACGGCACCAATGTGGTGATGTGCTCCAGCACCGTGGTGGTCGCCGACACCACCCCGCCGGAACTCGAGCCCATCCTGGCCTCGCCCAACATCCTCTGGCCTCCCAACCACAAACTGGTCTGCGCTCGCCTGCGCGTAAAAGCCAGTGATACTTGCGGCAACGTCACTTGGCGGATCACCGGCGTCACGAGCAATGAAGCGGATGATTCCACCGGCTCCGGCAACACGGCCCCGGACTGGGTGATCCAAGGTGATCACAAAGTATTGCTCCGCGCCGAACGCTCCGGCCACGGCAATGGCCGCGTCTATACGATCTCCGTAGAAGCCCTGGACGATGCCGGCAACAGCACCGTCGGGGATGTCCGCGTCCTCGTTCCGCACGATAAAGGCCACCACCGCGTTTCGCCAGATGACGGAGATGACGACGACAATGACCAGGGCGACAACAACGGTCAGGGCGGTAAGGGCAAAGGCAAAGGGAAGGGCAACGGCAAAGCCAAAGGCAAAAAGAAGTAGCCCTGAAAATATCCTGCGCCTCGCGCGCACCCGGGCGGCTGCGGCCGTTGCGAGACACATAAAAACAACCCAGGCGTCACTTTGGATCAGGCCGCCGCGCCTTACCTCGTTGCATGAAGGTTTCGACCGAACCGTGCGCCGCGATCTCTCGCGCGAATTCGCTGCTCATATATCTGGCTTCCGGCTGCATCCCGACCCGGCCCAGATCCAGGCGGTCCGCGTCCCAGCAAGTGCCAATGGTCGGTTCCTCGTTCAACTGGCCATGGGTATGCCACGCGCAGGCATAAAGGAGCAGATCGAACTGGTCGTCGGGCAGATCGAACAGAACGCCGCGGAGAGTCTTGGCGTAGGCCGCCGCCCTGGCTCCGTGGGTATTGTCCCAGCCGTCATGTTCCCGCCGGGAATCATGGAGCACGGCAAAGAGTCGGACCACTGTCTCGATGGCGCCGGTTCGCCCGGCGAGCAGCAGACCGTTGCGTTCGACTCGACGCCAGTGCGCTGGCCCATGCACCGAGGTCAGGTCGCATTGGAACTCCTGAGTGACTCGCTGCCAGAGCTGTTGCCAATCGGGGTTCATTTTGCAGGTGATCGCTGAAAGTAGCCAATTGTAGTTGGTCAGCCCCTCAGCGCGGACGCAACGCCCGGGTCGCGATACTGACTGGGGAAAAGTTGCTGAACAGCCACGTGTCGTCCAACCAATGATCCTCATACAACCCGGCGAGCAGGAAGCCAGCTTCGATCTGACCACCGATCTGCGCCGTCAAAGAATGGCTAAACTCGAGCGGCTCGTTTCGGTCCAATTTGGCCTGCAGTTGGGCCGGGCTCAAGCTGGCCTGATCGGAGTAAGGCAGCCGGAATTTCGCCAGCAACTGCCCGGTTGATTCCGCCTCGTGGTGATCGAACAGGAACATGGCCGGATTCATAAAGCCGGCCAGCAGCGCCCCGCCTGGCCGGACCACCCGATGACACTCGCGCCACACTGACGCGAGGTCCGGAACAAAAACGTTGGAGACGGGATGAAAGATGAGATCGAACGACGCCGCGGCCAGGCAGCTCAGGTCAGTCATGTCACCCCGCACGCAATGGAGATCAAGACGGTCGCGTTCCGCCACCAGCTGATCCTTGCGTAATTGCTCTTCGGACAAGTCGAAGCTGACGACCGTGGCGCCGGCGGCGGCGAGGATGGGGGCTTGTTGACCACCGCCGGAGGCCAGACACAGCACGCGCTGGCCCCGCAGATCGCCGAACCAAGCCTTGGGCACCGGGGTTTTGGGAGTCAACACGACTTCCCAGGTGCCGGTTCGGGCCTGGGCGATCGTCGCCTCGTCCACGGGCTGGGCCCAGATGCTCCCGGACATTACTCCCTGGTTCCACGCTCGCCGATTGTGCTCAAGATGGTTCACGCGGTTTATTCCGAACCTTGGCGCATTATGATTTGGTCGATCCCGTTGCCAGGCGTCGTCGGTGTTTTAGAAGCTTGGCAATCCTGTACCATCTGTTCAGATGCCTTGATTCCAGACATTCCCTGAGTGCGCCAACATGAACGAAACCAGAGTGATGACAAGGCGTAAGTTCGTGAAGAAGGTCGCCGCACTGTCGGCCGGCGTGGTTCCCGCCGCGCTGAGCGGTTGCACCGGCATCCTCCCCCCTGACCGCCGAAAAAAGAGCGACATTTGGATCGAAGACATTTCCTTCCAGTACGACGAGCATGTCTATCGAGCTCCGGTGGGTTTTGCGGGCGCCGTGATGGATCGGGCCACCCTGGTGACGGTGAGGTGTTCCGTCCGCACCGCTGCCGGAAAGGTCGCCCACGGATTCGGGATAATCCCGTTTAATCACACCTTTTCCTTCCCGTCGAAGCAGGTATCGCCCGAGACCAAGAACGAGGCGATGAAAGCGCTGGCGACGGAGCTGGCCAAGGTGACCGGCGGTTACGCGGAATTTGGCCACCCGATCGACATGAACTGGGATCTGGCGCCGCTGTATTTCCAAGCCGCGGCCGAGGTGTCCGCGCGCCTGCGGTTGGCGGATCCGATTCCGAAACTCTGCACGCTGGTGACCGCCGCGGCCTTCGATAGCGCCATCCACGACGCGTTTGGCAAGGCGCATCGGGTCAATTCCTTCGATACCTATGGTCCCGAGTTCATGAACTATGATTTGTCCCGTTATCTGGGCGCGGGCTACCAGGGACTTTATCCCAGTCATTTTCTGCTGCCTCGGCCCAAATCGCGCATGCCGCTCTGTCATTTGATCTCGGCCGTGGACCCGATTGAAGACAGTGAAAACAAACATCCTCTCAAGGACGGCTGGCCCGAGACACTGCCCGCATGGATCGCCTACAACGGGCTAATTGAGTTTAAGATCAAATTGAACGGAACGGACCTGAAATGGGACGTTGCACGGGTGTTGCAGATCGACGTCGTCACCACCAGGATCCAAGAAAAACGGCGTGTCCAGGACTGGGCCTACGTGCTCGATTTCAACGAGAAGTGTCCGAACGTCGATTATTTCATCGAGTTCTTAACGCAATTGAAAGCGAAGATGCCGGTCGGCTACCGCAGGATTAAGTACACGGAGCAACCCACTTCGCGCGATCTGCAGGGCCACCCCGAGAACGCCATGCACCAGGCAGCCGGATTGTGTCCGGTCGTGATCGATGAGTCGTTGATTGACGTGGACTCGCTGCTGCTGGCGCGTCAATTGGGCTGGACGGGAGCCGCCGTGAAATCTCCCAAAGGACTTACTCATATGATCTTGATTGCCTCGCTGGCGGGAAAGGAACAAATATTCTTATGTGGAGGTGACATGAGCTGCCCAGGTGCGGCCCTCATCCAAACCGCCAACCTGCAGGCGCGTGTGCCGACCATCACCGCGGTCGAGGCGAATGCGCGTCAGTATCTGCCCCAGGCCAACCGGGCCTGGGAATCGCGATTCCCGGGGATGTTCCGCATTACCGATGGAATGCTGCGCACTCAGGAGATCAATGGACCCGGCTTGGGCGTGGCGGAAACGTAGCGCTCAGGCCCAGTGCGACACGGCGAACGGCAAACCACAAGCCGACCTTGTTGTCCAACTGAGAGAATGAACCTATGAACAGATTACACCGATCACTGACCAGAACATGGGATGGGGTCCATCCGGTCAAAAGCGATTTCAGTGCGGCCCTCAGCGCGCGCCTGGTCCTCATGGTTGGATGCATGGCTGCCCATTTGGGGGCTGCCGATCCCGCCTGGGGTGATACGTCGTCCTGTGATTTGATCGTGGCCGCGGGACGCATTGACCGCAATCAAGTGCCGGTGCGCGTGCAGATGTCTCGCCGCTCGATCGGGAACGGCCAGATTGCTTCTGTCGCGCTGACGGCGGCGGACGGCCGCGTGCTCCCGGCCCAATGGACCGGTCCCAGCCTTACTTCCACTTCCACCGCGGCCGGCGAGCTGCATTTTGTCTTGCCGCGCTTGGCGGCCGGCGAGTCGATGCGATTGAAAGCAACCTTTTCAACTCAACCCGCCTCGCCTTCAAACGGGGGCGGCTTCGCCTGGCGCGATCACCCCGGCCATCATACCGAGCTGCTGTTTGGTGAGCGCCATATCGTCACCTATCACTACGAACGGCTGGATGAATCCACCCCGGCAAGCCGAGTTCGGACCTACAAGGTTTTTCATCACGTGTATTCTCCAAATGGAGAGCGAATTGTCACCAATGGATTAAACGAAGATCCCAAGGTGCACTCCCCGCATCATCGCGGAATTTTTTATGGCTTTAATCGCATCGGCTACGGCAACGGCAAGACCGCCGATACCTGGCACTGCATCGACGGCGCTTTTCAGCAGCATGAACGTTTTCTCGCGTCAGAGGCCGGCTCCGTTCTCGGGCGGCACCGACTTGACATCCGCTGGCATGGGAAGGATACGGCCTTCGCCGAAGAGGAGCGCGAGTTGACGGTTTACCAGGTTCCCGGCGGCCATCTCATCGATTTCGCTTCGCGGCTCCGAACCTTGTCGGGTCCGGTCCGCATCGATGGGGATCCGCAGCACGCCGGGTTTCAGTTCCGGGCCCACAACGACGTCGATGCCTTCACCGCACAGGAGACGATCTTTGTTCGTCCGGACGGCCCCGGAAAACCCGGCGAAACGCGCAATTGGGATCCACAAACCCGCCGGGGACCGGTGAATTTGCCATGGAACGCGATGTCATTTGTGCTGGGCGGAAAGCGGTACACGGCGGCGTACCTCGACTATCCTGGAAACCCCAAGGAAGCCCGCTTTAGCGAACGGGAATACGGCCGGTTCGGTTCTTACTTTGAATACACGATTGAAAAAGACAAACCGCTCACCGTCCGCTATCGGCTGTGGCTGCAGGAAGGCCTCATGCGCCCCGAGGAGGTGGCTGCACTCAGCAATGACTTCCTTGAGCCTGTTCAGGTGACGGTGATTGAACCTAAGCCGTGAACAGTAACCAGAGGCGCCATCCTGCGGCCGGTTGCCCATCGCGTCTGGCTCGAATCAGCGAATTCGGACCAACCGTCCTGGTTCTTCTCGCTCTCCTGGCGCCGGTTCACGGGCCGGCCCGGTTACAGGGCGCGGAGCAGCCGATCGTGGACCCGAAGGCGCTGCCGAAATTCCCGCCGGTGCCGGCGCGGGATGCCTTGAACACCTTTCAACTCCGTCGGGGCTTTCACCTCGAACTGGTCGCGTCCGAACCGCTCGTCACGGATCCGATCGCGCTGGCCTTCGATGAAGACGGCCGGCTGTTTGTCGTGCAAATGAACGACTATCCCGAGCGCCGCGAACAATTCCTCGGACAAATCAGGCGATTGGAGGATACCGACGGGGACGGCCGTTTCGATAAGTCCACCGTGTTTGCGAACGGACTGCGCTGGCCCGCGGCGATCTTTTGCTATGGCGGTGGAGTCTTCGTCGGTTCAACCCCTGATTTGCTTTTCTATAAAGACACCAACGACGACGGAGTCGCCGATGAAAAGCAGGTTGTCCTCACCGGCTGGGGAAATCGGGCGTCCAAGCTCGAAGCGGAGGGCGCCTTCAACAGCCTGGCCTGGGGTCTCGACAATCGCATTCACGGTTTGAGCAACCGGGACGCCGGAGTCGTGTCCAATCCCACCAATCCCGCCGCCAAACCAGTCACGCTCGGAGGTAATTTCGCTTTTGATCCCCGGACCATGACGTTGATGGTCGAGGCGGGTGGCGGCCAGTACGGTATGGGGTTCAATGACGACGGACGACCGTTCCTTTGCCGGCAACACAGTCACATCATGACGCAGCTTTTCGATCGGCGTTATGCGGACCGGAATCCCTACTACACGATGCCGAACCCCACCGTCGACATTCCGGCCGACGGGCCCAAGGCGGCCTTGTATCGCATCAGCCCGGAGGAACCGTGGCGGGTGCTGCGCACCAAGTGGCGCCTGGAGGGACTCGAGAACGGGATCGAGGCGGGTGGACGGGCGTCGGGTTACTTCTCCGCCGCCTGTGGTCTGACCATCTACCGAGGTAACGCCTGGCCGCGGGAGTACGTGGGCGACGCCTTCGTGGCGGATCCCGCGGAGAATATCGTGCACCACAAGAAGGTGGTGCACCGGGGACCGACCGCCCGCGCCGAGCGCCCCGCCGACGAGCAGGCGGTGGAATTTCTGGCCTCGAAAGACACCTGGTTTCGCCCCGTTCAAATCGCCAATGCGCCGGATGGCACGCTCTACATTGCGGACATGTATCGCCAGACGATCGAGGCGCCCGTGGCCATACCCGAGTCGATCCTCAAACACCTTGATCCGTACGCGGGCAGCGATCGGGGGCGGATCTATCGTGTGGTGCCGGACGGTTTCAAGCAACCGGAACGGCCCCACCTTTCTCGCGCCTCGCTCGCCGAACTGGTAACGACGCTCGAGCATCCCAACGGCTGGCATCGTGACACCGCAGCCAGACTGCTCTACGAACGCAACGATCGAGCGGCTGCACCGGGACTTGCGAAACTCTTGACGCAATCCAAGTCAGCCCTCGGCCGTTTGCACGCGTTATACGCGCTGCAAGGATTGGGAGCGCTGGAGGAGAAGCATCTCTTGAAGGCGCTTTCCGATCCTAACAGCGTTGTGCGCGAACACGCCGTTCGTCTGTCCGAAAGCTTCCTCCAGAACGGCGTCCCCTCGACCGAGCTGTGGAACAATCTTTCCACGCTCGCGGCGGACCCGGCCGTGGGTGTCCGTTACCAACTGGCCTTCACGTTGGGTGAGATCCGACCTCCGGAGCGGCTCCGTGTGCTGGAACGAATCGCCCGGCGCGACGCTGCCGAGCCGATGATGCGGGCGGCGGTTTTGTCGTCGCTGGCGGAGGGCGCGGGAGAAATGTTCAGCTTGTTGGCCCGTGATACGGATGCGTCCGCGACCGCGGCGGGTTGGCGTGAACTCTTGCGCGATTTGGCCGCGGTGGTGGGAGCGGCCAACCAGCCGGCTGACCTGGCGCGGGTCCGGCAGGCTTTGGTCTCGACGCGTGATCCGCTGGTCGCATTCCCGCTGGCCAGTGGCCTGGGGGACGGACTGCGCCGCGCCGGCAGCTCATTCGGGCAGGCTGGAGTGAACTTCGAATCACTGCTGGACCGCGCGGCGGCCTTGGCCGCTGACGCCCAGGCGCCCGAATCGGCGCGCCTTGAGGCCATCGCTCTGCTGGCCTTCGGGCCCAGCCTTGAAAGCGGGAGGACCCTTCTCTTCCTGCCGGGGGCGCAGCAGCCGCAGACGATTCAATTGGCGGCCTTGACGGCGCTGGATCGGCTTTCCCCGCCCGGGCTGGCCGGCGATCTCCTGGCTCACTGGGCGTCCCTGACGCCCACCGTTCGTGACCGGGTGGTGGAGGTGTTGCTCAAGCGTCCCGACCGCACGGGTGGGTTGCTGGGCGCGATGGAGGCAGGCCTGGTCCAACGCCGCGATTTGTCTCTGATGCAGATCGTGGCGCTTCGGCAGCATCCGGATCGCGCGCTGCAGCAGCGCGCTGTCCAGCTGATCGGGGCGCGCTCGGACGACAAGCGTGAGGATGTCGTCCGGCGTTTTCGCCCGGCCCTGGACCTGCGCGGCGATCCTCATCGCGGCCAGGAACTATTCCGGCAACGCTGTCAATCCTGCCACCGCTTTGGCAGCGACGGTTTTGCGGTCGGCCCGGATTTGGCGGGGGCGCGAAGCGGCGGGAAGGAGAAACTGCTGGTGAACATCCTCGACCCCAACCGCGAGGTTCCGCCGAGCTACTTCGCTTACGTGATCGAGACCAAGGAAGGAGATAGCTACACGGGCATCATCGTCAACGAAAGCGCCAACAGCGTCACCGTGCGCCAGCCCCTCGGCCAGGAAGTGAGCGTGCCGCGTTCGCGCATGGCCACGATTCAGGCTCAGAAAACGTCGCTCATGCCGGAGGGGTTGGAAGAAGGATTGGCCAACCAGGACATGGCCGATCTGCTGGAGTTCATTTTTTCTGACCCGCGCTGAGCGAGGCCGCCAGCCGGTCTTCGCGGATTCGCCGCCAGTGCTTGAGTGGAGCCCCTGAGCCGCTACGACCCGGCTAGCCGGGCCAGGAGCGAACCCAACCGGCGCTACGAGATCGAGTCTCTCGCTCAACGTCCTTCCCGCGGATTCCGAGGCGTCAGGCCGCTTGAGCGCGGTCCTTGTCGTGGTCCTTCTCGCGGTCGCGTTCTTTGGAGCTGTAGTGATATTTCCCGTAGTAACCGTAGCTGTAATAGCTGTCGTAGTAGTAGCCGTAACGGCCGCGGGCGCGTGGGATGAGATTCATAATCACCCCGGCCAACGGCGCGCCGGCATCCTTGAGCATCTGCACGGCGCGCAGCACGGAATTGCGCGGCGTGCGCCCGCAGCGCACGACCA
This sequence comes from Verrucomicrobiia bacterium, assembly GCA_035577805.1. Taxonomy (GTDB): domain Bacteria; phylum Verrucomicrobiota; class Verrucomicrobiia; order Limisphaerales; family JADJPG01; genus DATLUX01. The sequence goes on from DATLUX010000499.1 coordinate 20,320, forward strand.
GGCAAAGAGTCTGGACGCGATTCAAGATGAGCAAGGTATCACTGACGGCATGGACCGGGGCGGAATCGACGATGATCCGGTCGTAATGCAGCAGCGCTTCATCGATGAGATGGTCGATGCCGGTGCGGGCCAGCAGTTCGGCGGGGTTGGGCGCATGCGAACCGGCCGGGATGTAAGAGAAATGTTCCGTCTCGGTTTGGTGCACGACGGATTTGAAGTCTTGTCGGCCGGTCAGATAATCGGTGAGGCCGAGCCCGCGTTGATTGTTGCTGAGCAGACTGTTTTCGACCATGGGCCGGCGGAGGTCACAATCGATCAGGAGCGTTTTGAGGCCTTGTTGGGCGAGGCTGATGGCGTAGTTGAGGGAGCAGAAGGTCTTGCCCTCGGACGGAATGGCGCTGGTGAAGAGGAAGACGCGGCGATCCTCTTTGCGGCCCAACATGGAGAGGGAGGTGCGCAGGGTGCGGAAGGCTTCGGCTTCGACGCTTTCGGCGTCTTCGGCGTTGATCAGTTTGCGTTTGCCGTCTTCGACGCCGGTGAAGCGGGGGACGGCGCTGAGGACCGGCACGCCCAGGTATTCTTCAGCTTGGTCGACGGTCTTGAGGGAACGGTCCAGTGAGCTGAGGAGCAGGGCCAGAAGCAGGCCGCCGCCGAATCCGGCCAGTAATCCGAAGAGCACCACGCGAAGCTTGTTGGGCTTGACCGGTAATTCGGGGGCGGTGGCCATTTCGACGATGCGCACTTTGCTGGCGTTGAGGTCCTTGGTCAGGGTTGTTTCCTTGATCCGGTTGATGACCGCCTCGTAGAGGGAGCGGTCCGATTCGACTTCGCGGGCCAGCGCATTGTAGTGCAAGGCTTGTTTGTTGAGTTCGAGGGCGGCCTCTTCCTGTTGGCTGAGGGCGGTCTCGAGGGCGACTTCCGCGGTGTGCGCGCTCTCAAAGAGGGATTTGATTACACGCGGGATGTTGAGGACGGTGTTGGTGAGGGTTTGTTTCCACTCGGCCAGCTGACTGGCGGTCTGCATGTAGCGCGGATGTTTTTCGCGGTAACGCTGGCGGAGGTTGGCTAAATCGGATTCAAGTCGGGCGATGTTGGCGCGGATGTCGGTGATGGCGGGGTCGACGGCAACGGCGGGGAGGAACATCATGGCGGCGGCGTCATTGCTCAGACTGCGCGCCTGCTCATAGGCGGTTTCCTGCAGGATGCGCTGGGACTTGGCTTCGGTGACCTTTTGGTTGAGTTCCTTGAGCTTCTCGACCACGACGTTTTGGCGGTCTTCCAGGGAAACGGACTTGGTGGTTTCCTTGTAAGCTTGCATGGCGGCTTCAGATTCTTCGAGCTGCGCCTTTAAGCGGGTTTCTTCATTGCGGAGGAAGCCGTACGCGTTGTCGGTGGTGGAAGAATTGCGCTCAAAGCTCTGGTTGATGAACTCGTTGTAGACGGAATTGGCGATCAGGGCGGCGACCTGCGGGTCGGTGTGTTCGGTGGTGACATCGATCAGGCGCGTGCCTTTGCGGAGTTTGGAGGCGACAATGCGCGACATTTCGTCGATCAGCTCCTCGCGGCTGGGCGGCAGGGATTTGTCCAGCGGGCCAAGAAAGCGCGGATCGTCGGCCAGTTGGTTGGTGTCGACCACGCGTTCAAGCAGCGCGCGGCTTTGCAGAGTCTGCTCGATGGTTTTCAGGAACTCGAGGCTTTGGGGGTCTTCCGCCTGCACGCGCTGGATGTTGAGGATCTTTTGTTCTTCCTGCTCGACTTGCAGGACGAGCTTGGCCTCGTAAATGCGCGGCGCTCGAATCAAATAAGCTGCGGTACCGATTCCGGCCAGGAGCAGGCACAGGCCGATGACCCAGGCGCGCTCGCGCACGCTGTAATAGATCGCCCGGAAATCGATTTGATCCGAGGCGCTGTCTTTGGAGCGGGAAGAGGTCCGGGGACGATGAGGCGTAGGCATAAAGCGGAGGCTCGTTAGAAGACCCGTTCGGCAACGATGATGGTGTCGTCGGGTTGGATATCAAATTGTCTGGTGGCCGGGTCGTTGGCGTTGGATTTCACATCCACGACCATGGTTCTTTTGCCGCCGGCGATGCGGGTGACGGTGACTTTGCTTTGCACGGCCAAACGGGTAAAGCCGCCGGCCATCGCGATGGCCTGCAGCAGCGTGACCGATTCTTCTCCCGGCAATTCGTACGAACCCGGTTTCTGAACCTGGCCCAGAACTGTGAAACGACGTTTGGCATATTCGATCACGGTCAACGTAATCTGGGGATTGACCAGGTAGTCTTTGCCGAGCGCGTCCCGCATGCTGGCGGCAGCTTCCTCCACGGTTTTGCCCGCCAGATTGACCACGCCCAGAAGCGGGAAGGTGGTGGTGCCGTCTTTGCCCAGGCGCATTTCCGTGGTGAGATCGTCTTCCATGTAAACCCTGACCCGGATGAGGTCATTGGCGGTGAGTCGATAGGTTTGGGAAGAGTCGCCCGCCAACGCGAGCAAACTGGCGGCGTTGGTGCCGGAGACAATGGTTGTTCCAGGCGAAGCGGGAGGAGCTGCCGCCAGCTCCGGCGCGATGGAAGGCGCCGCGGGTGTGGGGGCCGCTGGGGCCGCTGGTCCCGGAATGACCGCAGGCGAGTCGGCGGCTTGCAGAGCGCCGACGGCCAAGCATCCCAGGAGCAGAACCTGGCCGCGTGTCAGGGATAACAATTTGCCGAACATGATCATGCAATAGTCGCTAAGCGAAATTCAGGCCAACCACGAAGGACAGCCCAGGGCAGGGAATTGATCGAATAAAATGGTTCGCCCCGCACGGGATTCCGGCGGGGCGAACTTGAAAATACAGGCCTGTCCATTTGCCGGTTTGAGCTCAGGTGCGCGCGTCCTGGGTGGACGACGCCCGGGCTGAAATTACCGGTTTCTGGACACGACCGGGCCGTCGACGTTGCCAGGATTAGGGCCGTTGATGAAGGGCGGAGGGGTCGTGAAGTCACCGCCTTTGCTATACCCCTTGCCTTTGGCTTGGCCTTGCGCGGCGGCGACGGTCGGCATTTCGACTGCCAACACGGCGACTTCAATCCGGCCGTTGGCCAGCTCGCGGAGCATCACGTTCACGGTGATTTCTTCGCCGACCACAAAGTCCGCCATGTTTTGCTCCTGACCATTGCGGCTCAACCGGGTGCTGTCGGTGATCTGCAACACGTAGGTCAGGTTGTTGACCGCCAGCGTGACTGACCGGTTGAAACGATCAATGGACACCACGCGTCCGTTGAGCGTTTGCTGGAGCGGCTTTTTGGGCACGGCGGGCGCCGGCGGCAGGATCGGAGTGATCGCAGGGCCGATGGGTGCCGGCGTCGTGTTGCCGGGTTTCGGGGTTTCTTGCTGAGCCTGGCTGACCAGGGGTGCGCCTGCGGCCAGCGTCAGCAACAAGCTGAGGACGACGGGGGTCTTGATCGCTTTCATGTGGGCTATCGTTGGATGGCAGGCTGCGGCGGACGATACCTCATCGTCTCCGAACCCAACCGGGTTACTCTGGTTGTCGGTGCTATACACACGTCAACAGAGTTATCGGCAGGTCTCGGCCGTTACTTAGGTTTTTTTGAACCGCTCGCTTAGCGAAGATGCTCCGGATTTAGCGCCTTGAGGTCGCGCGGCAGGAAACGGCCGTCTTTGCGGATGAGTTCGCCGTCAAACCAAACCTCGCCGCCGCCCCATTCGGGCCGTTGGATTAGCACCATGTCCCAATGCACGGCGGAGCGGTTGCCGTTGTCGCATTGTTCGTAGGCCTGGCCTGGGGTGAAGTGCAGCGAGCCCGCGATCTTCTCATCGAAAAGGATGTCGCACATCGGCGTGAGAATGTGCGGATTAAAACCGAGGGAGAATTCTCCGATGTAACGGGCCCCGGCATCTGTGTTGAGGATCTCGTTTAGACGTTTGGTGTTGTTGGCCGAGGCGTTGACGATCTTTCCGTGCTCGAACTCGAGGCGGACATTATCAAAGCGGGTGCCCGAGTAGAGCGTGGGCGTATTGAATTGGATGGTGCCGTGGACGGAATCCTTGACCGGGCACGAAAAAACCTCGCCGTCCGGGATATTGCGGTCGCCTTTGCACATCTTGGCGCCGATGCCTTTAATGCTAAAGAGCAGGTCGGTTCCGGGGCCTTTCAGTTGCACGCGATCGGCCCGGCGCATGCGCCGTTCCAGGGGCACCATGGCTTTGGCCATGCGCGGATAATCCATCGTGCACACGTCGAAATAAAAATCTTCGAACGCTTCGGTGCTCAGCCCGGCCGCCTGGGCCATGCTGGGGGTGGGCCAGCGCAAAACCACCCAGCGCGTTTTGTTGACCCGATAATTCAGGACCGGACGCAGCAGGCGCGAATACAACGCCATCTGGTTGCTGGGCACATCGCTGGTCTCATTCATGTTGGCGCTGCCCCGCAAGGCGATGTAGGCCTGCACCTTTTTCATGCGGAACATCTCCACATCCCGCACCAGCGCCGCGTGCG